>NZ_JAVRCB010000015.1:33068-113915 GCF_034530955.1 Nostoc sp. DedQUE05 | reverse complement strand
AACGCCTCGCCACAGGTAGTTGAAGCACTGCTGGGTTTACTCAAAGATGAGAGTGAGAGTGTGCGTGACTCTGCTGCTGTTGCATTGGGTAACTTGGGCAACGCCTCGCCACAGGTAGTTGAAGCACTGCTGGGTTTACTCAAAGATGAGAGTGAGAGTGTGCGTGACTCTGCTGCTGTTGCATTGGGTAACTTGGGCAACGCCTCGCCACAAGTAGTTGAAGCACTGCTGGGCTTACTCAAAGATGAGACTGATATTGTGCGTAACTCTGCTGCTTCTGCATTGGGCAAGTTGGGCAAAAACTCCAGCAATGTTTGTTATTGCTACTGTCGCCGAATGGATTTCACAACACCAGGATTCAGAATATGTAGGCAGTGGAATTGATGCGCTGTGGAATTTGGTAGTAACAAAAGAATAATTTTTGTTTTTTCACTGTAAGTCCCTAAAGAGTGCTGAGTATTCAGCACTCTGCCGATCGAGCAAAGCATTCACATTAAGTTAAAAATCGAAGGTTGTGCGAAGTACACCCACATACTGCGTATCATTTCTGTTGTCATTTTCCGGGTTGAGAATCACCCAAAAACCAGGAGTAACTGAGATGTTGTCATTCAGGCGGTAACGATAAAATGCTTCGATATGGTAAGCGTTGTCTCGGTCTTGACGGATATCACTGTTAGAAACATGGGGCGGTATACCAAAGAGAATTCCTGGGAGATTGCCTCTACCACCCACATCGGGAAACGACACACCAATCGCCCCAAACCAGGCATTGGCGTTGGCACCATTGTTCACAAATAGAGAATCTGTTCCACCCCTACCATTGGAAATATCACTCAAACCAGAACTCTCGGCATTTGCCCAAATATATCCACCCCAAGCGTGGACTTGAAAATTCGGGGAGAAGCGATAGTACCCCTGTGTGCCGACAATATCGTTGGAAGTAGCAATGTTGTTGCCAAAGGGAGCGTTTGACAAGACGCTACCCGTCCCAGCTGAGAGTTCGATTACTCCAGCAGGGCTATAGCCATGAGAGTAAGCAACACCGATCGCTCCTTGCTTACCATAATAGGCTAAGTGCGCTAGGGCGTTGTAGCCGCCATCAAATAACCCGTTGCTAGGCGATGGCACATTAGAACTGCCTGCTAAATAGCCCAAGGTGAGAACCAAGTCTTTGGTAATGTTCCAGTTAGCGGCTGCACCGCCGCCACCTCGCCGGAATAAGGGACTGTACGATCCAAAAAGTGAGGGAACTCCATTGCCGTCGTCAGCAATTGTGGGGGGAGTGACGGTGGTGGAAATGTCGGTGTAACCAATGCCTACAGGCCCAACAACGAAGTTAAGGGAATCACTGACTGGGAAGTAATAACGGATGTGGGGGACATAAAGTGTCTCGTTGCTGTCATAATCGAAGTTTAGGCGTGTCATTCCTGTACCTGTGGCTGCGGCAATTTGACTGCCAACATTGGATGCAAAGTTACCAAATTCTAGCCGGACTCGCAATAAATCTTTGCCAGTGAAACTGCTCTCAAAGTTGAGACGACCCCGATTTGCAAAGTAGATGCGCGATTCATCATCTTCGCCACCGACTCGATCGCCAAAGGTATCACTAACGGCGGTGATAATTTGAGCATTCAACCTAGTAGTAGTAGAAAACTGCTGCGCCTCCAATGTTGCTGTATGTGCCTCTAAGGTATCTACTCGTCCGCGCAGAGTTGTTAGTTCTGCGGCAAAGTCTTGCTGCAACTTTTGCAGCACTGCCAAATCTTGCTTATTAACTAAATCGCTAGTAGCTGTGGCAATTAACTCATTAATCCGATCCAAACAAGCATTTAAACCTGCGGCAAACTCATAACGGGTTAAGGCACGGTTGCCGCGATAGGTAGAATTGGGATAACCTGCAATACAACCGTAGCGTTCCACTAACGATTGCAATGCACCAAACGCCCAATCAGTTGGTTGTACATCAGAAAACTGGGAAACAGAAGTGACTTGTCCCTGCAAAGTCCGATTAGCATCTGTTGCATTCGGATCGTCTTCTGGAGGTGCTGCCCAAACTGCTGGAATTGCCAAAAATAAAATAAAAAAGCTAGGAAAAATAGTTTTTAGCATTGATTTATTAATTGAAAATGGTTGAATTATGAGCTTGTAACGAAAGAAATTACCCTCGAATAAAAGTATGAGCTAATCAACATTAAAATTACATATTTTAAGTTGAAGTTTTAGCTCAATTCAAGCAACGTTATGACTTTTTGCTCATTGCTGTTTTTAATAGCTGCTGCTATAATTTCCATTAGCTTAATTCCGTCTTCGGCGGTAACAGCAATTGGCTGATTACTAACGATAGATTTATATACGGCATCGTAATAACCTAAATAGCTCCCTTGTAAACTTTTGACTTTTTCTCGAATTATTTTTGTGTCTTTTTCTGTATGCAGCAAGCCATATTCACTTTCTGGCTCTGCTTTTAAGAAAAGAACCTTTAGTGCTATGTATGATGTAGGCAGGCGCAGGCTCACGCACAAGGAAACTTGCTTTTAATTTGACGCGCAGTTTGTCGTAGTATAGTATCAACTCAAAACAATCATCTACTTGCGATCGCAGCCTGGTGATGCGGATGTCTGCAAAAATAGCATCAGCATTCCAAATAAATGCAAAGCTTGGTCTATTAAGTGCGGCCCTGAATTCCTAAATTGTTTAATGTTCCTGCTCCCGGACTGGAAACTTCTACTACATATTATTCAATTACGTTGTCGTCATCAGTTGTGAATGTTCCATCTAGTACTCCACTACATTAATTTTGAGAAGTTCGTAGTGAGTGACTCTAGCCCTAATCTAAGCACTAAAGTGCTGACTACAAACTCCTTTAACCATGCAACCTCACAAACACAGAGGATACAGAGATACAAATTATGAATTACGCACAGAGGTACTAGATGGATGCTAATTACATATCTTCTAGCTCAATTCCTTTGGTTTCTTTAATAAAAAAGAGAATGAAAAAGAATGAGGTAGCAGCTGCAATTGTATAGAGTCCATAGGCAGAACCTAGACCGAAATATTGCAGTATAGGAGGAAATGTTGTGGAAATGAGGAAATTGGCAACCCATTGCATAGCAGCAGCAATCGAAAGTGCGGCGGCTCGAATTTTGTTATTAAACATTTCTCCCAACAGCACCCAAACCACTGGCCCCCAAGAGAAACCGAAGCAGAACACATAGAGGTTGGCTGCGACCAGAGCTATAGTCCCGGCGCTTCCGGTAAGATTGGGGTTCCCAGCAGCATCGAGGGGAGCATGACCAAAAAGATAAGCCATCGTCCCCAATGTCAAGGTCATGCCGATTGACCCTATTATCAGTAAGGGCTTGCGACCAAATTTATCTACGAAGGCGATCGCAATCAGTGTTGTAATAATGTTGACGGCTCCTGTAATCACCGTGATTGATAGGGAATCTTTTTCGGAAAAGCCGACAGCACGCCATAAAACGCTGCTGTAGTAGAAGATTACATTAATCCCAACAAATTGCTGTAATACAGATAAGCCTATTCCTATCCAAACAATTGGCAAGAGTCCGCCACTTCTGCTTAAGAGGTCAGAAAATCTGGGTTGGCGTTCGCGAAGCACTGTCTGCCGAATTTCTTCGATTTTTGGCAGTACGTCACCCCCCAAAATCTTGGTCAGAACGTTAACAGCTTCTGATTCTCGTCCTTTGGCAACCAAATAACGGGGAGATTCAGGAATTGTTAAAGCTACCATCCCGTAGAATACTGCTGGTGGGACTGCTGTCCAAAACATCCAGCGCCAAGCTGCAACCCCAAACAAAAACGGCGAGTCTGCTGAACCTGCTGACGTAGCGATAAAGTAGTCGCTCAATAAGGCAACGAAAATTCCCACTACGATCGCTAATTGTTGCAGAGATCCTAACCTTCCCCGCAAATGGGTGGGAGAACATTCGGCAATGTAAGCTGGCGCGATGACGCTAGCAACGCCGATGCCAATCCCACCTAATACTCGCCAAAAAATAAAATCCCAGATTGTGAAGGCAATCCCAGAGCCAATGGCACTGATAGTAAACAATGCCGAAGCAACCACCATTGCGTTGACTCGACCATAACGGTCTGCAATCTGTCCGGCAAAGAAGGCTCCGATGGCAGACCCCAGCAACGCTAGGGATACTGCCAGCCCTGTCACCCAACTACTGGTATTAAAAGCTTTTGCTAAAGATAAAACCGCACCGTTGATTACAGCAGTATCAAAACCGAATAAAAACCCGCCGAGGGCAGCGGCACCAGCAATCAAAATTACATAAAACGTGCTGGCTTTACGACGAGTAGTAGTGGAAGTCATAGTTTATATATTTATTATTGGGGATGGGGCATGGGGCATTGGGCATTGGGCATTGGGAATTAGGAATTAGGAATTAGTTTTTTCCCCTCTGCTCCCTGCCCCCTGCTCCCTTGCTTGTTTACCGTCTAGAACGTCTGCGTAACCGATCGATCGTTACTGCCAAAATAATTACTAGTCCTTTGACGACTAGTTGCCAGAAGTAAGATAGGTTCAACAAGGTTAAGCCGTTGTTGAGAATCGCAATAATCAATGCACCTAAAAGAGTGCCGCCAATGGTGCCAATACCGCCTGTAAAGCTGGTTCCACCTAGAATAACAGCTGCGATCGCATCTAATTCGTAACCCTGACCTATTACGCCACTGGCACTATAAAGACGGCTGGCGCTCATGATTCCTGCTAAACCTGCCAGTAATCCGCTAATACCATAGACGAATAGCAACACCCGATTAACTTTAATCCCTGTTAATCTGGCTGCCCGTTCGTTACCACCCACAGCATATATCTGCACTCCTAAAACAGTTTGCCGCAGGATAAACCAGCTAGCTATCACAGTCAGTAGCGCAATTATCACTAGCCAAGGAATGGGGCCGATATATGTATTACCCACCCAAGCAAAATTTATGTCAGGGTTAATCAGGGTTGTACCTTTGGCAATTAAAAAAGCAACACCCCGCAAGGCTGTAAGTGAACCCAGCGTCACAATAAAAGGTGGCACATCCAAGAAGGTAATGAGCGCACCGTTGAGTAAGCCTAACAGCAATCCTGCAAGTAACGCAGCAGGTACAGCCGCCCAACTTAAAGCCGGTAGTAGCGATACCAGCAATGCAACTACCGCAGAAACAGCTAAGATTGACCCAACTGAAAGGTCAATACCGCCGGTGAGAATTACAAAGGTCATTCCTGTCGCCAGCACAATATTGATTGATGCCTGACGCAAGATATTGACGATGTTAGCACCGGTGAGGAAGTTGGGAGAAAGGAATGTAAATAAGATGCAGATAATTACTAAGATTGGCAAAATACCCGCAACTTCCAACAGGGTGCTGATTGATTTCCGGTTGCGAGCTGCGGGATTGTTGGCTGATTTATTGATAGGCGGTCTGACTGTCTGACTCATAATGCTGATACCTCCGATGCTCCAGTTGCGTAGTGCATAATCTTTTCTTGGGTGATTTCTTTGCCAAGACTGCCATCCAGTTCGCCTACCAGCTGTCCTTCTCGCATCACTAAGACGCGATCGCTCATGCCGACAATCTCCGCTAGTTCGCTGGAAACCATTAAAATAGCAACACCTTGCGCTGCCAATTCGCTCATAATTCGGTAAATTTCGCTTTTGGCACCAATATCTACGCCGCGTGTCGGTTCATCTAACATCAACACTCTCGGTTTAATGGCTAACCAACGCGCTAGCAGTAGCTTCTGCTGATTACCACCAGAAAGATCCAATGCTCTAATTTCCAAATTGGCTAGACGGATATTGAAGTTTTCCACCGCGTCTGTTGACAGTCGATTCACTGAAGGCCAGTTAACAATTCCACCTTTGGCATCTTGCTTGAGTGTGTTGATAGCAATATTCTTGCGGGCACTCATTTCCAGAAATAAACCTTGGTCTTTGCGGTCTTCTGGAACGTAGCCAATTCCGGCTGCAATGGCATCACTGGGCGTATTAATTTCCAGTTTTTTGCCATTCAAGAATACTTCACCACTAGCTTTACGGTCTGCACCAAAAATCAGCCGGGATAGTTCTGTGCGTCCGGCACCAACCAGCCCCGCTAAACCCAGAATTTCTCCAGCATGAAGTTCAAAACTAGCCGGCTCAATCTTCTTGCGGGCGTCGCTCATATTTCTGACTGACAGTACCACCGGCCCAGGATTCATTTGCCGTTGATGTTCGTAAAAGTCTTGCATGGAGCGACCAACCATCATCTGCACCAATCGCTGGGGAGAAATTTCGCTGCGTGTGAGACTGCCAATATATTGACCATCACGCAACACGCTAATCCGGTCAGCTAAGGCATAGATTTCTTCCATACGATGGCTGATGTAAATAATCGCAATACCATCACGCCGCAGTTTGCGAATTACCTCAAATAAATGGTCGCTCTCGCGGTCAGACAATGCTGCTGTTGGTTCATCCATCACCAAAACGCGGCTTTTATCCTTCAGCGCCCTAGCAATTTCCACTTGCTGCTGTTCGGCGATGGACAAAGTACCAACTATAGTCTGCGCGGTAAAATTGGCTCCAAGGCTGTCCAGCACTTCCTCTGCTTCTAGTTGCATCGCTTGGCGGTCTAAAAGCTGACCTCGCCGCAACTCGCTACCCATAAACATATTTTCGGTAACGGTTAAATTCGGTGCAACATTCAATTCTTGATAAATGAGATTAATACCCGCTTTGCGTGCTGTCGCCGGGTCGGTAATTTTCAAGGGTTGACCATTGATGCGAATTTCTCCTTCATCAGCAATGTAAGCCCCTGCCAGGATTTTCATCAATGTGCTTTTGCCTGCTCCGTTTTCACCCATGAGGGCGTGAACTTCTCCTGGGTAAATCGTCAGATTAACATTTTGGAGCGCAGATACACCATGAAATCGTTTTGTAATCCCTTGCATTTCTAACACTGGGGTGCTAGTTGGTGTATCAGAACGTGAAGTTTCAATATTGGTTGTCATCAGCAAAACCTGTAAAAACTATTTAAAATTCGCGAATCTGAATTAGAAAGGAATAAATTCATATTTTATCGATTGCAAAATCATGTTTTAAAAGCTGACTATGAGTGGGAAAGAGATATTTTCATCCTTTGTTATTAACGTTATTTCAGAGAGATTGTTGGGAAAGTTCAAGTATTATAAATAGACACTCAAATTTTCCACTGATGCACATACATAGCGGTTATCAATTCGGTGCAGCAGAGTTTTAACCTCTTTATAAACCCATCTTTCTATTAAACAAAAGCCAAGAAATAGAAATGAGGTTTGGTATTAATTTAAATGAAAACTGTCGGACATTCTAGGTATGTGCAAAAACTTTACAAATGCGCCAAAGGAGTTATATCAAAAGACATAATTTTCAATTGCAAATTCATAATTTTTATTACTCCCAGCCTTTTTCTGTACTGACGTTATCTTTTGCGATCAACTTAACTGGAATCAGAATGGTTGGATTAGCAGGTTTCTTACCATTTAAAATGTCATTTCCAACCTGAACTGCTTTTTGGGCCATCCCTCGTGGATTTTGAGTAGCAGTTGCTGCATATAAACCATCTTTATTGGCGATCGCAGTTATTGCTTCTGGCGCACCATCAACTCCTACAATAAAGAAATCTTTACGTTGTGCTTGCTTTGCTGCTAGTTCTGCACCAAGTCCACTCGGATCGTTAATGGCAAAAACAGCATCAATCTTCGGAAAGGTTGTGAGCAAATCAGTCATAACTCTCAGTCCTCCATCCCGGCTACCATCTGCATTCTGGTTTTTAGAGAGGATTTTGATATTGGGATATTTGGATAATACATTTTCGCAGCCACTAACTCGCTGAATTACTGAGTCCACCGGCGGCCCGTTAACTATTACTACATTGCCTTTACCCTTGAGGCGATCGGCAATATATTTGCAACTAACTTCTCCAGCTTGGACATTATTAGTTGTGATGGTGGCATCCACACCTCCCTCTGCACCTGTGTCTACGGCAATAACAATTTCACCTGCTTTTTTTGCTCTTTCAACTATTGGTCTAATTCCACTTTTATCAGCAGCGTTTAAAACAATAACATCAGTATTTGCAGCAGTAAAATTTTCAATTTGGTTGGCTTGTTGATTAAGGTCATAAGCACTGGAAGCTATAATAACATTGACATCTTTTCCGCCAATTCTCTTCGCTTCTGCCTCAACTGCTTGTCCCATAACGACGAAGAAAGGGTTACTCAGATCGCCAACAGTGAAGGCAACCGATCGCAACTTTCTATTCCCAGTGGCGGTTTTAGTTTCTGCACTAATATTCGTAGCAGGTTGAGTATCAATGTTAGTAGCTGTGTTGTCATCGGGAGAACCATTTGTACAGCCGATAAGACTGCCACTGATGATACTTAATAAGCTAGCTGTAATTACGCTTCGCGTAACGCCAGAGGTGAACGCAATCTTTTTCACATTCATATATCTCCTACAAGTCATTCTGACTTACACAAATTTGAAAACGACGTACTAAAAAACAGGGTAAAATGTTCTAATCTTCCTGTATCAAGCCTTTTGTGTGTTTTGTAATTACGAATTACGTTAGCGTAGCGTTAGCGAGTCTTCGTTCGCTTTTAGCGTCTCGTAGAGAGCGTCATTACAAATTACCAGCCTTGATAGCTGCTGAGGTTCTCTCTAGTAACCAACTTGACTGGAATTAGAATCTCAGATGACTCAGGTTTTTTACCCTGAATGATATCGTTGCCAATCTGAACCGCTTTTTCAGCCATCCCTGCGGGATTTTGAGCCGCAGTTGCAGCAAATACACCATCCTTATCTTCCATTGCTTTGGTTGCATCTGGCGATCCGTCAACCCCAACAATAAAAAATTCATTGCGTCTTGCTTGTCTAGCTGCTAAATCTGCACCAACACCGCTTTGATCGTTCGTAGCAAAAACGGCATCAATTTTCGGAAAGGTTGTCAGCAAATCGCTCATGACTCTCAGTCCTCCATCCCTAGTCCCTTCAGCGTTTTGCTCTTTAGAGATGAGTTTAATATTCGGATATTTAGACAATGATTTCTCACAGCCACTCACTCGCTGATTGATTGAGTCCATTGGAGTACCGTTGAGGATGACTACACTACCTTGACCTTTGAGGCGATCGGCAATATATTGGCAAGCAACTTCACCAGCTTGGGTATTGTTGGAACTAATCATCGCATCCACATCTGCATCAACGGCTGAATCTAATGCAATCACAACCCTACCTGCAAGCCTTGCTTGGTCAATAACTGGTTTAACTCCTTTTTTATCAACAGCGCTGAGGATAATTAGGTCAGTATTTGCAGCCGTAAAATTTTCGATTTGATTGGTTTGTTGATTTAGGTCAAAGGCACTGGAAACTGCATTAACTCTGATATTCCCTCCGATTTTTTGGGCTTCTGTTTCGGCCCCCTTCTGCACAGCATTATAGAAAGGATTGCCTAAATCACCCAAAGCTACACCGATTGTTTGCAATTTTCTATTTAAAGTACTAAGACTCTCTGCACTGATATTAGTAGCCTTGTTAGTAGTATTAGTAGCAGTGTTGTCATTATGAGCGCCATTTGTACAACCAACAACCACAAAACCTAATATACCAGCTATGAGCAAAATTCTTTTCATATTCATCTATTTCTAACAACTGATTTAATTTGAGAAAGGCGATCGCAAGATAAACTAAGTCTTAAAAACTTAGACCTAACCTAGTGATACTACTAGCTTTTGCAATTTAAACTCCAAAGGTATTGGATTTGGAAGTAGTGGAGTTATTGCTATTAGTTTCACAAAACAAAATGGGTTATTTTTAAAGCAGAATTACGAACATTACACTACTTAAAATACTCACATTCTTTTGGTGAAATGACTTTGTAGTGCATAGCCTGAAAACAGCTTTTAAGTGAAAATTCCAAAAATTAGTATTATTAAAGTTGTCAATCTTTATTTATTTTGACTTTTTTCATTTTATCCCGATCCAGTGCAAAAATTATTTTTGTTTATCGAACTTTACAAATATAAAAGGTTTTAAATCTCTCGATAGAACCCAAAGTCTTTATTCCAAAGTATTTGGATAAGTTAGGCTATTCAATATTAGGATTGATGTTAAAAACGTTAACATTTCTCAATCAATCTTTTTCAGAAAAGATACTATTAGAGTAGAGAGTTTTTTGATTGTTAGTGCGAAATTTCGGAAAATGTAAACATCCTTTGGTTAGATTTTTAAAATCAACTTTCATCAGCTTGACAAGTGTATTTGTTTGTTATTGCTCTTCTTTCATATGCAGGCAATAAAAGAGTAAACAAGATGATATTTGTAAGCTTGATTAGGGATAAAAAAAGTTTGCATATCAATTCTTGTTCTTATTTTATCTCCCCAAAATAGAAGATTACAAATTCTTCTAGCAGTTTAAAACTTTAATGTTGTCGGTAAATATTTAGCCACCAAATCTTCATAGTATGGTTTTAATTTCTGCCAATCAGGAGGAATAGGGTTTTTGGAATACAAATCGTAGGGATTGAATAAACGTACCCATTTAAACATTTCTCGATCGTGTTTATCCATCAAATGCTCATAGGCATTTTCACGATGTTGAGGATAAAATGAGTGATAGCGAAGCATATACAATGCAGGTTCGGGCAAATAGTTTTTCATCATCTGATAAAAATACTCATCATGCCCCCATGATATATGTACATTACTTAATCCACAGTTAGGCTCGTAAATGCCATATTTAGTGTTGTAATCGGGGTTATTATAATCAAGATTTTCTTTAAAGAATTCTGAGAAAACAATTTTATTAGAAAATGCACAACCTACAGGATAAGTATCCCCTACGGTAGCCCATTGAGGTTCACCAAACAGACAAAGCACTTTCCCCATATCGTGAAAGAAGCCAGTAAGTACCATCCAGTCAGGATGACCATCAGCGCGAATCGCTTCTGATGTTTGCAATAGATGCTGTAACTGATCCATGTCTGTATCAGGATCGGAATCATCAACTAATTGATTCAAAAATTCGACCGCATCCCAAACAGACATTTCTTTTTTATCAAACTTTAAAAATTCTTTTTCTTTTTGAAGGACAAAATTATATGTTTGATTAATATGATTTAACCGATAAAACTCTTTTACCGTATATCTAATAGTAGTTTCGTAATTCCTGTACTCTTCGGTGGTTTTACCTTCTTTAACGATGTTATCTGGATTGGGATAGCGATTTAGTAAGTCTTCTTCCCATTCTTCTAGCGAACGTAAGGGATTGTTTTGAACTTGAGCAATGGCATTATTTAGAGTTTGAGACATATCTTCCTAGTTGTCGATATTGTATTTGTTAAATCGTACTTTCGCACTCTATTATGCACAGGTGTGCAAAACCTGTATTAGACTTATTTATTATTTTTGCACACGTGTGCAAAAATAGGTGTTAAGTTTCATTTCGTCTTTGCATACCTGTGCATAATTCAACCTGAGTTCGACAGACCTCTTCCTCCCAGCCTCCCTCTCCTTTTAGGAGAGGGAGGAGTAACAAGTAAGGAGGGTTTTTGCTCCCCTCTCCTGGTAGGAGAGGGGCTGGGGGAGAGGTCAAAATAGCACTCGTCGAACTCACGTTAATTTATTTCTTCCAGTGTTTTATCCAATCTGCTTGGATCGGAGTTAAGACGAAGCACTGATGCGATCGCTAATTAATTCTCAGAGACTTTGATGCCTTCTGGGTAGCGACAACCTTGTACCACAGCACCCAATCGCCCAGCGTCGGCATATTGCTACGCCTCTATAGCTGATTTTTGTGTTGGATAGATTTTTGAAAAGGCTTGTGTATACGCGTACACAAGCCTTTGATTATATATAAGCTTCTCTTTTGTTTTACACACGCGTGCAAAACCTCTGTTAATTTTTTATCGAACTCAGCCAAGGGAGTCGTTAACTATTTTATTAATTGTATGACAGTGGAATCCTTGACAATATTAGCCAACTCTTGTAGCTGGTTTATCGCTTCTGCACCCTCCAACTTCATTAATTCGCGATCGTCCCACAATTCCATCCAAGTAATTCCGTAATCAGACACTAAAAACCGAATCAGGTGCTTTTCTTTCAGGCTAACCATAAATGAAGCACTGTTCATTTGCTCGCCGCATGTATAACAAGACGCAGTATAGCCATGCCGCTCAAGTATAATTGTCAAGGCTTGCAGGTTCATTACCAAGTCTTGGACGAATTCCTGATGCTGTTGCGCTAATCTTATAAACACTACTTTTCTCCTACCATTACAGTTATCTGCTTGCTTTTATATTTTTTTAGACTTACATCTGATGTGATTTAGTTGCCAAAAATTCGTGTTTTCCTAGATACGTGATTAATCTTAATATTACGGTTGTCACCACTCAGCTAAATTTCTAAAGCAGTTCTAATGTTTTGGACAATTATCTGGGGTGGCTGTGCAACATCCATAGATAGAGTATCTACTGGTTCTTCAAGTGTATAAAACTGACTATTGAGTAGTTTTTCACTCATGTAATGATTGCTACGCTTTTTTAACCGCATTTGAATCAACTCGTAAGACCCTTTGAGGTAAACTAGCTTGATGCCATCGCTATTCACTACCAAAAATTGCCGATAGCTATTTTTTAAAGCCGAACACGCCAGCACTACATTTTTATTTTCTTGCAACCAATGCTTGATGGCTGTTTGCAAATCTTGTAACCAAGGTATTCTGTCCTCTTCACTCAGAGGGATACCGCGCCGCATTTTCTCAACATTTTCTGGCGAGTGGAAAGTATCAGCGTCGCTAAATTCACATTCTAAGGAGTTTGCTAGTAGTTTTCCGATGGTGGTTTTTCCCGAACCAGATACACCCATGACGATAATAATCATTTTTTTCTTAATAAAAGTTCAACTAATTCGGAATTTGTAATTTGTAACTTGTAGTTGTAATCATTGACGGAGGTGAGAGTGAGGATTTTTAACTCCTTGCCATGCAAAATGTGAGTTGTATTCAAATCTCTTGACAAATGACGATTATTTTCTATAATACATACAAATGCACACGTGTGCAATATTTAAAACCTAAAATAATGAATAAACGAAGAATTTCAATTGAAGATATTGCCCGCAGAGCAGGGGTTTCTCATTCTACAGTTTCACGCGCTTTGCGAGATAATGCTCTCATTAGCCCGAAAGTGCGAGAAGAAATTAAGCGACTGGCAGAGGAGATGAGTTATGTGCCAAATGCTATTGCTCAAAGCTTGCAAAATAAACGTACTAATACTATTGGTGTAGTAGTAACTTCAATTTCAGATCCCTTTTACGCTGAGGTGGTAGAGGGAATCGAGAAGATAGCCAAACCAGCAGGTTTGAGTGTTTTGTTGAGTGCTTCACACCGAGATTTTGAGGAGGAAATGGCAGCTATTGATACTTTTCATCGCCGCAGGGTAGACGGGATTTTAATAGCTGACTCGCGAATTAGTAAACAGCATACTAAACAACTCACACAAATTGCTGTACCAACAGTTCTAATTAATAGTCAAACTGAAGACCAATCAGAAATATTTCATTCAGTTGCAATAGACGATCGCTTAGGTGCTAAATTAGCGACAGAGCATCTAATTAGTTTAGGACACACGGCTATTGGTTATTTGGGTGTAGGCGATCGCAGTCGGTCGAACCAGCAGCGCCTAGAAGGATATCAAATGGCCCTTGCAGAAGCTGGTATCCCACAAAATACTGATTGGGTTTCAATTAGTGACGAATATAATACCAGAACCAGCGACGTAAACACCGGACAAAATATGCTATCTAAACTATTGACTGCGGAAGTTACAGGCATATTTTGTTACAACGATATGGTGGCGGTTGGCGCTCTGTTAGCTTGCCAAGAATTAGGTATTTTAGTACCGCGAAATTTAAGCCTCGTTGGATTTGATGGTATTGCTTTGGGCGGTTACGTTACGCCACCGCTGACCACAATTAGTCAGCCAATGTTGGAAATTGGTGGCTATGCCATGCAAATGTTACTCGATTTAATAGAAGAAAAAACTGTGGAAAACCTCGTTTTATCTCCTTTTCTACTAGAGCGTGGTAGTAGTGCAGCATTATTAACAATTTAAAATTTAAAACATTTTATACAAAAATTATGTTAACTAAAAAACTGGGTTTATCTCCCGATCGCTGCTTTTCTCCTGAACCAGTTCAAAGACGATTAGCTCATCAATTTTTTGACAGTATATCTGCGTTACCTCTAGTTTGCCCACACGGACACGTAGATCCAGCTTTGTTAGCTAATCCCGCAGCCCGTTTTGGTTCGCCCACAGAATTACTGATTATCCCTGACCACTACCTTTTGCGGATGCTCTATAGTCGGGGCGTATCTCTGCAAGCTTTGGGCATACCAAGCAATGATGGTTCGCCAGCAGAAACCGACCACCGTAAAATCTGGCAATTGTTCGCCGACCATTTTTATCTATTCCAAGGTACTCCGTCAGGGTTGTGGCTGAAAGAGGAACTAACTAACGTCTTTGGGGTGGATGAACCTTTAAATTCTTGCAATGCTGGACGTATCTATGATTATCTAGAAGGTTTGTTAGCCTCACCGGAGTTTTCCCCGCGTGCTTTATTCAAACGCTTTAATATTGAAGTGCTTTGTACTACCGATGCCGCCAGTGATAACCTAGAGAATCAGCGATCGCTCCACGAAGAAGGTTTTACTCAAATTAGACCAACTTTTCGCCCTGATGCAGTAGTTAACCTGGATGCTCCTGGTTGGCGCGAAAATCTTTCCAAGTTGGAAAGCACTATTGGTAGAGAAATTAATACTTATGCCAATTTTGTAGAAGCTTTAGAAGAACGTCGAGCTTTCTTTAAAAAAATGGGTGCGACAGCTACCGATCAAGGTGCAGCTACACCTTATACCACACGCCTTTCTGACCAAGAAGTTGAAGCTATCTTTGCGAGAGCATTAGCCAGTAAGCTGAATTTAGGTGATGTAGAACATTTTACCGGTCATATCTTCATGGAAATGGCGCGGATGAGTGTGGAAGATGGGTTAGTGATGCAAATGCATTGTGGTGTGATGCGTAATCATAACCCAGCTTTATTTGAGAAATTTGGCGCTGATAAAGGTGCTGATATTCCCGTAAAAATCGAATGGACTCACAATCTACGCCCATTGTTATCAGCTTACGGTAGCGATCGCCGCTTCCATTTAATCATTTTTGGCATGGATGAAAGCACTTATAGCCGCGAGATGGCTCCGTTAGCTGGTCATTATCCCAGTGTATTGCTCGGGCCGCCTTGGTGGTTTCACGACAGCGTAAATGGTATGGAGCGTTATTTCAATCAGGTAATGGAAACTGCGGGAATTTATAATACTGCTGGATTTAATGATGATACACGGGCTTTTGTTTCGATTCCGGCTCGTCATCATGTCTGGCGACGGGTAGCTTGTAATTGGTTGGCTGGATTGGTCGCACGGGGATTGGTTGAGGAGGAGGAAGGGTATGGTATGGCTCGTGCTTTAGCTTATGACCTCGCTAAGGTTGCTTATAAGTTTGAGGGGAATTGAAACGCAAAGGGACGCGAAGGGAAGCGCGGAGGTACGCAGAGAATTTTACTAAGTGGGGGAATCATTTTGATTTTAAGTAAACTTTTTAGTTTGAAGGAGCGGGTTGCGGTAGTTACTGGTGGTTCTGGTGTGCTTGGTGGGGCTATGGCAAAGGGTTTGGCTCTGGCTGGAGCGCGAGTGGTGGTTTTGGGTCGTAATGAAGTCAGGGCGGGGGCGGTGGTGGCTGAGATTACTGCTAACGGTGGAGAAAGTATGGCTGTGGTGGCAGATGTTAGCGATCGCTCTCAATTAGAAATCGCTAGGGATGTTATTATACAGCGTTGGGGTGAAATAGATATCTTGGTAAATATGGCTGGCGGTAATATTCCGGCTGCCACAGTTTCTCCTGATGCAACTATTTTTGATATGCCTCGCGTTGCTTTTGAGGAAGTAGTTAGCCTCAACTTAGTTGGCACTTTACTACCTTGTCAGGTTTTTGGTCAAGCAATGGTGGAAAGAAGTCAACCCCACGGTTGCATTGTGAATATTTCTTCTATGTCTGCCATTCGAGCGATTAGCCGCGTGGTTGGCTACTCAGCTGCAAAAGCGGGGATAGATAACTTTACTCGTTGGCTAGCCGTAGAACTCGCCCAAAAGTATGGTGATGGAATGCGAGTAAATGCGATCGCACCAGGTTTTTTTATTGGTGAACAAAATCGAGATTTACTCCTAAATGCAGATGGTAGTTTGACCGAACGCGGACAAAAAATTATTGACCATACCCCCGCCGGACGTTTCGGGAAACCAGATGAATTACTCAGCACCTTAATCTGGTTATGTAGTTCTGGTTCTAGTTTCATCAACGGGGTAGTTGTGCCGGTAGATGGTGGATTTAGTATCTACAGTGGAGTTTAATAATGTCATGTATTCACTGGCTGTAAATAACGGAACACTTTCAGATGAGCAAGTTTCCGGGCTAGTTCATCAAGCTTTAGCAGACCCTAAGTTTGATGGACAGCGCATCTTGGTGTTAATTCCAGATAGTACCCGCACTGCCCCCATCCCGCAAATGTTTCGATTGCTGCATCAGGAGTTGAGCCAAAGAGTAGCGGCTCTGGATTTTTTGATTGCTCTGGGTACACATAATCCGATGAGTGAAGAACAAATCAATCACTTGGTAGGAGTGACACCAGAGGAGCGACAGACAACTTTTAAAAAAGTTCGCATATTTAACCACCTGTGGAATGAGCCAGATACTTTTATTTATTGTGGAGTAATTTCGGCAGACAAGATAGCAGAAATTAGCGGTGGAATGCTGCATCAGTCAGTTGATGTGCGGATTAATAAGCTGGTAACAGAATACGATTTGATTGTAATTTGCAGCCCAGTTTTTCCCCACGAAGTTGTCGGTTTTTCTGGTGGAAATAAATATTTTTTTCCTGGTATTGGTGGTCAAGAAGTAATTAATCTCTCACACTGGTTAGGTGCTTTAATTACTTGTTATGAAATTATTGGTACGCTGGGAATCACACCAGTCCGGCGTTTGATTAACCGAGCCGCTAACCTGATTTCTACCCCAAAACTTTGTTTGGCGATGGTGGTTGCACCGAAAACAAATCAGCTAGCTGGACTTTATATAGATAAACCAGAGTCAGCTTGGGAAGCTGCTGCAAAACTATCAGCTAAACTGCATATTAAATATGTAGATCGGCCTTTTAAACAAGTGCTTTCAGTCATGCCCCAAATGTATGATGATATTTGGACTGCGGCTAAAGGAATGTACAAGCTAGAGCCAGTAGTAGCTGACGGAGGCGAAGTAATTATATATGCGCCTCATATTACCGAGTTTAGCTATACACACGGCGAAATTTTATCCCAAATTGGCTATCATGTGCGGGATTACTTTCTCAAACAGTGGCATAAATTCCAAGACTATCCTGCTGGAGTGCTAGCCCATAGTACTCACTTAAAAGGGATGGGTACTTTTGATCCGATAAAAGGAGAACAAGCGCGGATTCGCGTTACTTTAGCTACCAGTATTTCTGCTGAACGCTGTGCTGCTCATAACTTAAACTATCGCGATCCGGCAACCATTCAACCCACTCAATGGGCTAACCGAGAGGATGAAGGCATATTGCTTGTGCCGAAAGCTGGCGAGATACTGTACCGTTTAAGTGACAGTAATTTTCAGGAAACTAAATCGTAGTTTTCGAGACGCGATAAATCGCCGTCTCTACAGGTGTTTTGGTCTTATCTGAACTGTATTGAATCATAAACTGCGATCGCAGGTTAATTTTACACTTCGCGCTATTCTTGATCTGATGAAACGTCAGCGAATCAGTTTATAGCAGCGAACAAAAAAGCATGGGTGGAAAATTAATTGTATTTGAAGGGGTGGAAGGCTGTGGCAAAACCAGCCAAATGCAGCTTTGTTCTGAGTGGTTGGAAAGTCTCGGTGTTTCTGTGGTGGTAACTCGCGAACCGGGGGGAACAGAGTTAGGTGTACATCTTCGCCGCTTGCTACTAGAAAAGGCAGAGGACAAGCCAGTTGCAGAAGTGACAGAACTCTTGTTGTATGCTGCTGACCGATCGCAACATGTTGAACAAGAACTTAAACCGCAACTGCAAGCTGGGAAATATATTTTATGCGATCGCTACACTGACTCTACCATTGCCTACCAAGGATATGGTCGCAGTCTGAACATGAGTTTAATCAATCAGCTTAATAATATTGCTACTGGTGGTTTAGAAAGCGACCTAACTATTTGGCTAGATGTCGATGTCGAAGTCGGACTGTCCCGCAAACTCTCAGATAAAGTAGGACTAGACCGCATTGAACAGGAGACGATCGCTTTTCATCGCCGCGTTCAGCAAGGATATGCACATTTAGCAGCATCCCATCCCTCACGAATTGTTCGGGTAGATGGCAGCTTGAGTAAAGAAGCTGTACAACAGGTAATTCAAGGAATTTTACGCGTGCAGTTGCACTTGGCAAGGTAGGGCAAACATAAACCTCAAAGTTTTTTATGAGAGTTTGGGCAAACTAGATATGGAAAAAAGTCTAGTTGATACAAGGCAGTAGTAAGAAATAATGGATTGTAATCGTCTGGATTATATCAAAAGTGTCACTGACAAAAGTGATGACAAACAGTGGGCGTATCCTGAATATCCTATTGGAGCTTACTTTCAGTTGAACTTTAAAAGACGTGAAAGTACAACAGTAGTAGAATCTCACGCCCGTAAATTACCAAAAGGATCTCTTATCATCCTTTCTCAAGTACCGCATGAATCCAAAAAAGATACCGCAGGAGATCAAAAAAAAATACCAGATGGACGCAAAAAGAGATACCTAACACACGTAGTTGAACTGGTGAATGAAGGAAGTGAAGATGAACCTCAATGGGAAAAGCATCCGTGGGGGATTTTTCGATGGGTTAAGGTTGATTGGATTGCTGATTTAAGGGATTGCTCTGCTGATTTGAGGAATTGGGACAGTATTCCTGTTGATTGGGAGGTAATGCGAGCCAGATGGGGTTGGTATGACACTTGTGCTAAATCGTTGTCTGGTGACAAGTTAATGGAAAAGTGGTGTACTATCGATCAATTAAGAGAACACTTAAAAAAAGAATTAAATTTGGAAGCCATCAAATAATTTGGAAACCTCAGAACCCAGCACGGTGAACTGGGAATCTAAAAGCCCTATCACCGCGATTGTGGACGCGCCTTGTGGGCATTTTGACCCCAAACTCTACAACCGCCCTATCCCTACCCAAAAGGTGGGGATTTTTAGCATTTTCGGTTATTTCAAAAAGTGGTCTTTTTGACTGATTTTTTTAAACCAGCTGCAATAGGCTTCAGTTAATTAAAAATCTCATTTTTTTGAAAAGTTGCTGTACTAAACTCCAACAAATTTTCACTACTTCCCTTTTTTCTCATCCAGTGCTTTCTGAATAGCTTCTCTGCAAAACTCAGGAGGGTCGTCTTGTGCTTTTACCTCTTCCTTCATTTTTTCGGTGACACGAAAATTAAGATTTTGTGTTAGCGGTTCTTCTCTATCAGACTTAAGTGGTTTTAAATTTTCTGGATTACCTTTAGGGTTAGGCATTGTTGAGAGATGTAAATATAGCTTGAACGATACGTGAACATATAGATAGAGTTTTAAATCGGTGGTGTTCGCGTCTGTCAAAACAGTTCACCACCGATACCACTTTTACAAATGGGTAATTCTATTTTATGTTCACAAGGTCAGAACTCGAAATCAAAACTACTGCTGAGTTGAGAGACTTATGTAGGCGTTACGGATTGAAGCCTACCGGGAATGGAGGGTACAAAACTAGTTGGATTGTTACCTTGATGGCATTCCCACAGATAGCACTCTCGCAATTAAGGCAAGGAAAAGGTTTAAAATCACCAGGCTTTAGTGTTATTCAATTCCTCGAAGGAGTCGTAGATGAGATGAACTCCCCCACTGATGAACAAGCGGCACTAATTCGGATAACTTTAGAGCGCAAGGCTATGAGTTACCCTGACCGATACAACCAAGAGAGTTTACTAAACTTGCACAAAGCGAAGATGCACCTTGAGATGGCGATCGGACTGCTAAATCAGTAAATCAGTTTACAAGCCGAAAGTAATTAGTCCCTAGCAACCTAAAGCTGGGGACTTTTTTATATCCTATATACTCAAAGGGTTTGCTGTCGCTATTAACCTTTATGCGTACATTTACTTATCAAGTTTTTTCCTGATTCTTTAAGTATTCTGGCTCCTGAATTCAGAAGGACTGAATTCTTACGACAAGGGATGCAGAGATTTTTCACATAATATCAGCATTTATCTGAGATTTTGACGATTTTAGAAATTTTTTTATTATCAGTAAAATATATATTTAAGATTGTCCAAAATCATCAAAACTTCATCATTCAGAGTGTATTTACCTCTTGAGGAGTGTGTAATTTCCGTACTAGGATAGATGAAAAATATAGAAGTAAAAGCTTAGGATTTAAAGATAATTGTTAATAAGTTTAGTATCTGAAGTTAATTTCTGATGCAAAGTGAATCAATAAAAAGCACTACAACAACAGAAAGAACAAACTTCTAATTCAAGTTTTATTTGTTAGGAGGTTTATGATGCGAATTGCTCAAGTAGCTCCACTGTGGGAAAGAGTTCCACCTCCAGCTTATGGTGGCATAGAGTTAGTAGTAGGGTTACTGACTGATGAATTAGTCCGGCGCGGACACGAAGTAACTTTATTTGCATCGGGAGATTCGATTAGTCTGGCAAAACTAATTTCAGTTCATCCCCGCTCTCTCAGACTCGATCGCACAATCAAAGATTACAGCATTTACGAGATGCTGAATCTAGCTTCGGTATATGAACGTGCAGAAGAGTTTGATATTATTCACTCCCATATTGGTCATGGGGCACTGTCTTATGCAAATCTAGTAAAAACTCCTACAGTTCACACGTTGCACGGTACTTTTACCCCTGACAACGAAAAGATGTTTAGTTTTGGTAAAAAACAACCCTATATCAGTATTTCCAATTCCCAACGAGAACCAAGATTAGGGTTGAACTGTATAGCAACGGTTTACAACGGGATTGATGTTAGGAGTTATGAGTTTCACTCCCAACCAGAAGATCCTCCTTACCTAGCATTTTTAGGTCGGATGTCTCCAGACAAGGGAGTGCATTTAGCCATAGAAATTGCAAAACTTGCTGGTTGGCATTTAAAAATGGCGGGTAAGGTGGATGTCGTTGATGTGGAATACTTTGAGAAGGAAATCAAACCACATATTGACGGCGAGCAAATTCAGTATTTAGGTGAAGCCAACCACGAGCAAAAAAATGCTCTAATGGGAGGTGCAGTAGCAACTCTGTTCCCCATCACTTGGCGGGAACCCTTTGGATTGGTGATGGTAGAGTCAATGGCTTCCGGTACGCCAGTGATTGCGATGAAATTGGGTTCTACTGAAGAGGTAATTTCCCACGGTAAGACGGGTTTCCTCTGCAATAATATTCAAGAGTGCATCAGTGCGATCGATCGGGTAACAGAGTTAGACCGCTATGCCTGTCACCGGCATGTCGAAAATCTTTTTAGCGTTGAGCACATGACTGATGGCTATGAGGCGGCTTATCAACAGATAATAGCAGAACGATTTTCTCAGAATGGGCGTTTCCGTAGTTTGCTTAGTTTAGGTAGCAGCCAAATTTAAATATGGTATTTGTGTAATCTTAGATGTTTTTAACTAGGTAGAATACTCGTTGTAGGGATGTACAGCTAGCTGTACGCCTTACAAAGTCACGCGATGTCTACGACGGGCTATCGCCTACGCTCCATTTTTCTAAAGTTCTAGCACTCACTCCTGGAACTTTTCCTAAGTCTTGTAAAGATATAAATTGTTCCTTCTGCCCTCTGCCTTCTGCCTTCTTCAATTGAGGACATCGTGTTTGTTCTAATTTAATTTTTTGTTGAATTGCTGGTGGTAAGCCTGGTTTTACTTTGGCATAAAGACGAGCAAATTCTCGCACATAATGGGCAGCAACTACCGGATTTTCGATCGTTACAAGCGTCTCATCGTTGCCATTATTGGCGGCATCTGACCAATTATGAGAACCTGTAATTACTGTTTGACTATCAATAACAGCAAATTTGTGATGCAATAAATCGCCTTTGGGTAATACAGGTACACCTACGGTAGTAATTGGATTTGACCAAGGATGATTGTCAACTTCATATTTACATTTGTTACTAAGAGCAACCCCCATCATATCTAAGGCTTCGCTGTAAGGACGGTAGGCAAATTGTGGTTCAATTAAAGCGCGAATTTGCACGCTTTGTTGATGGCGTTTTTCTAAAATATTGGCAAGAGGCTGTTCGGAAAAAACAAATAACGCCATGTCAATAGATTTGGTTGCTGAATCTAAAGTTTTACCAATTAAACCATTACTACTGTTACTCCAAAGTTGAGTTGGAGAAGTAGGCGAAAATTGCACAGTAATTTTGGTGTTACCTAAAGAAATAACTTTAGGTAAACGCATCGGTTTTTTCAAACCAAATTGACTATCCGGCTGACCTCCTGGGCCGTCTCCCCACATAACATTAAACTCTTCTGTAAATAAAGCAGCTAATTCCGGGCTGTCAATCTGCAATAAGTTATTGGCATTGCCTAAACTACTAAGATTTGTAAAATCACCAGAAGTATCACTTAATGTAAAATTAGCTGAAGTGATAATTACGAGGCGATTGTCCACAATCACAAATTTATGATGCATCAAGCTGCTACCTGCTGAACCATCGGCTCGATCATCTAGCCAGGGAATTTGGGCATTCTGCAAAATTATCAAAGCATCTCTTTGATTGATTTCGCCTGGACTGAGTTGATTATCTTGGTTAAGATCGATAAATTTGCGAAATTCGTTGTAACGTTCCTGTTCTCTTTTATCTAACTTACCTACTTCGGCAGATGTTAAGCTACTCCAAGGTCGGCTATAGGTATTTTCTAAAATTATCCTGACTTTTACCCCAGCTTTTTGTCTATCAGCCAATGCTTGGGCAACTTTGGGCAAACGTAATTCTTGTACCGCCACATCTACTGTAGATTTAGCTTGCACAATAGCATCGACAATCTGTTTTTCTAAATCATCCCCAAGGCGAGTTTGCTGACGGTAAGCTTCTTGGTATTCTGAAGACTCAGAATGGTTAAAGTAAACTCGAACTAAGGGGTCTTGTGGTAAGGGTGCTGGACGCTGATTAAATGACTGGACTCGTTGACAACCAGCGAGGGAAAATATCAGTAAAAAGATATATAAAAAATATCTTGGTCTAGAAATAAGTTGCACTGTAATCTGTTAAAAGTGGATTGGGAGTGGACATATTTATCATTCCCAAAATTTTGCGTTCGGAATTAAGTAGAGAAATAGCTTTCCAAGTACAGGAAAAAAGCCGCTACTAGATGTAGAATTACAGATATTTTTTCAGGATTTGTCCACTAAAACTGTATCTGCTGGCAAGATCGGCAGTCTATCACCAACGTGTGTTCTCACCATTATCGGTTATATGCAAATTTATCTAGATTACAGCGCCACTACTCCGACTCGAAAAGAAGCGATCGCAGTTATGCAAACAGTCCTCACTCAACAGTGGGGCAATCCTTCCAGCTTACATGAGTGGGGACAACGGGCGGCAATGGTTGTAGAACAAGCCAGAGTCCAAGTTGCTGGTTTAATTAACGCCGCCACTCCTGAATCGATCGTTTTTACTTCTGGTGGCACTGAGGCAAATAATCTAGCAATTATGGGTGTAGCTCGGTTGTATGCTGTACCTCAACATATAATTATCTCCAGTGTTGAGCATTCCGCAATTTCTGAAACAGTGCGGTTGCTAGAAATGTCGGGTTGGGAAGTTACGCGCTTGTCTGTAAATGTTAAAGGCAGAGTCAACCCCTTGGATTTAAAGGCGGCGTTGCGACATAACACAGCCTTAGTTTCTATAATTTACGGTCAAAGTGAAGTTGGGACTGTGCAAGCGATCGCAGAACTGGGTAAAATTGTGCGATCGCATGGTGCTTTGTTCCATACAGATGCGGTGCAAGCTGCGGGACGCTTACCCATAGATGTGCAACAACTACCTGTAGACTTACTTAGCCTTTCCAGTCATAAAATATATGGGCCGCAAGGTGTAGGGGCGTTGTATGTGCGTCCTAGTGTGGAGTTAATGCCCTTGCTGGGTGGTGGTGGACAAGAAATGGGACTGCGTTCTGGTACACAAGCAGTACCGATAATTGCCGGATTTGGTGTAGCAGCAGAATTAGCAGCCGAAGAATTAGCTACAGAAACACCACGATTAATTGAATTACGCGATCGCGCTTTTGCCCAATTAGCTGAGATTCCTGGTTTAATTCCTACAGGGGATACTTGCGATCGTTTACCCCACCATGTCAGTATGTGCTTAGAAAACGCCGACGGAAAAAAACTCAGCGGTAAAGCCTTGGTGCGACAGCTAAACCTTGCTGGCATCGGTATCAGTGCTGGTGCTGCTTGTCACAGTGGTAAACTTAGCCCTAGTCCAATATTGTTAGCGATGGGTTATTCCGAAAAAGCTGCCTTGGGTGGAATTCGCATCACATTGGGGCGTGATACGACTGAAGCTGATATAGATTGGACGGTAATGGTGTTGAAGCAAGTTTTGCAAAGGCTAACACCAGTTATTAGTGGGCAACCTAAGTATATTTCAAAAATCAAATAGGAGTCATATAACAGCGAGCCAACTGTTGCTGCGATCGCCTAATAACAAGTTTTGTTTGTATAACAATCCGATTTAATTTGCGAGAATTGTAAGCCACAGATATCTGACTTGTTTTAGAAGTCAGATATCTAGTTTCTTACAAATAATTCAGCATTGTATCAGACTGATAAAGCCTCTGTCTGATTCGTAGTTGCCTGGGTAATAGGATTGACTTTTATAAATTGTTCGATTGCATCTTTTACTTTCGGCCCTTTACCATACACTCTAGAATCATAAATCAAACCAATATCAATGAAAGCTTGAGCCGCAGCGATCAAAGTTTTAATATTTTTATTGCTGGAATCATCCATCTCTTCATTTACACGGATATTCTGAACTATGCAATCATCATTGTATTCTTTTAAGTTTGTATTTACAGCTTGAACTAAGTACTGATTTTTCCTTTGATATTTTTTTTCTATGAGAGTACGAGTCATTTTATAATCTTCATTTGCTAAGGGTTTGTATCTTTCATTCAAATCAAAATCCAATCGGAGGTAGTGCCCTGACTCGAAACCTCCAAGGATGTTTTGACAAATCGTACTATTTATTTCACCTGTTGGTTCCATGAACACATCCACTAGCCGCTCTACCCAGTTTAACGTGTGCCATTTTTTTATTTGTTCATATTCAAATGGGTTGGCGCTTCTACCCGTACCGATAGAAAGTACAGAAATGTCCTCTAGTTTAAGATTTTCTAAATTATATTTTTTCTTGTCTTTTAGTGATAATTTAGGAGAACGACTCACTTTTAAAGCTTGACTAATTGCTGCCAAGGATGGATTATTAGCACAAACTCCACCATCAATATGAGGGAATGACCATTTACCAAATACCTGTTCGTTAGATGCTTTTAACTCGCGTGGAGGGAAGAAAGTTGGCGCTGATGCCGAACTAATACATATATCTTTTAGTGGAATTCCATCGTACCAGCGAGCACCTAAATCAGGATGTAAATTGGTGAAAAAAGTTGTGTTGCGATAACGCATATCATAGGCGAGAATCAACAATATAGTATTCGTAATTTCGCCAATTTTAGTCTCACCTAAAGCAGATTCATCTTCCAGAGCTTTCTCTAATCCATCATGAGAATATTTAGGTGAAAATATATTTCTGACAAATCGCCAGGGTTTTTCAAAATTCCTTGGCTGCGGGAAGATTTGCTCGGCTTTTGTTTCATATAGTTTCAGCAGTTGAGTTGTGTTTAAGCCTTTCGCCAGTCCCGCAGCAATAATTGAACCAGTAGAAGTACCAGTAATCATGTCAAAGTATTGGTGTAATTCTAAGCCGTAAGTTGCTTGGATTCGACTTTCAACCTCTTTGAGCATTTGTACTGAAACTACACCACGAATTCCACCACCATCTAAACTGAGAATTTTGAATGTCATAACCTACTCCTAATAAGACAACCATTAAAACAATGGTTATATGGTTCCCAGTTATTGGTGAAAAATTTCACGGTGTGTCAGAAAAGAGAAGCAAGTGTCCGTAGCGTTTACACTTTTACCACAATGATTTTACCTTTCTACAAAAAAATTCATACATCTAATCAGCAACACCACCGAAAGGGTTAAAGGAGTTTACCACTTAAGCACTGTACAAACTAAGCATGATGTAAATTATGATAATTGGTCGTTTCGGGCGTTTCACGTAACCCTAATTTACTTACATATTTGCGTAGGCGTAGCCCGCCATAGACATCGCATCCTGTAATATTATTAATAAAAATCAGCATCATGAGTATTATCGTTTTCGGCAGCATCAACATAGACTTGGTAGCAACAACACCCCGGTTGCCAGTTGCAGGAGAAACGTTACTAGGAGAAGACTTTTTTAAAGTTTCGGGAGGGAAAGGAGCCAATCAAGCCGTAGCATTAGCAAAATTGGGCATTCCTACCCAGATTGTGGGGCGTGTAGGTGCAGATGATTTCGGTAAGGAACTTGTTAACAATTTGCAAACATCTGGTGTGCAGACTGATAACATTTTTGTGGATGAAACTGTTAGTTCTGGAGTCGCTATTATCACCGTGAGTCAGACTGGTGAAAATCAAATTGTCGTCATTCCAGGTGCAAATGGGCGTGTCAATCAAGAAGATGTAGAGCGATTATTCCACTTATTACCAGCAGCTACAGCACTACTTTTACAACTAGAAATTCCGATTACTGCCGTGATTGCTGCTGCTAAAGCCGCAAAAGGTGCAAACATAAAAGTGATTTTTGACCCCGCACCCGCACAATCTAATTTACCAGATGAATTGTATCCATTGGTAGACATTATTACACCGAATGAAGTTGAAGCAGCGCAATTGGTAGGTTTTCCTGTGAATGGTGAGGAACAAGCCGCTAAAGCAGCTGCGGTTTTATTGCAACGGGGTGTGAAATGTGCGATCGTCAAACTGGGTGCTAAAGGTGTTTTTTGTGCCACTGCTGAAGAAAAGTTTTTTGTACCTGCGTTTTCAGTTCATGCAGTTGACACAGTAGCCGCAGGCGATGCTTTTAATGGTGGTTTAGCGGCGGCACTTTTTGAAGGACTTTCCTTACATCAAGCAGTTGTTTGGGGTGCAGCAGCAGGTGCTTTGACAGCGACAAAACCAGGCGCACAAACTTCGCTACCGGGTAGGTTGACATTTGATGCATTTCTTAAGGAAAAGGGAATGGGTAGTAGTTTTTAAGGGTAGGTATTTAAAAAAGTATAGAATAAACAGGTAAAATGCTTATCTAATAGGGATTGGCAGAAATATCAGTGCAAAGCTTCTGAACGATGTAGGGTGTATAGCAGGAGAAATGCAGGTAGGAAAAGGGAGGAATTAAGTATGGCACTATATCTAGACTCCGCGATCGCATCGGAAGCTGAAGTTGTTAAGCTTTGGGGATGGGTAAAAGGTATTACAACAAATCCCACTTTGTTATCTCAAAGCGATACTCCACCAGAAACCACACTCAAAAAACTGGTTGCCTTGACAAATGGGCCGTTATACTATCAACTTATGGCATCTGATAAAGCTGGGATGCTAGCTGAAGGTAGAAAGGCTTTCGAGATTATTGGTTCGCAAACAATTTTAAAGATTCCCGCAACACCGTTAGGGTTTGAAGTAGTGGCGAGTCTATCACCAGAAATTATCTGTTCGGTGACAGCGATTTATAGTGCAGCACAGGCAGCAGTAGCACGGGAAGCAGGAGCTAAAATTGCCATAGCTTATGTAAATCGAGCTACCCGATTGTTAGGTGATGGTATTGCCTTAGTGCGGGATATGGCTAGCGTACTCAAAGGTAGTGATACGGAAATCTTGGCAGCTAGTATCAAATCTCCTGAAGAAGCAGCCGCATCGTTGCAAGCTGGTGCGGATCATTTAACTTTACCATTGGCAATGTTGCAGGCGATCGCAACTCATGAATTCTCCCAAAAAACCGTTGAAGAATTCGCTAAAGGAGGCATCGGTTTAAGTAATTCGTAATTCGTAATTCGTAATTCGTAATTTGTATGCGTTCAATAAGTGAATTTAGCTAAACTATAAAAATCAAATTTACTCAACATTTCTAAAAAGGTGAATACCGCAGGTATTTGCAGAGCATTAGATAAAGTTGCAGTTGCAATAACTCTTTCGAGGGGTGCAGGTAAACTGTATACTTGCACCTTTGGGGGAATGGGTACAGCTGCTAAACGAGGCATAATAGCTGCTCTCAGTCCTTGATTCACCATACTAACAACTGTGGAATCTTCTTGAATGTCGGTAGCAGTATTGATTGGAATTGCGAAAGTCTTTAGGTGGTTGTGAAGAATACGTCCGCAAGGTGTACAAGGAAGCAAAACCGGCGGATAGGCTGCTATGTCTTCCCAAGTAATTTGCGGACTGCTAATTTTGCTATCTGGTGGTAGTAAAGCTACATACTCATCCCGAAAAATTTCCCAGGTTTCAAATTCTTCACCAGTTGGCAGACAGGTAATACCAATATCGGCACGTCCATCATGCAAACACTGCTCTACATCCGTAAAAGCAGCACACTCTATGATTGTGACAGCAATTTCTGGGAATTGATTGTGAAATTGAGCGATCGCTTTTGGTAATAAATGAGTAGCAACGCTCCGAAAAGCCGCAATTCGCACATGACCACCGTGTAAACCTTTATGCAGGTTTGCTTCGTGTTGCATCATCTCTAGATGCTGCATTGCTTGACGCGCATGATACAAAATGCGCTCTCCAGCAGGTGTTAGCACAGCACCGTGACGACCTCTAGCAAATAATGGCACACCTAATTCTTCTTCTAGGGTGGCGATCGCATGACTAATTGCAGGTTGGGAAAGCTGCAATTCTAAGGCTGCTTCACTAAAGTTACCACAATCTGCTACTGCAACTATGGCTCGGAGTTGGGAGAGTTTCATAGGCAATTGATCGGAACAAGGGTATACACATCCTGACTTTATTGTGGCAAAAAGGTTGTATAGCAATCTGATTTGATTTCTGAATTAATCGTAAGGACTAGGGACTGGGGACTGGGAAGAAGGAATAAAGCTGTACTGAGTTTTTTTCAAAAATCAAATATGAGTCCTATATTAGGGACTTCCAAATAAAAAAATATATAACTTTTATTGTGGGGTGGGCGTCTCGCCCGCCCAGTTCATAGGGCGGACAAGATGTCCACCCCACAAGAGCGGATAATTTATTTCTTGGTAATCCCTTAATGATTTCTCATATCTATAAATAGAATTTATAGAACCTATGCAAGCCATGATTTGATTCCTAACTGAGATGTTGTTACTGTTTTATTTACTAAGCAACTTTCAGGAATAATTTTATGAACAATAACATTAGGTGTTTACAAACAGAAGATATAAAAATAAATTGTAATCCGTCATTCCAGAAAAAAATCAACTCAAAGTTATGGAAATCTCTGCATCTGATTTGGGAGAATTTTGTCAAAAAACTCCTAGCCGATCGTAATGAATTACAAGTTTGGCAAAAGGTTGACCGCCACGGTAATATCTATTGGCAAGCTTACGACCCTGTAACCGGAAAATCTTTCTCTTCAGGTTCGGAAACTGATGTATCTATGTGGATTGAACAACTTTATCGGTATTAAAAACATGACACAACTTACTTTAGTAATTGGCAATAAAAATTATTCATCTTGGTCGCTTCGTCCTTGGTTAGCGATGAAGCAATTCGGTTTGGAATTCAATGAAATTCGGATTCCTCTCTATAACGACCCAGATTGTTCATTGAAAATTCGGCAATACTCGTCATCAGGAAAAGTACCTGTGTTATTGCACGATAAACAAACAGTGTGGGATTCTCTCGCTATTTGTGAATATTTAGCTGAAACTTTTCCAACCCTGCAATGGTGGCCAGAGGATAAGGCTGCAAGAGCATTAGCTCGTTCTATCAGTGCAGAAATGCACTCAGGATTTCAAAACTTGCGTCAGAATATGCCGATGAACTGCCGTACTAAATATCCTGGTAAAGGTTTAGAACCCGGCGTACAACAAGACATTGACCGCATTACTAGTATCTGGCAAGAATCACGTCAAAAGTTTGGGGCTGGTGGCAATTTTTTGTTTGGCAATTTTACGATTGCCGATGCGTTTTTTGCTCCAGTTGTCCTGCGGTTTGTCGCCTATGATGTGCAATTAGATACTGTTTCTAGAGATTATGTAGAGTCAGTTTTGGCACTTCCAACAATGCAAGAGTGGATAAATGCAGCAAAAAATGAGACAGAAGTTATTCCCCAATATGAGTTTTAGGAAAATATTAGATAGCGAGAATAAGAAGGGTAGGAATATTTTAATTCGATATGCAAATAAAAAAGATATTCCTGCGATTATGGAATTGATTCATTTGAAAGCTGAATTTGATGGTTGTCCTGAATCTGTAGAAGCAACTCCTCAAAAGCTAGAAATTGATTTATTTGGAGAAACACCTCTTGCTTTTGTTATTTTGGCTGAGGTTGATGGCGATACTATTGGGTTGGCAACCTATCACTTTATCTATTCAACTTTTTTAGCAAAACCTGGAATTTGGCTTGATGATTTATATGTCAAAGCTGAATATCGAAGCCACCGAGTTGGTCAGGCACTCATGCTACGCTTGTGCCAGATTGCCAAAGAAAAAGGTTGTGGCAGAATCGATTGGACTGTAGCTGTGTCTAACGAGCGTGGAATCAATTTTTATGAAAAAATAGGTGCAAAGATCATTAATAAAGTAAAATTATGCCGCTTAGACGGTCAGATGTTATAGTTGCGATCGCTCTCTTAAGCCACTCTGGTAAGCTTTAAGGTCTATCCAGGGAAATCGCCCGATCCATCCTGACATTGTTCAAGCTCTAGTGCTTATGGAGCATAGATTGTAGCTTTACAAACGTGCTATTCTTCTCTAACGACTGTTTAATAGCGTTAAGCTCTGACTTTTCACGTTATGTGGAAAAGTCCACCAAAAACCTAACCCCCTAACTCCCAACTCGTCGCGGGAAGGGGGAAAATTCAAAGTCTCTCTCCTTTTAGGAGAGAGATTTAGAGAGAGGTTTTCCAGATGCCGTGAAAAGTCAGCGTTAAGCTAGAATAAATCCATTTTAATATTAGTAATGCCTAATATTCAAGAACACGTAAACACTCTAGTTACGAAATTGGTTCCGGGTTATAGATTTTTTCGTTTACAAGAACTCACAATTGACAAAAATCATTCAATTCAAACAGAAATTAATAGTCAATCAATTAAAGTTCTCAGTTGGAATATTGCTAAACAAAACTATAATAAGACTTGGTTAGAAGATTTTTCAACAATAATTGCAACTTATCAGCCAAACTTCATATTTTTACAAGAGTTTTCTCTAAAGTTAGAGGCAAATGAATGGGGAAAATGGTTGAAAATGAATTGGAGTTTTGCTCCTAACTTCGTAGATATTCATCACCAAACTTATTCAGGAATATTTACAGCCTCGACAATCAGCCCAATTACCAAAAAAGTTATAGCTACTAAACATTATGAACCGATTGTTAAAACTCCTAAAATTTCTTTAATAACTGAGTATCTGCTACCTGAGCAAAGCATAACTCTGCTGACAATTAATACTCATCTGATCAATTTTGTAGATATAAATAAATTTAAAATCCAACTAAATGAATTAGAGCAAGCCTTATCTACACATCGGGGGCCACTAATATTTTCAGGAGATTTCAATACTTGGAGTCGAAAAAGAGCAGTTATTCTCAATCAAGTAACCACTCAATTAGGATTAACGCCTGTAATTTTCGCACCTGATGAGAAGGAGAAAATTAAACGCTTTTTGTTATCACCTCCTTTAGACCATATCTTTTATCGAGATATCAGTGTGAAGAAAGCCAGTCCTAAAGTGCTAGACCAAATTTGTTCATCCGATCATAAGCCATTGCTGGCAGAATTTACTTATACCAATACTCAAAAAAATTAAGATGCTTGTAGATGCTGGTGTTCTAGCGATTTTTAGCACAGCTACAGTTGTTGTTCATTGCGTGGGAGTTGCACATGCAGCCCATGCAGTGATGAATGTGCGTTCTTCTCAAGGGGCAATCGCCTGGAGCATTTCTCTAATTACCTTTCCCTGGCTAGCGATTCCATTGTATTGGATTTTAGGAAGAACTAAATTTCATGGATATGCTGAAACACTGCGCTCAGTCTATGCACAACACTACCAGCTTGTTCGTTCGACTTATAGCGAACTAATTAAATTTCAGGTTGCGCCACCAGATAATCTAGCCGAGTTGCAACCATTAGCGGAGGCTTTTACAGAAATTTCTTTCACATCAGGCAATGCTGCCGAATTACTAATTGATGGTCAGCAAACCTATGAAGCAATGCTGAAAAAGATTGCATCGGCGAAAAATTATATTTTATTCCAATTCTATACTGTTAACGATGACCAATCAGGTAATGAGTTTAAAGAAGCGTTAATTGCTAAAGCCAAGCAAGGAATAAGCATCTATTTTCTCTACGATGAAATTGGTTCTAAGAAATTATCTCGCCCTTATATCCAATCTCTACAACAGCATGGAATTGCAGTGAGTGCATTTAACACTACTAAAGGTCAGGGTAATCGGTTCCAATTTAATTTTCGCAATCATCGGAAAATTCTGGTGGTGGATGGAGAAATAGCATTTGTAGGTGGACTGAATATTGGTGACGAATATTTAGGAAAAAATCCTCGCTTGAGTCCCTGGCGCGACACCCACATGATGCTCGAAGGCCCAACTGTACAATGCCTACAAAGCTCTTTTGTGCGAGATTGGTATTGGGCAACTCGAAAACTTATCGAAGTTAACTGGCAGGTAAAAATTAATCAGGATAATCAAACTGTATTCATACTTCCTACAGGCCCCGCAGATCATTTCCCAGCTTGTAAGCTTTTTTTCGTCGAATTAATTAATCAAGCTCAAACTCATCTCTGGATTGCTAGTCCATACTTTGTGCCGGATGAGGCAACATTGTCAGCTTTAAAACTGGCAGCAATGCGAGGTGTGGATGTGCGAATTCTCTTACCAAATCGACCCGATCATTTATTTGTTTATTTATGTTCCTTCTCTTACTACACCGAAATGGAAAAAATCGGTATCAAGTTGTATCGTTACAAAAATGGGTTTATGCACCAGAAAATTATAGTCATTGATGAGAATTTAGCAGGGGTAGGAACCGTTAACTTAGATAATCGCTCTTTTTCCCTCAACTTTGAAGTTATGGGTTTTGTTACCGAGCCTCGGTTTGTCCAAAGTGTGAAAAAGATGTTAGAGGATGATTTAGCTGTCTGTGTTGCTGTCGATCTTAATGAGTACGATAAAAAACCTTTTTGGTTCAAGTTAGCTGTGAGAGTCTCTCGATTGCTGACTCCTTTACTTTAATCGCTAATATATGGATTAATAGAATAATCCATCAGGCAAAGTTAGAGTAATTTACTCAGTGGTGTTGCTAAACCGTCAAGGCTGACAAGATTTTTCTTCTGTTGATATTCTCTAACTCCTTCTTCGCCTTTTTTAGTAGCCCAGTTTACTAGAGTCTGTCGCTGACCTTGATATTCATAGAGTGGTACGCCAAAACCACAGGAAGTCTGGATTTTTTCAATGTCAGCGACGATAATTTGACGAGTTCCTGGTATCGGCAAAAATAGAGAATACAACGAGTCCCACTCTGGAGAACTCGGTAAAATGGTGGTTCCTTGACCGTAAAGACGCAAGATACACGCAGGTTCTTGAAAGGCACAAAACATGAAGGTTATCCGCCCATTTTCTTGCAAATGGGCTGATGTTTCGTTACCACTACCTGTGAGGTCTACATAACATACTCGGTTGGGAGACAAGATACGAAAACAGTCCTGACCTTTAGGAGACAGGTTAACATGACCCGTAGGACTCAAAGGTGCAGAGCCGACAAAGAAAAGGTGTTGGGCAGCAATAAAGTTTTGCAGTTCTTCAGTAATACAGTCAAATAATTTAGACATAGACTGTCTGATTTATATTTACAAATTGATCGTTTTCTCAGCCTATGTCTTAGCTAAAAATCTAGCAAGGTATAATTACCGATGTCTGGTTTATCCCAAAGGAATGGGGAGTTGGGAGAAAACTCTTACTGTCTCATATATCGACTAGCCATTTGGATGGCATCAGCGATATCGACATCACCATCACCATCAGCATCCAAAAAGGAATTTAGGACAGGATTGCCGCCAGCTTGGGGATTTTGAGCATTAGCACCTGATTGCAAAAACTTTAGCACCAGAGGTACTGCCAAAGGTAGCAATTGTTGAACGATACCAGCATCCAACCCAGTGCGCTGGGCAGCAACTTCAGCTACTTGCTGTTGGATCTGAGGAGAAAACAAGGAATTGACGGCTTGGGGGTTGGCAGAAGTACCAGCATATTGACTGACTAAATTTTGTGTGGCTTCATTACCATCTGTAGCTTGTTTGTCTTGTAAAGCAGAACGTACTTGACCACCTACAATTGACAAAACTGATTGGATGGTAGAAGGATTTGCGCCTGTGCGATCGCTCAACTGCTGTACAGTATTAACAATGCTTCCTATTTCACCTAAGCTGCCCTGTTGATTGGGATTAGCGACGGCACCAAGAATTTGATCGAAAAGTCCCATAAGTTTGCTTCTCTCTTTGTTCTCAAAAACTTGCCAAAACTGGCTTAAAGTTTTTTGTGTACACAGACTTTTGTAAGTCTAATAAAAGATTAGAACACGCTTGCCTCTAAATTTTAACAACTACTAGCTTAAGGATGAAAAGTCGATCGAGCGATCGCAAAACGCTCAACCGATCGCCCGATATTTGCTTTACGCTAATGCCGCTACTTTCTCTAGTAAGCCTTGAAACAACCTCAAGCCGTCACTACCCCCTAGCATTGCGTCTGATGCCCTTTCTGGGTGCGGCATCATTCCCAACACATTACCCCGACGATCGCAAATCCCGGCGATGTTGTTCAGTGAACCGTTGGGATTTTCGCCTTCATAGCGAAATATGACTTGCCCGTTATTTTCAATTTCTGCAAGAGTGGCTGCATCAGCGTAGAATCGCCCCTCTCCGTGGGCAATGGGCAAAGTGATAACTTCACCAGTTGTATAAGCTTGCGTCCATAGATTAGTACGCTCAACTTTCAAGGGGACGCGATCGCAAATAAAATGTAAATCCCGATTTCTGGTTAACACCCCTGGCAAAAGGCCAGCTTCAGTTAATACCTGAAAGCCGTTGCAAATACCGAGGACAAACTTACCCTTTTGGGCGTGTTCTACAACCTGCTGCATCACAGGTGAAAAACGCGCGATCGCACCACAGCGGAGATAATCCCCGTAACTAAAGCCACCAGGAATAATCACAACATCCAAATCAGCAATATCTGTTTCTTGATGCCAAACCATGCGCGTTGGTTGCCCCAGTAAATCTCTGATTACATAAGCAACATCGCGATCGCAATTAGAACCGGGAAAAACAACAACACCGAATTTAGTCATTTGTCATTTGTCATTTGTCATTTGTCATTGGGCATGGGGCATGGGGCATTGGGTATTGGAAAACTTTTTCCTAGTCCCCAGTTCCCAGTCCCCAGTCCCTAGTCCCTAAAATACCCCAGTTTGAGTTTCGACCTCAATTAATTCAAAGCGGTAATTTTCAATTACGGGATTTGATAGCATTTGGTCACAAATGGTATCAAGGTCTTTACGCGCTTTCTTCTCTTCAGTTGAGGTGATGGTGAGTTCAATGTACTTGCCAATCCGCACCTGGTCAACGTTATCGTATCCCAGTTGCTTAAGACCGGATTGTACTGCCACACCAGCGGGGTCTAAAACTGAAGGACGAAGGGTCACGAAAATTTTGGCTAGATACTTGGTTTGCACGGGCTTTTGCTGAATGCTGCGATCGCTATACTATAACTTTCTGTTCCAACTGAGTGAAAATAAGATTACGAAGCGGTTAAAGTTAATCGATCGATTAGCTTATCTAACAGCTTCAAACTACAGTGGCATACTTAAATAATTGTCTATGAGAGCTATACGCACCCGCAGTCAAGAGCGTATTTTCAACCTCCTGAAAAATATCAAAAAAGGCATTTCCGCCCAAGATATTTACGTAGAACTACGTAATACAAATCAGAGTATGGGTTTAGCAACAGTTTACCGTTCTCTAGAAGCCTTAAAACTAGAAGGTATAGTACAAGTGCGGAATTTGGCTAATGGTGAAGCCCTCTATAGCCTAGCACAACAAGATAAACACCACCTTACCTGCTTGCAATGTGGTGTCTCAATTGCGATTAATCAATGTCCAGTTCATGACTTAGAAAACCAGTTAGAATCAAGCCATAAATTTAAAGTTTTTTACCACACCCTAGAGTTTTTTGGGTTGTGCAGTCAATGCCAGGTGAATCAAAGTACTGGGATTAGTCAATAGTTATACCAATTTTATGAAACGGATAAAGCGTGTTTTATTTTTGATTTCTGATTTTTGATTTCTGCTGTAATAAATGTTTTATTCAAATAAAACTCAACCAACTAAATACATCTGCAACTGTTAATTGCCAGGTTTCAAAAACACTCAAAACTGGTAAGATATCTTGCTGTTCTTTTAATTCTGGTAATTTATTAGGTTCAAAAATCATGATTGACTCATCAGCAGAATCGAGTAACCAACCTAGCTTCGCTCCATTTTGAATAGAAAAAGTAATTTTGTTGATAACTCGGTTAGGCGATTGTTCCGGTGAGAGAATTTCGATTATCCAATCTGGGGTAATCTCAAATTTATTTGTAATTTTTCCATTAGGAAGCAATGGAATTCTTTGCCATTCAAACACAGCAATATCTGGTACTATTGAACGACCTTCAAATGTAGGACTTACGCATCGTACATAAGTACTAAACACAATTTGGGTATTTTAGCCATGTTTTGCATCCAGCGATCGCAAATGTCGGAATAAATCAGGGTTATCTGAAGCCTCTGAAAAGACTAAATACCGTAATACACGTTTTGGTTGATTTGTATAGTGCGTAAGTCCTAGTACTGTGTTCTCCTTCTGGCATAGGCTTTTGGTATATTTGCCCGTTAAAATACTCGCTTGCTGGTTTTGTCTCCGGTAGTTTTAAGAACTCTTCTACACTTATTGCTGTGGTTGGCTGAATAGATAATGTCATAATTTACAAAGCATCAAAGCTTGATTATTTCATCCTGAAAAGTATGGGACAAGCGTTGCGTAGGCGTAGCCTGTAGTAGACATTAGATTCTTCTTACTAGTCATTGTAATTTTATCAAATAGTTTAGATGAAATATGAGGTGAACCTAAAATGCGTTCACTATCTTTCATTGTATCTATTTTTTAGATATTACTAAATAAGATATAAAGTGGCTAAATCCAATTACAATAATATAAACAGGAAATTTTATTTAATATTTAAGCTTAACAACAGGAGTAATGAAGTGTTGAGAATTAGCATTGAAGAAGCAGCTATCAATTTAAAATTTCTCTTGGAACGGGTAGCTAGGGGAGAAGAAGTAATTTTGCTGGAGCAAGATAAAGCTGTAGCTCGTTTAGTTCCTCTGCTACAAAAGGAACAACGGTTAGCAAATATGAAACAATTTCGAGATTCCCTGGCGATTGAGGGTGAGTCTTTGAGTGCAACCGTCATAAATGCGCGTACAGAGGAACGTCGTTGATTTATTTAGATACAAGCATTATTGCTCCTTTATATTGGACAGAAGCTTTAAGCGATGTAGTTGAACAGTTACTTATCAATGAAACTGAAGTTGGTTTGAGTCAATTGGTTGAGGTTGAACTGGTTTCTGCGCTATCGCGTCGAGTCAGAATGCGAGAAATATCTCAGCAGGATGCAACAGCTATTGTAGCGAGGTTCCAAGCAGATTTGGAAAGTGAATTTTATACTCAAATCGCGATGGAAACAGTTCACTATAATTTAGCCCGTGAGTGGATTAGTCGATTTGATACACCGTTGCGTACACTGGATGCTCTACATTTAGCGATCGCTTTTCAAAAAAATATCCGATTGGTAACGGCTGATGAAGCCTTAGCAACAACTGCTGAAGTTTTAGGAGTTGAGGTTTTGTTACTGCGGTAAATCAACTTTCCTTTAGAAGTCTTCATCTTCCATATTTACCAAAAGTGCGACGCCGAATAGCTTGTCGTAGACATTGGACAACCAAAACCTTGCACTATAAAAGTGCGTAGGCATAGCTCGTCGTAGACATTGCGCGGATTTAAGCGTCAGGTATCGCTTAAAATTTGTTCCCCATCCTCCACTGCACCTAGTGCTTTGAGGGTAGAAATTTCTGCTGTGGTTAAACCTTTAACACCTGTGATGTTCATACTTGCATAAAGTCTATTGTCCAGTGTTTTTAGACACTTACCAGACTGAAAATCCCAAATCTTAATTGTTTCATCTCTACCGCCACTGATAATAGTTTGATCATCAGGGCTAAAAATAACAGTATTTACCCAACCACTGTGTCCCGATAAAGTTCTAATACATTCGCCAGTATCAACATCCCAAATGATTATTTGTGCATCATTGCTAGCACTGCTTAAAAATTGACCATCTGGACTAAATGCTACCGTGTTTACCCAATCTAGATGCCCATGCAAAGTTTTTAAGCATTTGCCATTATTGACATTCCAAAGCTTTATTGTTTTATCGCCACTTGCACTAGCAATCATGCAACTATCGGGACTGATTGCCAATGCACTTACTATCAAAGTATGACCTTGGATTATGTTTAAGCATTCTCCAGTATGGACATCCCATAATCTCACCGTTTTATCATAACTGCTACTGACTAGGATTTTATTATCAGGACTGATTACTACAAACCATACCCAGTCCGTATGCCCTTGCAAGGTTTTAATGCAATCTCCTGTACTAACATCCCATACATTAATTTTGTCATCACCACTACCACTTATGAGGGTTATAGCATCGGGAGCAAAAGCTACTGAATTGACTCCTCCAGTATGAACAGATAGAGTTTTCAAACATTTTCCAGTACTGATATTCCATAACTTAATTGTTCCATCATAACTACCACTGGCTAAAATACTACCATTAGGGCTAATCGCCACTGAATTGACTCTACTTCTATGTCCTCGCAAAGTTTTTAAGCATTTTCCTGTAGCGAAATCCCACAGTTTTACGGTTGTGTCCTCACTGCAACTGGCCAAACTTTTACCATTAGGACTAATAGCAACTGAAAGTACACAACTGGTAGAACCCTGCAAAATATTCAAACACTTTCCGGTATTGATGTCCCATTTTCTGACAGTTTGATCATCACTACCGCTAATTAAATTTGTGCCATCAGGACTAATGGCTATTGAGGGTACCCAACTAGTATGTCCTTGTAAATTATTTAAGCATTCTCCTGTTTTCAAATTCCATAGCCTCACAGCTTTATCATTACTGCTACTTGCCAATATTTGATATTCAGGATGAATAGCAACTGAACGTACTATATCCGTGTGTCCTTCAAAGGTTTTTAAGCATTTTCCAGTGGCAATATCCCACAATTTTATCGTTTTATCTGTACTACCACTTATTAGATTTGTACCATCTAAATAAAAGAAAACCGACCTTACTGAAACGATGTGCCCTTCAAAAATTTTTAAACATTTGCCAGTAACAATATCCCATATTTTTACAGTTTTATCTTTTCCTCCAGTTGCAATAGTTTTACCGTCAGGGCTGAAAACTACTGAATGTATACTGCTTATATTTTCTAAAGTTTTTAGACATTCTCCAGTGCTAATATCCCATAATTTTATCGTTCTATCTCTACTTCCACTTGCTAAGATTTTACCGTCTGGACTAAATGCTACTGAATTTACCCTATTGCTATGTTCTTCTAAAATTTTTATACATACTCCAGTGGCAGTATCCCACAGCCTTACAGTATGGTCATAGCTAGCACTTGCCAAAATTTGAGCATCAGGACTAAAAACTACTGAGCGTATCCAATTATTGTGTCCTTTACATTTCAAAATTTGCTGATCATTTCCAGCGAGCCATATACTAATTTCACAATTGCCATCAGCTACTGCAAATAGTTGACCATCAGGACTATATGCAACTGAAAAAACTGCACCAAAAACCTTTGGGAAAACTGATTCAGTTAAATTGGCTCCTATAAACTGAGTGTGGCGTAAGCTTGCATCAGAAAAATCTGCTCCTTTAATGACTGTATTGCTTAAATCTTGCCCCTCCAAAGTCGCCTTATCAACCTTCACCAACAATGTCGCCGCATTCCCGCTAACATAACCCACTTCATCTTCAGTTTTCCCTCGTGTTGCCTCAATCAGATCAACAATGCAAGCTTGAGCATCAACATTAATCATCGGTAAAAACAAATCCATGACTGCTTTTGTGAGTGGTGCTTTGCCAAAAGTCTCCCTCAACTTCTTAAAAGACTCACTTGTAAATGCTTTTAGTGGTGCGATCACATCATCCAATTGACGTGAAAAATAACCAGACCAAGTATAATCAACAGGTGTTACACTACTATTTAAATCTGACTGTGCTTGGACTAATTCCGTAAAATCGCTAGCCAACGCTCCCAATTCTGCCGCAAATTTATACGCTACAAAAAACTCTAACAGCGATCGATGTGCTGGAGTATAATCACCATCAGCATTGCGGATGAGCATTGTTTGCCCCATCATGTCGTAATGCCAGTGGTCTAAATCTTTTTCTTCCTGCACCACCGAACCAAATAACCGCCGAATTCTGTCAGGGAACAGCCGATAATTGAGGCTCATTTCGTCTGTAGACAGCATTTCCCAAGAAAGTTCGCACAAAAAGTATAGCTTTTCTGCCAAAGAAGTAAAAGTGCGATCGCTCTTAATATCCCGTTCCATTTTCCGCCGCACTGCGTACAAGTAAACCCGCGACATATCCACAGGTTTACCCGCCTCAATATCTGGCAAAGCTTCCAAAATTAACTCTGTCATCACTGGACGACGGGCTAAATCCAATAATTGCGGATTTCCCATTACTTGCTCAACCGTTGCAGCTAGCGTTTGGTGCGACAACACCAGTCGAATTTGCTCGTCGTTAAATTTCTCTAGTTCCAGCACTTCAAATTGCGGTGTTTCCCCCGTTAACTGCTTGGTAGAAGCTTGCAACTCAGCATTGAGTAAAGCGCGTCCTTCCTTAGCATCGGGAAAATGTTCGGTGCGACAAGTCAAGACAACCTTAGCACCGGGAACCACTACTTTCGCCAGTTCCCAAAAGTTATTAATCATCTGCTGACGGTCAACTTTTGCTGCCATTTCGTCAAAACCATCGAAAATTAGCAGCAATTTACCCATACCGTTCAACTGTTCAAATACTTCGCTAGTTAAACGAATATTGTGTTGTGTAAAAAAGAACCCCGCTAAAACGTTCTCAACATTTATCGCTTTGGCAAAATCTCGTAGCGTAATTACCAAAGGTAAACGGGGACGCTCAACACCGCGTTTTTGGGCATCTCGGTAACGTTGCAATGCCACCCAAGCATAATGAAACGCAAACCAAGTTTTCCCCGTACCAAATTCTCCTAGTATAGAAATATGCTCTTTGGCGGGATCGTCCAACCACATATCAATGTAACCATCAATCCAACCATCGCGATCGCTATAGTGACTGATGCCGATACGCTGTTTAGTATCGAGGTCAATTTCTTCTTTTGTACAAGCTAAAGGAACGTATTTTGTATCTATTTGCCGCCGGATGATTTCTGCTTCCAACCAATCGAGATAATCGCTAAAATCAGCATCTTGGTCAATGAGTTCGTCAAAAGTGTAACAACCTAAGTGGCGATTTTCCTCCTTTTCCACCTCATTTCGCGCCGCGCGTGCAATCCGTCTGGCTGTAACTAACCAACCTTCATCAGTTCTCTGCTGCTCCACAGAGGAACGCAAAACAGCGACATCCTTAAGTCCAACTTCCCCCTCAATTCCCCGAATCAGGATGCGGTCATATCGGTTACGCCGGGTTGGCACATTGATAATCCACTCAAAATATGAATCACCCCAAACTTCATACTTTTCAAAGCGGTAGCCCAAAGTTTCAAACCAGCCGCGCATTTGTTGAGCTAAAGCTATAGCTCGACATTTATTTTCAGTAGATGTTTCGGCCTCTAGCAGTGCAAAGGAATTTTGTGCAGCCAACCGCGCTATTTCTGTCCGAATACCTTCCAGCGTCGGCAACCTGTCAAGTACTTCTTGGATATTTGCAATGCGTTTTTGCAAAGAGCCAATTTGTTGACTCATTAATGTATCTGCTGGGTTGCGAGTGCGTTTAGCAACTTCTGCAAAAACAATATAAAATGCGGCAATTTCCCTTCTAACGTCAGTTCCCAAACTTCTAATGTCATCACCCAACGCATAAGCATTAAGCCAAGCATCAACCTCAGAAAGCAAAATTGAGGGGTTGTTATGGTCAAATGCTTTACGGAAAGCCTGTTTTATTGCTTCTTGGCGAAAAAGTTCTAAAAAAGGCTTAGGTTTTCCAACACCGTACTCTACCAGTGTGTATGCATAAACCCCACTAAAATCTGCTGGTGGATGCTCTGGATCGAGGTTAAACTGCTGAAGTAATTTAATTACAGTCTCATTGCGCTGAATTTTTTCCTTTATTAAAGGATTTGCGATCGCAATAATAGCGTTGATAACCTGTTCTGGGTTAATTATCATTAGTCATTAGTCATTTGTCATTTGTCATTGGGAATGGGGCATGGGGCATTGGGCATTAATTATTCTTTCTCTCCGTACCTCCACTGTCTCCTCTGCTCCCCTGCTTCCCATTTCCCATTCTTAACTAGAGCGGTTATTTTCTAATCCTGGGATTTGTTTAGAAAACAATTCGTTAGAGTTAACCTGACCATCTGAAACGACGGAGCGTATACCCTCTAAGGCAGCGGGAATGGAACGCGGATCTATAAAAATCACTTTACTGCTATCGCTTTTACCAATTGTCGCGCCCATATCGAGATAGCCCAAGGCAAACAGAACTTCCACTGCTTTATTGGCATTGGGATTATTGTGGAGCTTTTGGGCAATAATTTCTGATGACTCTGCGATCGCTTGGGCTTTCAAAACTTGTTGCTGACGTTCTGCTTGAGCCTTCAAAACGATCGCCTTTTGTTCGGCTTCCGCTTGCAAAATTACCGATTTTTGACGAGCTTCCGCATCCAAGATTTGCGCGTCAGCTTTACCTCTGGCGCTATTGACAGCAGCTTCGCGATCGCCCTCAGAAGTTAAAATTGCAGCCCGTTTGCGGCGTTCTGCTGACATTTGCAATTCCATCGATTCTCGTACTGCTTGAGACGGAATAATATCTCGCAGTTCTACCCGTGTCACTTTCACACCCCAAGGATCGGTCGCAACATCCAAATCTTGTAATAAAAGCTCACTGATGTGGGAACGAGCAGTAAAAGTTTGATCCAACTCCAGTTGTCCCATTTCGGCGCGAATTTGAGTCAGCACCATATTTATCATTGCCGCTTGGAGATTTTCTACCTTGTACCAGGCTTTTTCCATATCCACAATGCGCCAATAAAACACTGCATCTACCTCAATACCAACGTTGTCACGGGTAATGCACTGTTGAGGAGGAATATCTAAGACTTTTTCTTTGATAGTTTCTCGATAGACAATTCTATCTACAAAAGGAACAACAAAGTTTAGTCCTGGTTCTAGTTTTTTGTTATAGCTACCCAATCTTTCCACCAAAGCTTCATTGCCCTGATTGACGACTTTTACCGAACTTGCTACAGCAGAACCACCAAGAGCTAAAAATACTAGTAAAAAAAACTGTTCCATTGTAAATCTCCTAATTTTTAATAAAGGGAGTGCAAAGTGGAGGAGATGAGTGAGCAGAGAAATTAGAGTAAAAAGAACTATTGAATTGTGACAAATGACAAATGACAAATACTTCGACTTCGCTCAGTACAAGTGACAAATGACAAATACTCAAGAATTCAACAGATTTTCCGGTACAACAATCAAAGTAGTACCTTCCCTCCTAACCACATAAACTCTTTGATGGGGTGGTATGGTAAATTTGTCATCGTCACATCTTGCTTGCCAAGAATTTCCCTCATACCGTACCCGCCCTGTTTTTCCAGGCAGAATTTCTGTTAAGGTTTCAGCTATGACTGCATCCCGAATTTTTGATTTGCGTTGTCTTGGTTGCAAAAACCGACGAGAAAGCACGATTAGGGCTATGGAAAGCAACAGCCAAACTACAATTTGCAACCATACACTTCCCATACCCACTCCAGACAGCAGCGCCACCACAAAAGCGCTAATTCCCATCATCAAGGCGACAAACGCCGACGGTAAGAACAGTTCCATTAAACACAGAACTGCTCCTGCCAGAAGCCAGATTAAGGTAAAACTTGGCATAGCGCCATCCTAAACTCTACATTGACGTAAATGCATTTCTAAGATTAGATACAGCCAGATATAAGTTATTTACAGAAAACAAAACTGGGTATTTCTACCAATAATTTTGTAATTTTGATTAATTTCAGTAACAAGGTGTAGCTAACGGTACACAAGTCCAGTTTATTCTAGCCTTCAATCCATTGCCAGCTAAAGTTAATCGAAGTTTATGTATAAATAAGAATTCTGACTCCTGACTCCTGACTCCTGACTCCTATATTTATGATTTCTACTCAACTGATAATTTTTTGTATAAATCCACGCTGTAATAGCCCCATTAATCCTATGGGAGATAATGTTTGTGCCAGTTGCCAAACTCCTTTAGTTCACCGCTATCTTTGGGCGACTGGCTCATTGGCTGCTTGCATCCCACCAGGCACAAAGGTAGCAGATAGGTATGAGGTAATTAAACAACAGATTTGGCTGGATACTCAACCGGGACTGCCGCCAGATGTACCTGAAGAATTGCCAACGGCAGTAATTCCTTATTTACGGTTATATCAAGAGCGGTTGCATCTGCCCCAGGCTTATGGGTTTGCTAGTAATCTTGAAGAAGATACAACTGATATCCTCTTATTGGAAAATGCGCCGATAGATAAGACAGGAAATATCTATCCAACTATTGTTGAGGCTTGGGAGGAAGCCACGGCAATACGACAAGTTTATTGGCTGTGGCAAATTCTCCAACTTTGGACACCTCTAGCAGAATTGGGACTTAGCCGCAGTTTACTAGTAATAGACAACTTGAGAGTCGAAGGTTGGTGTGTGCGACTGTTGGAACTCTACCAAACACCAGCTGATGAGAAGTTGAGTTTACAAAATCTGGGGGAATGTTGGCAGTTTTGGGTAGTTTCTGCGAAGGCATCAGTAGCTAAAGCGTTACAGGACATTGTCCAAGAGATGTGTGAAACTGAGATTGAGTTAGAGGAAATTAGGATTCAACTCAATAATTTACTACTAGCAGCTGCGGCAGAATTGCCATTAGCCTTAAAGGTGGCAGGTTCTACAGATATTGGCCCAATGATGGCGCAAAATGAAGATGCTTGCTATCCCAATAGTTTGAGTGATTTAGATGAACCTTTATTGCGCCACTTGTCGATTGTGTGCGATGGCATTGGTGGACACGAAGGCGGTGAGGTTGCAAGTCAGTTGGCAGTGCAGTCTGTAAAGTTGCAAATTCGCGCTTTACTAACTGAGGTGACAGAACAAACTGCACTTTTTTCACCTGAGTTGTTGCAGGAACAATTAGAAGCAAGCTTACGGGTGGTAAATAATGTAATTTGTGCCCGCAATAACGAACAAAAACGCCAGGGCAAAGAACGCATGGCTACAACTATTGTGATGGCGTTGCAAGTTCCACAACGAATCCAGACAAGTACTGGGTGGCAATCAAATAATACCCATGAGCTTTACTTGGCTAATGTTGGCGATAGCCGGGCCTATTGGATTACTCGCAATTATTGCCAGCTACTAACTATAGATGATGATGTGGCAACGCGAGAAGTACGCCTTGCTAAAAGTTTGTATCGAAAGGCACTCTTCAGACCAGATGCGAGTGTTTTAACTCAAGCATTGGGGACAAGAAATTCAGAATCTTTGCGTCTCAATGTTCAGCGATTTATTCTGGAAGAAGATGGCATTTTGTTACTGTGTTCTGATGGTTTAAGCGATCGCAACTGGGTAGAACAATCTTGGCAGGATTATGCAATACCCGTGTTAACAGGGCAAATGACAGTTGAAGATGCTGTCCGCAACTGGATTAACTTAGCAAACGAAAAAAATGGGCATGATAATACATCGGTTGTGATGACCTATTGCCGTGTCTCTCCAGAATACTTAGTACCCGTGACTCCGGCGTTGCCAGAAGAGATTATAGAAACAGAAATACAGGAAGAAGAACTAGAGAAATTAGAAGAACTAGAGGAATTAGAAGAACCAACTTCTTTTACAGAAAGTTCCCAAGCTTTGCTAGATTTGGATCTAAATTCGGATCTAGATTTGGATCTTTCAGAAGAACCACCTCTCAACCCAGAAATTCCACCAACTTTAATTACAAAACCGAAGTGGCGTAAACCTTTAGTAATGCTGGGGGGAGTGTTGGCGTTGCTTGTAGGGGGTACAAGTCTGGGATTATTTGCTTGGTGGCAAATTAATCCTCAAGGATTACAGCAGATGTGTCGGCAACTTCCCCAAGAAGTGCAATCAGTGTGTCCGACTGGGAAATAGATTATACCGAAATATTTTAATGTTGATGAGCAATATTGCAGTATTGATAAGGAATATTCTAATGTTGATGAGCAATATTGCAATGTTTGGGAGAAATATTGCAATGTTTGTGAGAAATATTGCAAGGTTTGTGAGGGATATTGCAAGGTTTGTGAGAAATATTGCAATACTTGTGAGGAATATTGCAATGTTGCTAAGAACTATTTGTACATTAGACTTCTTGCATAAATTGAAAAAAGAACCCCACCCCGCATTTGACTTACATCAAATTTTCCCCTCCCGAAGAGCCTACGGTGTACACACAAGTCTGAAATAGCTGAAAAACCCAAGGTTTTACCCCACCCTAACCCCCCCCTTGCAAAGGGGAGGGAACTAAATTTCGTGTTTCCCCCCTTTACAAGGGGGGATTAAGGGGGGTAAATCCAGAGTTTGGGCTTCATTACCAAGATGTGTGTACAACGTAGCCCCGCTTGCAGGGAGGGGTTGGGGGTGGGGTGTTAGGGGACTTTTGCAAGAGGTCTATTCACAGTGATGAAAAGAAAGTGGCGATCGCTAGTCAGTAGACCCTATTCCATTCTTTGCTAGTCAAAAAAGGAGAGGGCAAGTCGCTCAACAACTGGGCAGTTTTACTCCTGCCTTCCTTAATAATTGACTTTTTACACAAAATATGATATAACCGATTGCTATCAAGAAAAATCATATATAAACGTGAATATCTCTCCATTTATCAAAAAACCGCGTGTCTCATGGCAAGCGGTTTTCTCACTGCTGATATTTGTGTTCATGTACCTGCCCATACTGGTACTTGGCTTTTATAGCTTCAATAAGTCGCCTTACAGTGCAACTTGGCAAGGATTCACTCTCGATTGGTATCGCAAGTTGTTCAGTGACGATCGCATTTTATCGGCTTTGCAAAACAGTATGATAGTTGCGGGTTGTGCCGTGGCAATTTCCGCAGTGCTGGGAACCTTGATGGCGGTTGGGTTGGCGCGTTACGAATTTCCTGGTAAAAAATTGTATCTGGGTATTGCTTACCTACCATTGATTATTCCCGATATTGCGATCGCAGTGGCTACTTTAGTATGTCTAGCAGCCTTTGCAGTACCTTTGAGTTTGTGGACAATAGTTGCAGCCCATGTAGTGTTTTGTCTAGCCTACGTTGGACTTGTGGTTGCTTCCCGACTGACTAATTTAGACCCCCACTTAGAAGAAGCAGCACTAGATTTAGGTGCGACACCAACCCAAGCTTTCATCAAAGTATTGTTACCTCAATTAATGCCTGGGATTGTCGCTGGTTGTCTGTTGGCTTTTGTTCTTAGCTTAGATGACTTTCTGATTGCTAGTTTTACTGCTGGTAGCGGTTCTAACACCCTGCCAATGGAAATTTTTAGCCGCATTAGAACCGGAGTTAAACCTGATATTAATGCTCTCAGTGTAATGTTAATTTTAGTATCTGCGATCGTTGCCTTTGTAGCTGAATTAATTCGTGCTTCTGGAGAGAATAAAACTTTCAAATAAGACTCGTTATTGCCAATAAAAATTATGAGTAATTTGGTTCTTTATGAACTTTTTTGGATAGCGAACAACAGCTATATTAAAATATCCGGTGAGTTATGCTTACCATAACGCACAAATCTCAGTGTCATTCGGAATTTTAAATCTCCTAAGAGGTTGTTTAAAAAGTAGTTGACTGTGATTTTAATCACATTTTACTCCCCTTAATCCCCCCTTATAAAGGCAGGAAAAAATAAATCTATTTCCCTCCCCTTTCCAAATACCGTGTATACACAAGTCAAATTACCCCCCTTATAAAGGGAGGAAAAAAGAAAAATCCGGTTCCCTCCCCTTTGCAAGGGGAGGGTTAGGGTGGGGTAAACAAATACTTTATACACCACTACAAACTTTTCAAACATCCTCTAATGTAACTCTCTTAAATTTTGAATTTTGAATTTTGAATTTTGAATTATATTCATCCTTATGCCCTCGTGTAAAACATAGTTTTAAACACATGAATAAACTTCCGTGTTCGCTTCTCTACATAACTGTTTTCAATTAGATAATATTGGGGCTAACTTTGGAGAAGATGCTATTTCCCCCTCATTATGCAAATTTGCCAAAATCCCAATTGCTCAAATCCATTCAACTCTGATAGCAATAGATTTTGCGTGAGTTGCGGACAAAGCAACTTTGGCAAACTTCTCAGAAACCGTTACCGCGTATTAAGACTCTTAGGTGAAGGTGGATTTAGTAGAACGTATTCTACAGAAGATGTAGACAGACTAAACGCCCCTTGCGTCATCAAGCAATTTTTCCCCCAGTTCCAGGGAACAGGACAACGCACTAAAGCCGCAGAATTTTTCAAAGAAGAGGCTTTTCGGTTGTATGAATTGGGAGAAAATCATACCCAAATTCCCAGATTACTAGCTTATTTTGAACAAGGTACTAGCTTGTATCTCGTACAAGAATTTATTCAAGGAAAAACTCTTTTACAAGAAGTTCAGCAGCAAATTTATGGCGAACAACAAATTTGGGAACTTTTAGCTGATTTATTGCCAGTTCTGGAATTCATTCATACCCATAACGTCATTCATCGAGATATCAAACCAGAAAATATTATCCGCCGTGCAAGTGATGAAAAACCCGTCTTAATTGACTTTGGCGGTGCTAAACAAGTAACACAAACCAGTATCGGAAGACAAGCTACGGTAATTTATACCCTTGGCTATGCCCCAACAGAACAAATGGCTGGATTTGCTTGTCACGGCAGTGATTTGTATGCTTTGGGTGTAACTTGTGTGCGTCTTTTAACTCAATGTTTGCCCTTGCAAGATGCTTCTGGACAGATTAATGACCCTATTTATGATGCCATGAATGCTAAATGGTTGTGGCGCGAACATTTACAGAAAAAAGGTATTACTATCAGCGACGAATTAGGAAAAATTTTAGATAAATTACTCAAACATCTACCGAGTGAAAGGTATCAAACAGCAGTTGAAGTCATCAACGATGTCAAGTTTGCCACATCGAACATTGAACCTGTTGCCTTAAAAATTGTTTTGATGCCTCAACCTATATTATCGCCGCTACCACAAAAAGTAATCGTCCCATTACCGCCATTAGAAACCTTTGAATTTGATGTAGTGACAGTAGACACAGGTGGTAGAGAAGTAAACCGCATGAACTGTAATGCCAACTTCTTTGCTGAAGAATTAGGTAAGTCTGTCACATTAGAAATGGTATCGATTCCTGGTGGTACTTACATGATGGGTTCACCAGAATTTGAAGGAGATGCTGACGAACGTCCACGACATCAAGTTACCGTTGAACCACTTTTTATGGGGAAATTTCCTGTAACTCAAGCACAGTGGAGAGTAGTAGCAGCTTTACCCAAAGTCAAACAAGCTTTAAATCCCCATCCATCGAAATTCAAAGGTCTAGATAGACCAGTGGAAAATGTATCTTGGTATGAAGCTGTAGAATTCTGTCTCAGGCTATCAGAAAAAACTGGACGCGACTATCGTTTACCGAGTGAAGCTGAATGGGAATATGCATGTCGGGCTGGAACTACAACGTCTTTCCACTTTGGCGAAACCATTACCCCTGAGTTAGTCAGCTGCACAATGGAACCAAAAAGCAAATTCCGTAAAGAAACAACAAACGTCGGTAGTTTTGAAGTCGCCAACGCCTTTGGATTGTACGATATGCACGGGCTAGTTTGGGAATGGTGTGCTGATTCGTGGCATAACAATTATAACGACGCACCCTTAGATGGAACAGCTTGGGAAGTTGGCGGCGATATAAATCGCCGGGTACTACGCGGTGGTTCTTGGAGTTTCAGTCCAGAACTGTGTCGCAGTGCTAGCCGTAGCTGGAATGAGTCAGACGGTGGACTGAGGGTTTGTGGCTTTAGAGTAGTATTTTCTGTAGAGGAGATTATTTAGTAATTTAATACCAAGCTATATAAATTATGAACAATAGAATTGAGAAAGGTGACATAGTAGTTATAAATAAAAGTGGAAAACATTATCAGCAAGTGGGTGAAGTTAGTCAGGTAGATTACAATATTTTCTTTGTCAAAATAGTCTTAGTAAAATTAGGTAATCAAGAAGAAGCCTTTGAAGAAAAAGATTTACAATTACAAACTAAAAAACCGAGTCTACAAGAAGTTATTACATCAATAGACAAAATTTTAGAACAAGTCGATCGAATTCAGCACTTGCCGAAACAAGAGAAAGTAGAGTTACCCAACCGTTTGAAATATCTGAAATTAGATATTCCTAAACTAGATAAGCAATTGATTCAAAAAAACTTCGACAGTATAGATAAAATACTCGCAGTAGCAAGAGAGGTAGACTCTTCAGCCAGCTTTTGGCAGGAAATAGATCCTAATTTGGAGAAAATAAGCTGGTGGATTAGAACAAGTCTGTGAACTAAAAAGTAAATCGGCGAGAAAAAATCAGCTTTCTCTAGTTCTCAGCTAGAGTCTGGGAATACCTATTGTAAAAATACGCCTCCTAAATTTCCAGCAGAACCGCTTTTAAGGCATTACCTCTGGCTGGAAACGAAAACTTTCTCTTGTGTTTTGGTTGAAGTTGATATGTATGAGCATTGCTGTGCTTTTATCAACGTATTTATATCATTTTTTTATCATTATTACACTGAAATTATATAAGACAGTACTGCAACTCTTAATTTAAACTTATCAATAATTAAAGGTAAGCTTATGTTTGACCACTTCATAATTATTAGATTGAAGGGTAAATAATTGGTATTGGACATAATTAAACGTAACTATATTTTTTTCATTTTCTATCCTTAAAGCTTTATACTTCATACTTTATACTTCATTCTGATGATTGATTTTTATTTGTACCTACTTACTTAACTTGGGTTTTGAAATGCCTGGTTTAAATATTGTTATTAACTGTATATTTACACAAGCTTAACTTTTGCAAATATTTTTTTAGAGTAAATTTTGACTTTATAGATTAATAAAAAAGATTTTATTTTCTAAAATAAAATAAGAAGATCATCAGAAATATATATGCATTTTTTTCAGTTTGCAGGAATTCTTGGTTGTACTACAGCAGCTTTCATCTCAATAGCACCCATACAGGTAGAAGCTGCAACTTTTAAAGTGATATCTGGAGTCACCAGTATCGATCGCGATCACGAAGAGATCCTTAGTAGTATTGGGCTAAACTTGACAGGTACTAATCAGACAGTTGCACCAATTCCTAGCAATTATTTAGTTGGCTTCAACATCGACTCAGCCACCAACTTCACGTTCAGTGACGAGGGCGGTTTTACTCCGCTCTCAGGTACAATCGAGCATACTGGTACTGTTACATTTAACAATCAAATTACTGTTGGTGACTTTTCAATCGGTTTTGCTCCAGGACGTACTGTCACAGGTGCCAGCGGACTTGTTTTAAGAGATACGTTTTCTTTAAATACAATTTTGTTTGATTTGAGCGCTCCAGGACTTGTAGCATTTGATGGCTACAATTTAACCATCCCTGATGTTAAATTGTTGATTTCTCCAGAGTTTGCTAATATATTAGGCGACTCTAAATTGACCGGTTTGTTTGCTGGAACTGCACGAATTGATGCTCAAGTTGCTGCCGTCCCCGAACCTAATAGTGTACTAGCAACTTTAGTAGCAGGTGTGGCTCTTTTAGCAACTAGATTTTATACTCAAAAAATTAAATGCACCTGAGATTTTGAAGCATAGCCAACCAAAAGTTCGCTCTACAACCTAACGCTTCATCTTTTTAAAATCTCGTTCCTAGTCTTTGCTGGAATGAGACAACCCAATTATCAGGAGTGCTGAGTGAGGAATCTTACTTCTTTACTCAGCACAGGCTAAACGTCCCGCTAACGCTCAGTAAAAGTGCCCTACGATCCAAATACTTTCCGGTCTCATATTGATGCAATGGCTAACTATGTTTCCGTGAGCAGCCTCAACGTTGGTACAGAGATTATTAAACTTCTCTGCTTCTGAGATTACTTATTGTAAGAAGTTTACTTTCTGAGCGCTGCACAGCATATATATAGTGCGGTATGTCGCGCCAGAGTGTTTTCTGAACAACCTTAAGTCCGTTCTTCTCAGCTACGCGCCGAGAGGGAATGTTCTCTGGGCGAATCAAAGAGATGACGCGATGCCTACGGCGGGCTACGCCTACGCAACCCAGTACGTTAAAGGCGTAGTCTTGGCAAGCATACGCGGCTTCGGTGGCGTAACCCTGCCTTTGTTGGTCGCGGCGGACATGATAGCCAATTTCGAGTTCTCGATGTCCCTCGACCTCCTGCCAAACCAGTCCGCAGTCGCCAATTACCTCGCCCGTTGCTTTAAGAACCATCGCCCATAAGCCTACGCCATGCTGTGCGTAGTTGTGGCGATGTCGGTCAATCCATTTTTCCACCATCTCGCGGTCAAAGGGCTTTGGGTAGTAGCGCATCGACTCTGCATCGCCGAGGACAAGCAGTAGCGCGTCGAGGTCAGAAACCGTCATTTCCCGCAGCAATAGGCGTTGAGTTTCCAATATCATTAGTGAATCCTCCTTTATGTCTGGTACGTAGTAAGGACTATTGACAAAGGCAACTCTAGCCAGATGACTAATAAAATTGCACTTTACCAAGTTTTTTGAGAGCGAAGAATAATGAACTAATATGTAATGTTTGCAGTAATATATTATTCTCAATACCTTCAATTACCTTTTCTAGGGGTAATAAAACTACATCAATTTGTTCTGTAACGTCTAACTTTAAATCAGCTACACATTCCACATCTGTTGCTAAAAAACAATAGGTTAAATTGGTATGAGTAGCTGGGTTTGGTGATAATATACCAGTTTCAATAAAATGATTGCTCGTGTAACCAGTTTCTTCTAATAATTCGCGTTTTGCAGCTTCTACTGGAAAAAACTCTTCAGTCTCTACAGCACCACTGGGCAATTCTAGAATTGTTTTTTTCAGACCGTGGCGATATTGCTTTACTAAAATAACTTCTTGATTTTTGGTTAAAGCTACAACATTTACCCATGTTGGATATTCCAGAACATAATAGGGTTCAACTATTGTTCCATTAGGCATTTGGCAAGTATCAGACCGTACTGAAATCCATCTGTCTTTTACTATATGTCTAGATTTTAATAAAATCCAATCAAATGGACTTACCATATTTAAACCTCTGTTTTTCTACTTTTTACAGTAATTATTTCATTGGATGCGTGTTGCTAAAATTACTGCATTTTTTGCCGTCACGCAGATTTATGTGGCAGTAATCTGATTCACCAAAACTTCTCGCAACACAACTGCTAGATCCTGCAATGCACGTTCACCATCTCCCACAAACGTTGAACCATGCATTGTCGCCAGTGTACGCGGCTTGAGTGCTGCTAGTTCTTGGAGAATGCGTTGGCGCAGCCCGCCGCAGGCATCGCTATGTGTTGTATATGGTATGTAATTGGGAAAAGGACTTGCTTCATAATTGACAATTGTTTGACGAAACCGTTCAATCACATCAGACTCAGTTATTGCTTCCACATCTCCAAACTGGTGGAAAAGGTCTGAGCAAAATAAGGTTTTATGACTAGTTTCCAAGAATAATCCTGCATCCCAACCGTGAGGAACTTGTGGTGTATGGTGAAACTGAAAACTATATTTACCAGTGTTTAAAACTTCAGCATGTTGCATAATTTTGGATGGACGAATTGCAAAATCATCTACACTCACAAAGGCTGCTATGGGGCTACAAACTGTCTGAGCATTTGGCGCAATGGACAGCCATTCATTTAGCGATCCACATTCATCAGCTTCAAAATGGCTAAAGCTAATCCAGCGAATTTGTGATGGGTCAATAATCTTTGCCACTGCATCATGTACTATTGGAAACATCCCCTTTAGACCCGTATGAAATAATAATGGTTCTTCATCCTTCACTAAAAACTGGATGAATTGCATATCTATTTTTGGGTCATAGGTTGAGATGCGATAGATATCTGGGGCAATTTCGGTAATGCTAGTCATAATTTTAAAATTCACACTGGCAATAATGAAACGTGCGCTGAAAGTACCTTCCAGCCTTCAGTAAACCTGTACCAAGTCTGGCTTTGTCGTCCGAAACGCTCTACACCATTGATGATCCGGCGAAATTCTAAAGTTACTGTTGCGGCATCTTTTCCAAAGGTAACAACCTTGAGATTAGAGATTTCTCGCTCTATTTTCGGGCTTGGCCGATTCTGGCGAAAGTTACGAATTTCATCGCTACCATAGAGGTTTTCTGTGATGCCAAACCGCACTACTTCGGGCGCATCCCAAAACAAGCTATCCATCACCTCCAAATTGTTATTAGAAAGGGCTTCTTCGTATTTGAGGTACAAATCGGTTACTTCAGCTACAACAGTAGGGTCATTTATAGTAGTCATTGTTGTTACCAATTTTTGATGTTATGGCTGATTATGCACTCTTTTAAATCGTCAGAGCTATTTTTCTTTTAAGCTCCTTCAGTACGTAGATTTAAACGAACCAGATCGCGGAAGGTGGAGATTTGTTGCATAAAGAAAATTGAGCCTGCAATACAAATACTTGCACCAAGGATGACAGTATTACTACTACCAATTTTGCTTGCTAGTGCGCCAGCTATTAAGTTACCTATAGATACTGCGCCTGTAGATGCCATAACATAAAGACCTGTAATTTGTCCGCGATTTTCATCGCTCACCAATAACTGAAGCAAGGTGCGTCCGGCAATTATTTGCAAAATAAAGCCGAAACCAGCTGCTAATAATGAAAGCAGTGAAAGCCAGAATACACGGGATAGGGCAAAAACAATTAAGCTTACTCCCATAAAACCTATACCCAAAGCTAGAACTTTACCCGATTCCAGTACATTGCTATGCTTAGTTAAATAAATACCACCTGCTAAGGCTCCCAAACTCGAAGCTGTCATCAAGAAGCCGAAGGTATTAGGGCCGCCCTGCAAAATCTCCTTGGCAAAAATTGGCCCCAAAGCTAAATAAAATGCCCACACGCAGCAAACTAAAGCCGAACCAATCAAGACTGATCGAATTGGCAAAAACCCAAAGGCATATTTAAAACTAGTTTTTAATTCTTCTAAAGGTTTGCGTTTAGAAATAACGGTTTTTCTGGATGTCAGCCGTATTGCTAAAAGGGCAATAATTACAGCGATGTAACTGATGCTATCAATTAGGAAACATAGTCCCGATCCCAGCGCCACAATTAATAAACCTGCGATCGCAGGGCCCACCATACTCGTCACACTTATAAGAGAAGAGTACAAGGCAAAGGCATTACCGAGATTTTCTTTAGCAACTGTTTCTGGAATAAATGCCTGCCGAGTCGGAATATCGAAGGCGTTGATCATCCCTTGCAGTACACCAAGAATTGCAATGTACTCGATATTAATCGTACTGCTTAGGGCTAACCATGTTAGGGCTAAAGACCGAAGCATTCCCAATATCTGGGCAACAAGCAGGATTTGATCGCGATTCCAGCGATCGGCAATGATTCCACCCAGAGGAATCAATAGAAGTGTGGGAATTTGGCTGGCAAAGCCCACTAGACCTAGTAACCAAGCGGAATCGGTGAGGCGATATACTAGCCAACTAGTAGCCACTTGAGTCATCGACGTACCAATCAGAGAAATTGCCTGACCTGTGTAGTACAGGCGAAAATTTCTAGAACTAAAAGCACGGAGCATGACTTGTGATTTTTTTGATGCTTCCATATATCACCCCTGAGTAGTTCCCAGTTCTTAACCGTGAATAAAAAAGTAGGCAGTCATGCTGAAGGCAACAATCATGACAAATTTCCGAATTAAGTGCGGTTCAAGTTTACGAGCATAATGGGCGCTTAAGTAACCACCAAGAGAGCCACCGACTGCCATCAAAATAGCTTGATGCCAAGCAATCACACCAGCAAAAAGAAATGGAACGATCGCAATACCATTGATACAACTCCCTAAAAATGTCTTAAAAGCATTCATTTTGTGGATACTTTTGATACCTAAAAACGTTAAAGCTGCCAGCATTAAAATTCCTATACCTGCGCCGAAGAAACCGCCATAGATGGCGATCGCTAGTTGAGCCAGTACCAAATTAAACAACGGTACAGATTCCGGTGATGTATTCTGGTTTTGACGCTGCAACCACTTTTTGAACGGTTCGCCAAAGGTAAATACAACTGTTGCTAGCAGCAATAGATAGGGAATCAGCTTTTTAAAGACATCTGGCGATGTATACAACAAAGCTATGGAGCCAATCATGCCACCAACTAAACTGACACCACATAAAAGTAAAAAATCTCGCCGCTCGATGCCTAAATCTTGACGATATGCTCCAGCACTGGCTAGGGAAGCCACCCAAATTGCAGTATTATTGGTGGCGTTAGCTGCGATCGGAGGTACACCCGTAAAGATGAGAGTCGGAAACGTGATAAAGCTTCCACCACCGGCTACAGCATTTAAGCCGCCTGCAATAAAAGCAGTACTAAACAACAGCAAGCTATGGATAAACGTTAATGATGGCGGCATTATTTTAAATTACGAATTACGAATTACGAATTACGAATTATAAATTATAAATCTGGGAATATCACTTGGAGAATGGGCAATCAAGTCAGCACCATGAGCCTTCAATTCCTCCTCGGTTCCATAGCCATAGGTGACACCAATTGAGGCGATTTGATGGCGCTTGGCTCCAATGATGTCATGGGAGCGATCGCCTACCATAACCACAGTAGAGGGTAAAAGTTTTTCTGTTAATAAAATATGGTGAATTAAGTCACCTTTTATGCTCCGGGTTCCGTCAATTTCACTACCATAAATACCATCAAAAAGCAATGATAAGCCAAAATATTCAATAATTTGCGTAGCATAAATATATGGTTTAGAAGTCGCAACAAAAGTTTTATAACCAGCAAAACGAATGGCTTTTAGGACTTCTGAAATTTGAGGATAAAGGGAGTTTTCAAATAATCCAATTGTGGCAAAGCGACGACGATAAAGTAAAATAGCTTGTTCAATTACTTTGCTATCCAAGGTATTGAGTAATTGCGAAAAGCTATCTTTCAGTGGTGGGCCAATACACCAATTTAATTCATCAGCATTTGGTGGTTTGTAACCGAGTTCAGATAGAGCATACTGAATACAACCAGTGATGCCAGGTTTCGGATCTGTTAAAGTCCCGTCAAGATCGAAGAGGATAGCGGAGAAAGGCATATTTGATATTAATTCGTAATTAGTAATTCGTAATTAAGAAAGTAACGTTCTAAAATTACCCCATGCCCCATGCCCCATGCCCAATTCAACCCCTAATTTTGAGCGATTTCACAAAGCCTTCTCCACTAAGTAACGCGATCCCCAATGTGACAACACCAATCCCTATACTCTGAATCACATTTAAAGTTTCGTTAATGGTTATCCATGCCATTAACGCTGTCAATGCTGGACTGCTAGAGCCGATTATGGAAGCGGTAGATGCGCCAACCATCCGAATCCCGACATTGTTTAAAGTGTGTCCCAGAAAGCTGACAAGACCCGAAAATATGCTACCAATCCATAAGGGTGTCCAGTCAAGTTGTCCGCTTTTAGCTGGCCAAAACAGTAAGCTAACACCAGAAAGCAGTAAAGTGGAGGCAAAACTGATCCACGTAAAAGGAATTGGATGGAATTTTTCCAAACATTTTTGAGCAATGATGCAATAAAAGGCGTAAACGATCCCAGCGCCAAAACTAGCGAAAATACCGATCGCAATGGTATGACTGCTATAGGTGGCAGAAGATTGGGGAATGGTGAGAGCGCTTCCCACCAGAATAATACCCATCACCAGCCAACGGAACAATGTGGGGCGATCGCCAAAAAACTTCCAAGATAGCAGCGCTGTAAATACGGGATAGGTGAAGAAAAGGGTCAAGGCAATACCTGTGGGAATCAAGCCAATAGCAATGTAGAGTGAGGCAATATACACAAACATCAGCACCCCACAGCCAAGAGCTTGGATTAGAACATCCCTGCGAACACGGGTAAACAAGTATTGGAGTTCTGTCCAAGCAGATGGATATAGCTTAAATGATAGAGATGCCATGAGTGGAACCACCAGCAGCATTCGCATGAACATCAGCAAGAATGAATTCTGCAAATCCGGTTTAACGTATCCACCAAGTAAAAATAAACCTAGTACGAGATGTTCTGAAAACAAAACTCGGACAGTAACGTTGTGAAACGTCAAAACAAAGGAGGATAGTAGAACCGTTAAGATGCCCAACACAATAAAAAGTTTCCTTAGAGACGACTTGATTGTATTGTTAAAACCACTGGAATAACAAACCAGATGAAGTTTGAGGAAATCAAAGCCGTCGCTTCAAAAACGCTGCCAGTTGTTCAATAGACTTCTTGGGATTGTGGGGAAAAGGGTAAGGGGTAAAGGGTAAAGGTATGGAATTTTCCCAAACCCAGTAACCTTTAACCTTTCCCCAACATCTTGGCAAAAGTTACTTTTGCAAGATGTCTAATCAAAACTATGCCAAGGAACCGACGCCCACAGGTTCAGGAGCAGTCCTTGTAGTGAACTGGTTCACCGGACGGGGCAAACCAAGATTTTCACGCAAAGTACTACCTTCATACTCAGTACGAAATATTCCTCGGCGTTGCAGTTCGGGAATTACTAAGTCCACGAATTCCTCTAAACCCCCAGGTAGCCAGGGCGGCATGATGTTAAATCCATCAGCCCCACCATTGACGAACCAATCTTCTAACTGATCGGCAATGTGTTCTGGTGTTCCGAGAATCGTTCGATGTCCCCGCGCTCCTGCAATCCATAAATACAGTTGCCGGATTGTTAAATTCTCTCTGCGGGCAAGATCGGTGATCAACTGCAAGCGGCTTTTGCCGCCGTTGGTATCTGGCAGATCCGGCAGCGGCCCATCTAGGGGATATTTAGACAAATCATGGCCACCCACTAGCCCAGAAAGTAGGCCTAATCCGACTAAGGGATGAATCAACTCCTGAAGTTGCTCATATTTATCCTTAGCTTCCTGCTCAGTCTTACCAATTACCGGGAATACACCTGGCATAATTTTGAGATGGTCAGGGGAACGTCCGTATTTAGCCAATCTCCCCTTGACGCTAGCGTAGAAGGCTTGAGCTTCTGCCAATGTCTGTTGTGCAGTGAAAATCGCCTCTGCTGTTTGGGCAGCTAAATCCTGTCCAGCCTCGGAAGATCCAGCTTGTACGATTACTGGATATCCCTGTGGTGGACGCGCCACATTGAGCGGGCCGCGCACTGAGAAATATTTACCCTTGTGGTGGGGAACATGCAACTTTTCTGCATCGAAGTAAATACCTGACTCCTTATTGTGAAGGAAAGCATCGTCTTCCCAACTGTCCCAAAGTTTAGTGACAACATCCACAAATTCTTTCGCCCGTTCATAGCGTAGCGAGTGTTCTAGGTGCTTTTCTTGGCTGAAATTCTGCGCTGCGGCTTCAGCAGCAGAGGTTACAAGATTCCATCCGGCACGACCACCACTTAGATAATCCAGTGATGCAAATTTGCGGGCGAGATGATAAGGCTCATCATAAGTCGTTGATGATGTCGCCACCAACCCGATATTTTCTGTCACCGCAGACAGAGCCGATAATAAGGTTAAAGGTTCAAAATGGACACTGAATTGTCCCGAACGGCTAAAAGCCTCAGCCCCTTGTCCTCTATCCCAGACGGCTAAACCATCTGCGAGGAAAAGCATATCAAATTTACCCCGTTCAGCCGTTTGTGCCAGCTGCTTATAATGTTGGAAGTTCAGACCTCCATCAGCCGGGGTGTTGGGATGTCGCCAAGCTGCAACATGATGGCCACTCCCAGGTAAAAATGCTCCGAGTTTAAGTTGTTTTTTTGTACTCATGTTTATATTTGCGAGGGCGTACTTATGCTTTTTTCGTTCTCCAGTTTGGAACAAGAAAATGTTAGTTATTAAGACTCTGGTCTTGTTGCTTGGATGGAAGGTCGTTTAGAGAATTCATCGTACCAACTAGCAAGTTTTGGATATTTCTGCCGCCATTGCAGATTGGGAAGGCGGATTTCTAGTCCAAGTGCAGAGGCGAGGGTTATATGAGCAAGTTTTGGAGTTTGGTCGAGTTTATCTGATATCTTCTCGAAGTATTCCAAAATTCTCAACGCTCGCTCACGCTCAAACTCGATCGCCCCAGGAGACTGTTCGCTGTGGGGACGCCTTAACTCCCGTACCCAGACAGCAATGCCATCTATGAACCCACCAGTCATACCTTCAAGTTGCTGTAAAAAGCCATTAGATATGTCAGCAACTAGTTTAATTTCAGGATTTAAGTGATTCAGATAGACGCAAATTATACGTGTTTCACTCAAGATAAATCCGTCGTCAGTCGCTAGAGTTGGTATTTTACCTGTAGGGTTGTAATTCAGTAGGTCGCTGTTCGGATCTCGTGCAATGACTTTTTGCGTTTCGATCTGATTGCTGAGATTCAATTCTATTATTGCTACCCGTGCAATGCGTGCATAGGGCGAGTTAGGTGTATAGAAGAGTTTCATAAAAAAGCGCGATCGTCATTACTCAGCAGAAGGTTAAGCCAGTAAAGGGCAGGGAACAGGGAAATGGAGTTCAAAGGCTCATTAATGAAGCTCAAAGCCTCATTAATGGAGTTCAAAGACTCATTAATGAAGCTCAAAGACTCATTAATGAAGCTCAAAGACTCATTAATGAAGCTCAAAGACTCATTAATGGAGTTCAAAGACTCATTAATGAAGCTCAAAGCCTCATTAATGGAGTTCAAAGACTCATTCACGAATATTAAACACTCGTTCACAAGTATCAAAGACTGATCTCTCTCTTATTCCCAATGCCCAATACTTCTCTACGATAGGCTGCGCCAACGACTTCGCGGTAGTTGAGCGTAGTCGAAACTCAGTACAAGTGCCCAATGCTCAAGTACTACGCAGTCACCGCCTGACGACGGTTGTACTCAGAAGCATCTCCTTTGATAGCCTCACTTTGTTTACCATCGATGCCAACTGGGAGATCGCCGACAATTGTGACTCGTTGAACGTGGCGGGGCTGGTCGCCGTAATCTGCGATCGCATAATGTTGAGTAGCCCGATTATCCCAAAAAGCTACGTCGCCAACTTGCCAACGCCACCGGACTGTGTTTTCAGGACGTGTTACATACGCTTGCAACAGCCGGAGAATATCATCTGATTCAGTTGTTGATAAGCCACGGAACTGGCGCACAAATCCGCCGATGAATAGCCCACGCTCTCCAGATTCGGGATGGACGCGTACAACTGGGTGCAGAGTCTCGTACACAGTCGAGGTGAAGACAGCCCGGTAAGCCTTGGCATCTTCAGGTAAGTCAAATGCAGTTGCATAGTCGTATTTGTTGCTATGTACTGCCCAAAGTTGGTCTGCGAGATTACGCAGATGAATAGGTAAATCTTGGTATGCAGTTACTGAGTTTGCCCAGACTGTATCGCCACCAGTTGGGGGAATATCAAGCGCTCGTAAGATAGAACCGAGAGGTGGACGGTCTACAAATGTCACATCGGTATGCCAGCTATTGGCGCGGGAAGTGGTACGACCATAATTCAGGTCTAAGACTTCTGGATTTTCTGGCAGCGATGGTACAGTGGGGTGGGCTGTAGTGACTTCACCAAAACGACGAGCGAAAGCAATCTGTCCATTAGCATCGAGTTGTTGCTGATCGCGGAAAAATATCACTTTGTATTTGACTAAAGTCTTGCGAATATCGCTGATGATGTCATCACTGAGATTAAAACTCAGATTAACACCAATAATTTCAGCACCGATACGTCCTGCAACTGGTTTGATATCAAAGTATTGGGAACCCATGTTTTTATCTCCAAGAAGTTTATGTTTTGACAAAATGTAGAGACGCGATGAATCGCGTCTGATGAATTGCGTCTCTACTAAACACCAGGGGTAGATCCGCCATCAACGATAATCTCTGTTCCTGTAATCGATGCAGCAAGATCGGACACCAAAAATAGCGCCAGCGCGGCAATTTCTTCTGGCTGGGCGATTCTTTTTAAAGGAATACTTTGGATATTTTGTGCCTTCACTTGCTCAACAGTGATGCCTTGCGCTTGGGCGTTTTGCCGAGCTAAAGTCTCGGCACGCTCAGTAGCTGTAGCACCAGGGGAGATAGCGTTAATGCGAATGTTGTACTCGGCTAGCTCTTTAGAAATGCCCTTTGTGAAGTTCAACAAAGCAGCATTGCTTGTACCACCAGCTAGGAAGTTCGGACGAGGTGTCCGTCCTGCACCGCCGACTATATTGACAATCCGCCCATCACCGCGACTTTTTTGATGGGGAACGACGGCTCTAACTAAGCGGATATAGCCCAATAATTTTAAGTTCCAAGCATCCAAAAATAAATCATCAGTGGATTCTAGGAAAGATCCAGCACGGGCTGAACCTGCATTGTTAATCAAAATATCAATCTGATTAAATTGGGCTAATGTTGTAGAGACAACTTTTTCAACATCCTCTGCTTTAGTCAGATCGGCGCTGATGGCAATAACTTTAGCGCCAGAAGTTGGTAAAGACTGGATGTCAGCTATTGCATTTTCTAGTCTTTCTTGATTGCGGGCTGCGATCGCAACATTCACACCCTCACTATAAAGTGCTTTGGCAGTAGCTAAACCAATTCCCGCACTTCCTCCTGTAACGATCGCTGTTTTACCTGATAGTTTTAGTTCTAAGCTCATACAAACTTACCCTCAAAAATCTAAATAATTTAATTGCGAACCAATAATATTGCTGATTGAGAGCCTGTATTGTGGACATCCAAGATGGTTTGATTTTCCCCAGAAGTGCAGCCCAGAAGTATTTTGATTTCTGTATCCCGTTTTTCCAAGTCAACACTACAAATGACGGCGGTGACTTTTTTACTAGACAAACTACCTATCCAAACATCAATATCAGCTCCATCTCCAGAGCGAGTGTTTTCCAAGTATCCATAGTCCAACGGATAAACAAAGGATGAATAACGTGGATGTGATGTCCCTTTTGGGCGATCTATCTTGAGATTACTAATGGCTACAAGCCGATCTAGTTTGAACCAAAAGTCAGCATAATTCGTAGTTTTTAATTCATCATTCGTAATTCTCACCTCACAAATAAATCTGCCTGATTGCAACAAGGAAAAACATTAGTCTTTCTGAATAAATTAGTGCATGAAAAAATTAATTACGAATTACGAATTACGAATTACGAATTATTTTGAAATGTGCAACACAGCTTTGCCAGGAAAACGCCTATCGAGTAGTTGTTGGGCCACATCAGCTATTTGTGTCCAAGAAGCTTCTAAATCAATGTGAGGATGCAACTCACCTGCTTCTACTAGACTCAAAAGCCGTTTTAGACCGATTGCTGCTGATTCAAATCTCAATTCATCGAACAGACGTAAACCATATAGGCTGACGCTACCAGTCCCAAAAAATTGAGCCGCGTTGAATGTCACTTCAGCTCCCCCAGATACTCCATACAGCACAGTTTTTCCATCCTGTGCCAGTAAGCCAAGGGCTACGCCCAAAGTCTTGCCACCCACTGACTCTACAATTAGATCGTAGGGCCCATACTCGCTGGCAGGTGAAAGGTCTTCGCCAATCACCACCGATTGCGCCCCTGCTTCTCTAACTAAAGTTTCATAACCAGCTTGACGAATATGTGCCACGACTTGCGCTCCTGACAGTTGCGCCAACTGGATAGCGAAGTAACCTACGCCTCCTGATGCGCCTGTAACCAGAACTGACCGACCCAAAAGTGAACCACCTTTTAACACCGCATGGTATGCAGTTAAACCCGCTACAGGCAATGTGGCAGCTTGAGCAAAAGATACCGATGATGGCACTACTGCTAAAGCATTGGTGGGAACAGATACGAGTTCTGCCCAAGCACCAGCACGACGCAAGCCAACTACACGCGCCCCTTGGGGAGGCCCCGAACCATCATCGGCGGGGATTTCCACTGCACCTGCTAAGTCCCAACCAGGTTGCCAGCCAGCCTCAGCAGTGGTTGAACGTTTTATCTCTCCCCGATTGAGGGAAATTGCCGCTACCCGCACTAGAGCTTCATCTGGGGCAGGCTTTGGTGCAGTCACTTCACTCAGTGCCAAACGCCCCGGCACATTGGGATCAACAATCACAGCACGTATTTTGCTCATAAGGTTGCCCTGGCTTAGAGATTAATTTCTAGTTTGTTGGTTCGCAATGTATTCCCTGCAATAAATAATCTCGATAGATTAGCTATTTATTCTTAACTCCCAATCTGTGTAAATAGGTTAACGAGATTTAAAACAACGGTATCTTGATAAAATTACAGTATTTTATGGTTTGTACAAAAAAAACTATCACAGACAGCCAGAAGAATCAAGCACCTTGTGGAGAAATTCGCCGTTGACACTTCTTGCACTGTAGTCAAGCCAAGTAGCTTCCCTATGATTCGGAGTTCTTTTTGTAATTTCTCAATTTGACTCCAAACAGTGTAAATGCGAAAATGATTAGCAAGTTTACGTTATGGTGTTTTCGCCTCTATTGTTGAGTTTGAACCTCTACCTTTGCATCCGATTCATCTCCACTTTGAGAAACTTTTTCTGGGCCGCACTGTACCGGAGTTACTCCTGTACCTTGAGTGAGTCCGTGTTTCGTTGTGGTGTCGTAAGCATTATTATCAGTATTTGCTTGGGCGTAAGTATCGTTAAAAATCTTGTCAGATGCTGAGGTTGTTTTGCCAAGAAGCTTTTTGTGTAAATCTTTAAAAGCCTTCTCGTCAATACTAATGTGCCCATTCTCGTGTGTATCAAGAGCGCTATAAAACCTTGCCCATTCTTTTTTAACAGGTTCGCACTGTTGATCGAGTTCCGTCCAGACGGGCATTGCCTTAGTTTCTGTTACTAAGACATCTGCCTCATAAACAATTTCATCGGATTTATCTTCTGCTTGATAAGTTTTGACATCTTTTGCGGGGGCACAAGTAACACTGCCCGCTTCGCCCTTTCCTTGTGATGTTAAGTTTGTAATTGCTTCGGTAATATTTTTTCCCGAAGCAGTAATTGTGGCATTCTTTTTGTCAATTTTAGTTGTCCCTTTTTTGGGCGGCATACCACTAGTCTGTTCAACAGGGGCTGGTGCTGTAGATGCATCGCTTTGTTTCTGCACTTTGCCTGTCTGCTGTACCACATGGGTTAACTCATGGGCTGTCAACTCGTTATTACCAGGTGATTTCTCGGCGCTAAAGTAAACATCACTACCATGAGTAAAGGCCTGCGCTCCCAACGACTTACTCATCTGCGTAGCATTGAAGTCAGTATGTACTCGCACATCGTCGAATTTACTACCAAAGCGTGGTTCCATAAAGTTTCGCACTTCGGGAGATAACGGGCTTCCTCCACCCTTACTATTATTTAACTGACTCTCAATATTATCTTGAGTCTGAACACTGCGATCGCTAACGCGTTGTAGTGACAACTCGGTTTCTACTTCTTGTTCTTCTTGCTCACAATCTGCACATTCTCGTTGTACTATATGTGAATCTATTGCACCGATATTTATATTTGACTTAAGTCTAGGTAGAAGCATAATCTGGTCAGCTGACTGCTCATACTGGTCTTTTGGCTGGCTACCTATAAGTTGCGGCTGTGAACGACGCAAAGATATCCGACTAATGTCGTGAACAAGAGGTTTTTCTTTAATAGCTTCTGGTTCTAATAATTGCTCATTAGCAGACGTAGTTTCTTGAACGTCGCCATTGAGCGCAGTATTATTATTTGTTGGTAAACCAAAACCGCGTGTTGGATTGGCCAATGTGGGAATATTGGATGAGACAAGCGATGGATTCGTAAAATTTGATGTCCCTATGTGGGGCCGCTTCCATGTGGATAAAGGCAAAGCGGCTTGTCTTTTAATGTCGCTCATCTCTCAATTCCTACATTTTCTAGATTAATTAGTAACCTCTTATCTATTGCATTCCAGTATCTTCTATACAAAAATATAACTATTTTATTGACATTCTTATGTATAGACTTTAGTCTAGTTTTGTCATTATTCAGCTACCCAAATATTCAAAAATTGACATCTATAGGAATCATATTTGATTTTTGAACAAAATTAGGTATTGTAGGGTGTGTTAGAACGCAGTTCGTAACGCACCAAACCCTTGATGATGGTGCCGTACTCTCGCAGCTACACACCCTACGTATTTTTTCATAAATCAGATACTAGTCCGATAGTGAAATTAATTATGCGTTATTCAGAACACATAATTAATTTCACAACCAGATGTCTAATCAATAGACTTCTTGGCATTTGTCGGTAAAAGGGTAAGAGGGAAAGGGGAAAGGAACAATAAAAACATGAGTCCCTTTAACCTTTCCCCTTTTCCCGCCTCTTGCAAAAATTACTTTTGCAAGAGGTCTAATAGCTAACGAACCGTGCCCCGCAGCGCTTCAGTATCAATTGGTTTGATGAGGTAAATTAACAGCAGATTCCAAACAATTGCTGCAATCAAAGGTAGTTTGCGAATTAGCTTCATCAATTTCGGATTATAACTGCCTTCAATCTCTGCAATTTTCAAGTTGTAACCTGCACAGCGTTGCAGACGTGGGAAAAACTGGGGATGTTCGGTATTCAACATTACAGGAAAAGCCCGTCCTGCGGTTTCATTGGTGTTGCGGACAACTTGGATATCAAATTCTGTGGCATCAAGTCCCAATGATTTGTAGAACCCAGAACGTTCATGAACTGTCAGGGTGTGGGTAGCAAATACTGACAGCAAGAAAAAGCGACTCCACAGCCTAGATTTCCAGGTGTTCCAAAGTTGCGGTTGAGAACGCAATAATGCCTTGAATATATCTCCGTGGCGGTTTTCGTCTTGACACCAGCTCTCAAAGTAGCGGAATATCGGGTAAAACTGGTTTTCTGGGTGCTTTTCTAGATGCCTGAAAATAATAATGTAACGCCAGTAACCGATTTTTTCTGAGAGGTAAACGGTGTAAAGTACCCATTCAATCGGGAAAAATGTATAAGTGCGGGTTTTAGTAACAGCGCCCAAATCAAGGGAGAGTTTAAAATCAGCCATTGCTTTGTTGAGAAATCCGGCGTGGCGGGCTTCATCACGCGCCATCATTTGAAAGATTTCCGCTAGCACTGGACTACGATTTTTTAGCTTGCGGGATAATTCCTTAAATAGCAAGAAGCCGGAAAACTCAGAAATGCAAGAACGTTCCAAATACTCTATAAACGCCTGCCTTGCTTCACCGTCAATGTGTTCCCAAGACTGCTCAAACGCTTCATCTCGGACAAAATGGTGCCGATTGTAGTCTGTCCGCATTTCTGTCAACATCGCCTGCAATTCCGTTTCCTGGGCAGACAAATCCAGCTTGGCTGCGGTTTCAAAATCTGTAGTGTAAAACCGGGGGGTAAGTACAGTTTCTTTGCTGGGGGTTTTAGTTTCTGGCTTGGGTAGGGTGTTAACCATGAGTGATGAGGCGAGCGAGTCAATAGTTCTATAACTATAAAGCTATGACAAATGCAATTATTTTGCTAGACCTAATTTACAATCCTTCAGTAAAGTCGGAATTTCTGAATTTTTCTTCAACGGGTCGCGCCCAGGATTACCCAATTTCAGCCAAGCGTAAAAGGGACTGGGGACTGGGGACTGGGGACTGGGGACTGGGAAAATATTTCAAAATTTGCTGTGGGTAATAGCCCCGAACATCATTTTTGAGCTGATTACCCAATCCCTAATCCCCATTCAAATCTTCCCAATCTCTAGTCCCTAACTCAATCATAATTCTTTCCCCCTGCCCCCTGCCCCCTGCCTTCTGCTCCCCTGCCTTCTGCCCCCTGCTTCACCGCAGTAATTCCTCAACTTGATGCTGGCTCCACAAAGTTCTATATAAGCCCTGTTGTTGTAAAAGTTCTAAGTGATTTCCGACCTGAACAATTTTTCCCTTTTCCATGACAAAAATTCGGTCAGCTGCCGCCGCCGCTGATAATTGGTGCGTAATAAAAATTACTGTTTTACGTTCAGTACCACTGGAGAGATTTTTGAGGATTTTCGTAGCTGTTTGATTATCTACACTAGAGAGAGCATCATCCAAAATTAACACTGGAGCATTGACCAACATTGCACGAGCTAAAGCAGTACGTTGGCGTTGACCGCCAGAAAGATTAATACCGCGTTCGCCAACAATAGTTTCATATTGCTGGGGAAAATTCTGGATTTCTGATTCAATTTGGGCAAGTTTAGCGACAGATTCTACCTGCTGTTGTTCGCTAACTGGATCGCCGTAGCGAATATTATTTTTGATTGTAGTGCTAAATAGAAAGCTATCTTGAGGAACGTAAGCGATCGCACCTCGTAAAGAAGTCAAAGCGATCTTAGTAATATCTACCCCATCTAAAAACAATTGTCCTGATTCAATATCCAACAAGCGGGGTAAAGCATTGGCCAATGTAGATTTACCCGAACCAATTGCCCCAACAATCGCTACAGTTTCTCCAGGAGCAATGGTAAAGTTAACATTTGCTAAAGCTGAAGTCGTGGAACCAGGGTAATTATAGGTGAGATTTTTAGCTGTCAGTTCGCCTTTGAGTTCAGCCACTGGCAGATGTATGGCATCGGCTGCATCTTTAATTTTTGGTGTGACAGAGAGAATAGCTTCAAGCCTATCGATACTAACTTCACCGCGTTGGTAGGCAGTAATTGTGAATCCTAAAAGGGCAGTGGGGAAAACTAGACGCTCTACATAAATTAACAATGCTAAAAAATCCCCAACCTGAAGTGTCCCAGCAGACATCCGTGCCGATCCTAGCCAGATGATCACCAGCGAACTGATATTAGCTAATCCACCAATTAGCGGAAACAGTGTATTGCGGAGTTTTGCTAGTTCCAGGTTAGCAGTCAATAGCTGCTGATTTTTCTTGGCAAAAGCTCGACGCTCGTTAGCTTCTTGAGCATAGATTTTAATTAAGGCAATGCCACTGATATCCTCTTGGATGAGTTCGCTGATGTCAGAGAGTTGCTCTTGGACTTTTGCTTGTTGTTTGCGTAAGCGATCGCTAAACAGACTCACCAATAAGAGCATAAAAGGGTATACTGCCAGGGCGGCTAGGGTGAGATCCACACTAATTGTCAGCATTACTGGCAGTGTCAGGGCGTAGGCAAACATCGTATTTGCCAAACTCAAGACCGCAAAACCCAATAACCGCTTGATATTGTCCACATCACTGGTAGCCCGACTAATCAAATCGCCAGCAGTATTACTGGCAAAATAACCAGGTTCCAGTTTCAGTAAGTGTTCAAAAATCCGTTGTTTCAGGTCAAATTCCACCTGCCGTCCCACCCCAAATAGCCAAATGCGTGATGCCATCCGCATTAGCCACATTGCCGAACTGAGCAAGACAATAACTACTACGTAATGTAGTATTTGGTTCCAGCTGAAGGTTGTCGAGAGTTTGTCAACACCAGCACGAATCAACCAAGGGATATAAACACCCAGTGCATTGACAGACAACAAAGCGAGAATACCCAAGGAGGCTTCCCGCCAATGGGGTCGTAGGTAAGCACTGAGTTTAGCGATTCGTTGAGATTTTGCCATTAAAGCAATTGTGCAACTTTATCATCTAGATTAACTGCTAGTCCAAGAAGGCAGCTATGAAGAGGGAATATCGCTTGTGATAAATTCAGCTGTTGTTACCTCTTTTAACTGGATAGTTATTGCCATTCATTACTAGTAGTCCATCACAGCAACTTTAATGAAGAAATAAGTTCGTAGTAAGGACTTTAGTCCTTTGATTAATGGCTCAAGCGCTTACTACGAACCAAGTATTGTTCTCTTGCCTGATTACCGCTGAACACGCAAGAACCTGTAAATTTCAAGGAGATAACTTTCCCAAGTTCTTGTTGTCAATTGCAATGTTTCCGAATTTGGTACAAAGTCTTCAAGTCGTAAACCGCGTGTGCGAATATCTTGAGGACTTCCTTGTAATAAATAGGGAGGCACTCTCAAATTATAAGAAAGAATGCTATCCCCCGTTACATCTGAGATGTTCGTTGTGGTGGGTTGCCCTAATGCCACCAGTGTCTCAGATGTTGTAGCACTTGCGACAGACGTTTCGCCCGTCATTGCTAGAGGTGCTCTATAAAGGAAATAGGCGACTGCTGGTGTACTTGCCAACAGCAAAATAGTCAGTGCCCAACCGATCAAGTAGCCTCCTGGTTTATCTATTCCACCTCCTTTGATTTTCTGAGCGGCAAGAATCATCAGTAAAACAGAGGCTCCTAGAGGCTTGAGTGGAAAAGATAACATCCTCCACAACGACGCCACAGCAGGTTCACTGGGGTTAAGAAATGATAGGGCTACGATTACCAAGATAACGACTAAGATTAATCGCCCGACAAAAGTTCCAGAGGGATAAAATCGCTGGAACAGAGAATAAACGATAGTGCCAATCAGCAGCCACAGCAGTACCCGGCTTAACAATAGAAACATAGACTAACTCTCAAATTTTCTGGTGCAGTGAGCCAGTGTGGTGGTGTTCGCGTAGCGTCTCCGTCAGGAGAGGCAGTCCGTTTCGATTGGGGTTGCCCCCAGAAAAGACTGCCATGCAAGGAAACCATACATAAAACAACTGGCGACTTCTTACTGATAGCGACGTTATAAACGTCACCCGTAAGGTTCAACCTAGAGGTTTCGGGAAATGGATTTATTTTATTGTCAAATTGTAATCGTACTGTTTGACTTAAAATTTCTCAAACCTCACACCCAATGACTACCGTCGTAGTGATTTTAGTGCAATTTTTTGACACTGCGTCTATTATTTATAATTTTCCAGAAGAGTAATCTAGTACCGGTAAACTAAATTAATTAAGTAATCTACTCAAAAGGAAAAACTATGTCGCCTGGAAAGCGTACTATTCTGGTAACGGGGGGAGCTGGATATATTGGTTCTCATACAGTGCTTGCTTTGAAGAAAGCGGGTTATAGCGTTGTCATACTTGATAATCTGGTCTATGGACATCGCGATTTAGTAGAAGAGATTTTACAGGTAGAACTGATAATTGGGGACACAAGCGATCGCGCCTTGCTCGATCGTGTATTTAAAACCCATGATATTGCCGCAGTGATGCATTTTTCTGCTTATGCCTACGTAGGAGAATCAGTGAGCGATCCGGCCAAATATTACCGCAATAACGTCCTTGGTACTTTGACCCTGTTAGAAGCGATGCTGACAGCATCTGTAAAGAAATTTGTCTTTTCTTCTACCTGTGCCACCTATGGTGTACCAGAATTCGTGCCCATTCCAGAAACCCATCCCCAAAATCCGATTAATCCCTATGGCGCTACAAAGCTGATGGTAGAAAGGATTCTCTCTGATTTTGACGTTGCTTACGGTTTGCAATCAGTGCGTTTTCGCTACTTCAATGCTGCTGGTGCTAATCCCGATGGCTTACTAGGCGAGGATCACAACCCAGAAACCCATTTAATTCCCTTGGTGCTAATGACAGCTTTAGGCAAACGAGAATCCATTTCAATTTTCGGCACTGATTACCCCACGCCCGATGGTACGTGTATTCGTGATTATATTCACGTTAACGACTTAGCAGATGCCCATATTTTGGGATTGGAATATTTATTAAAAGGTGGCGATAGCGAAGTTTTTAATTTGAGCAATGGCAGCGGTTTCTCCGTCAGAGAAGTCATTGCCGCAGTCGAAGAGGTGACAGGAACTTCGATACCAGTAGAAGAACGCGATCGCCGTCCTGGCGATCCCCCAGTTCTCATTGGCACCAGCGATAAAGCCAGAACAGTCTTAGGCTGGCAACCTCAGTATCCATCCATCAAAGATATCGTCGCTGACGCGTGGCAGTGGCACCAGAAGCGACATCATTCGACTTGATGGCATTGAGCCGAGATGCGCGACGTGAAAGTTGTGCATCTCGGCTCAATGCCTTAGCGACTTACTTGATAGCTTTATTGAGAGTGGAGTCTAGATGGAACCAACAACAGAACAGTTGAGAGCGTTTTACAGTAGATGTGTGAGAGCAAGTAATATGTTTCAGCCTATCAACGTAGTGCGACTGGACGAAAGAACAAAGCGCATATACGTTTTAATTCGAGACACAATACAAATAGAGATATATCCAAATGGTGAGCTTGATTTCCATGACTAAACCTGATTATCAAGCCATGTCAGATAATGAATTAAGAGATTGGGTTAGATATCATCCACAGGACACCGAAGCATTCCATATTTTAATGGACAGGTTAGACCAACGACCAAAAGTCATCACTCGCACTGATGAGGAATTTGAAATCGAGTTACAACGGCGTATTAGCCAAGCTAGTTGACAGTAAATTAAAAAAGTTCGACGGCTCATGTAGTAACCGCCTAACTCTGGTAAATATTGAAACCTCTAAGAGGTTTTACTACACAAAACCATCCCTCTCCGACTCAGAGAGGGACAGACTTGAACTAAAGTTCAAGGCAGGGGGAGGTTTATCGAACTAAGGTCTTATTTAGGAAACGCTATAATGACAAGATTTTATGTGAGAACACTCACTCGCTACCCCCTCTCATGCTTCGCAGTACGACAACTAAGATGCCGATAAATCCGAGAATTGGCAGTGCGATCGCCCAAGTTGGTAATTGTTGAGATTGACCTTCTACTAAATCACCATTGACATTTCGCAAATTTTGTGTATTTTGTGTAGACCCGCCTCCTGCCACAGTCACTTCAAATTTGAATTCAAAGGGTTTGAATCTTGCCCCAGAAACAGGTTTTCCATTTAGTTGCAACTCATAAATACCTGGTTTGGGAAAGACAACTTCTGCACCTGGAATGCCTTGATAACGTTCGGCTGCCACAGGTTTTAACTGTGGTTCTAATAACGGTGGCTCTCCGGTTGCATAAGGTTCGGCATAAACAGCCAACTGACAATTACACTGTGACAGAGGAATCACCTTTCCACCTCTGCGGGTAAGTGCAAACCAGGCTTGGCTCGGTTCTCCAGCACGGGGATTATCGTTTGGTTCAATGTGGAGAGTGCCGCCAACATCTGAGGCTACTTCTACCTTATGAGCAAAAGCAGGGTAAAGATTAGTTATTGATATAACTAAGCAACTCAAGAATAATAAATACTTTATCGTTCCTTGATTCTTCCAGAAAATGCCTTTGAGGGGGTAACGCTTCTGTTTTTGACTCGTTGAAACGGAGCCAGAAAATAAAGATGATTTACCGCGATTTGGTTGGGGGAACATAAAACTTTTCTACGGCTAACTTTGACCAAAAAAAGCGCGAGCGCACTAGCAAAACACTGAGAGTAATCATTACCATCAGTACTGCCGCTAATTTATTTCCCCAAGTTGATTGCAAGGAACCCAGGTAATGGGAACCAATCAACACAGTATGAATGGCACTCAAGAGCAAGGCTGGCACACTTAATAGATGAATCTGTCGCCAACGCTTGCCCAAAGATTTTTGCAACGATTCCCAACTTGTAAAAGCGGCGGGGGACATTAATACCAATGCTACAGCACCCGCAGCCATCCCCCACTGAAATTCTGGCGGCAGAAACGAAAAGGCGGCAAAATTCCATTGCAATGAATGTTCTATCATGTGGAAGGTGTGAACCACAGAAAGCACAAAAGATCCCACACCCAAGCCGCGCCGATAACGCAGTGGTGAAGCCCACAAGCCACTAATCGGACGCGCAATTAAGGCCAAAATTAAGCAGATTAAGGCGGCGTGTCCGGTGTAATCTACCATTGTGTCACCAGTCCGCAGCAAGGTGATAACGCCAATGGTGAGTGTTACCCAACCGCCTAATCGAAACAACTGACTGCGCCTGTCTTTACTTACCAAAGATGTGGAAACGCCTACACCTAGCATCGTCGGCAAGGTTCCCAAGCCAAAAGCCAGCATAGTAGCTGTACTCATCCATAAATTGCCAGTTTCAGCGGCTTTAATTTGGGCAGCATATAGAAAACCACAGGGCATTAAACCCCAAGTCATCCCTAAAAGCATTGGCGTCCACCATTTGGTTTTTAAGGAAAGTTTAACCATTCCGCTGCTGAGGCGATCGTGTAAACTACCTTGCAATAGGGGATGTAACATCGGAATGCGCGGTAGTAAATCGGGTTTTACTTGTCCTAAGCCAAACCAAATCAACATCACACCAGTCAGAATTGCCATCCAGCGCCGGAAGTCGCTGCCAACACCCGCTAGCTGTCCACCTTGCAGCAATACCGAACCTAGCGCCCCAATGCCAGCACCGACTAGAGCATAGCTCAACATCCGCCCCAGGTTTAGCAAAATATGAAATTTTAATTGCTGTTGCCAAGTATCGGGCTTTTCTAAGGTTAATGTCCGTCCCAAAGAGACTGTTTTTGGACTTTTCGGCTGATGAGACAGAGAAAATGCCACTGTTAGCGGGCCACACATCCCAAAGCAGTGTCCAAAACTCCCCAGGAACCCCAGGATTGCGATCAGCAACAAATCTACCATAAAAAAAGTTCCGAGTTCTGAGTTATGAGTCCTGAGTGTCCGAATAAAGATTTTGAAGAAGTAATAAGAAATTTTTTCTTTTCTTCTTTACTTAGTACTCAAAACTCCTCTAGTGCGGAACTGTAAGTGAAGTTGCGATCGCTGTCAAAAGACAAAGCGTCAAACTTGATGTTTTCTCTATTGAAGAATTCTGACTTCTGTTCAATAAATTAATTTTACTTATAAAAAACCGTAAAAAAATAATACGAAATAATCTTTTTGGAAATGTTTTATGTTTTTATTTCCTAAGAATTACTACTAGCGATCGCTACATTGATAATGTTGTACCGAAAGCCAATTAACATACAAAAATTCATCCAAAAACAAAGTTATTTGCATATAGGGGTTTTTCTGGCAACTCTCTTGAGCATTATATTGTTCAGTTGGGTAGTACTCTCGCAGCAACCAGTTACCCTCAATCTGTTAATGACTGCTCCTGATGCCCAACCTTGGAGGCAGGGTTTGATTAAAGACTTTGAAGCTGAGAACCCTGGTATTCGCATTAACTTAGTTGAAGGGCCGAATGCCACAAATTTGCTCGAAGACTTGTATACCTCATCTTTTATCTTAGGTGAATCCCCTTACGATCTGATCAATATGGATGTGATCTGGACATCCAAGTTTGCTGCTGCTGGATGGTTGTTACCTTTAGGCGATCGCATTTCTAAAGAGGAGTTGGCAGCATTTTCACCCCAGGATGTAGAAGGCGGACGTTATCAAAACCAGCTGTACCGCATTCCAGTGCGTTCCGACGTGGGAATGCTCTACTACCGAGAAGATTTAATCAAACAAGCGGGATTGAAACCGCCAGAAACCTTTGATGATTTGATCCGAATTTCCCAAGTTTTGCAGAAGAAAAAGCAGGTGAATTGGGGCTATGTTTGGCAGGGTCGCCAATATGAAGGACTTGTGGCGATGTTTGCAGAAATCCTCGATGGCTTTGGTGGCTTCTGGGTTAAACCCGACACCCTCGAAGTTGGACTAGATCGACCAGAAACATTACAAGCCATAGAGTTTCTACGTAGTACTATCAGCAAAGGCGTTTCTCCTCCTGGAGTCACAACCTATCAAGAAGAAGACACCCGGCGTTTGTTTCAAAGTGGTCAAGTAGCGTTTTTACGTAGTTGGCCATACGCATGGCCTCTAGCCCAAGCAGAAAATTCGCCAATCAGGGGCAAAATTGCGATTAAACCGATGGTTCATGCTCCTGGAAAGACAGGAGGGGCAAGTCTTGGGGGCTGGGGTTTAGGAATTGCGAAATCTTCTCAACATCCTGAAGAAGCTTGGAAAGCAATTCAGTATTTTACCAGTCGGGAAGCACAGCGCCGATTCATTTTCAGTGCAGGTTATGTGCCCAGTCGCCGGGAACTGTTTACAGATCCAGGGATTGTTGCTAAATACCCCCACTATCCACAGTTATTGCAGGTCGTGGACAATGCAGTTTTACGTCCACCGATCGCGCAATATGCTCAGACATCAGATATTTTACAGCGTTATCTCAGTGCCGCGTTATCCGGTCGAATGAATCCTGAACGGGCAATGCAAGCTGCCACTGCGGAAACACGTCGACTACTAGAGGCAGGGGGGCAGAGGAGCAGGGAGCAGGGAGCAGGGGGCAGAGGGGCAGGGGAACAGGGGGAGAAGAATTACATAGCCAGTTCCTAATGACCAATGACAAATGACAAATGACAAATGACAAATGACAAATGACAAATTTACATACATTAAGAAATCGAGAACAACAGACAGCCTGGATTTTATTAACACCAGCATTGCTGCTGTTGTTGTTTGTATTTGCCTACCCGATTTTACGAGCATTTTGGTTAAGCGTATTTACTAGAAATTTGGGAACAGAGTTACAACCTGTATTCTCTGGTTTGGAGAATTATGTGCGGATGGCGGGTGATGGTCGTTTTTGGCAGAGTTTGTGGGCGACAACCGTATTCACAACAGCATCGGTCATCTCAGAATTACTGCTAGGACTGGGGATTGCCCTTGTTCTCAATCAGGCGTTTGTTGGTCGGGGCATAGTGCGTACAACTGCCATTATCCCCTGGGCTTTGCCTACTGCTTTGATTGGTCTAGCGTGGTCTTGGATTTTTAACGACCAGTTTGGGGTTGTGAACGATATTCTGCTGCGCTTGGGGCTGATTAAGACTGGGATTAATTGGTTAGGAGAGCCAACGCTGGCGACGATCGCAGTGGTTTTTGCTGATGTTTGGAAAACTACGCCGTTTATTAGTATCCTGTTGCTGGCTGGGTTGCAGTCGATATCACAAGACCTCTATGAAGCTTACTCGGTTGATGGGGCAACTGCTTGGCAAAGTTTCCGTAATATTACCCTGCCATTGCTGCTGCCGCAGATATTAATTTCAGTGCTATTTCGATTTGCTCAAGCTTTCGGAATTTTTGACTTGGTTGCTGTGATGACCGGGGGTGGCCCTGGTGGCGCTACGGAAGTGGTGTCATTGTACATTTACTCCACGGTGATGCGCTACTTAGATTTTGGTTATGGAGCAGCCCTGGTAGTAGTGACATTCTTAATATTAATTGCGGCGGTGGCGATCGCTAGTTTCTTACTTAACAAATATCGTGCCAAAACATCAGGAGCCATTTAAGCCATGAGTGTAACTCCCCAAGCAGTTCCTACGACTCCAAAACGAACAGGGGGAACCAAGTTTTCTCTGAAAAAAATCTTGCTGTTCATCATAGTTGTATTAATAGTGCTATTTAGCTTGGCGCCAGCTCTATGGCAATTGCTGACCTCGTTTAAAGTGAATGAGGATATTGCCGCCGTTCCTACTGTCTATTTCCCTACACGATTCACTTTCAATCACTACATTGAGTTATTCACCCGTCGTCCATTTTGGCGCTACATCTTCAACAGTGCCTTTGTGTCGATTACTTCTACCGCTGTAGCTTTAGCGATCGGCGCACCTGCGGCTTATGCTCTCGCACGGTTACGCCCTTGGGGTGAAAAAGTTATCCTCGGCAGCATTTTAATTGTTACCTTATTTCCTGGAATTCTCTTGTTCTTAGGACTATTAGAAATTATCCAAGCGCTGAGATTGGGTAACAATTATTTGGCGCTAATTATACCCTATACTGCGATCAATTTGCCGCTAACAATTTTAGTACTTAAAAGCTTTTTTGAACAATTACCAAAAGACTTGGAAGATTCCGCTAGGGTCGATGGCTACAACACCTTTCAATTACTGTGGCAAATCGTGCTGCCCATCACCCTTCCCGCCTTAGTAACTACTGGAATCCTTACCTTTATTTTTGCTTGGAACGAGTTTATTTTTGCTCTCACATTTATGACTCGTGAAGAGTTGAAGACAATTCCCGTTGCTGCGGCTCAGTTGGGTGGTGCGACAATATATGAAATTCCCTATGGCCCGATCGCTGCTGCAACTGTCATCGGAACATTACCCTTAATTTTACTAGTTTTGTTTTTCCAGCGCCGGATTGTCCAAGGTCTTACCGCTGGTGCTGTCAAAGGATAAGGGGAAGCAGGGGGAGCAGGGGAAGCAGGGGGAGCAGAGGAGCAGGGGGAGCAGGGGAGCAGAGGAGCAGAGGAGCAGGGGAGAATAACTAATGACAAATGACAAATGACAAATGACAAATGACCAATGACAAATGACCAATGACAAATGACAAATGAAAAATGACAAATGACAAATGACAAATGACAAATGAAAAATGGCTAAACTCGAACTTAAAAACTTGAATAAAACCTACAGTCCTAAAGTCGTCCCTGTCAAAGACGTTAGCTTAACTGTAGATAACCATGAGTTTCTCACTTTACTTGGCCCTTCTGGCTGTGGCAAATCCACCGTCCTACGCATGATTGCGGGTCTTGAAGAACCGACTCGCGGTCAGATCGAAATCGGGGATGTAGATGTCACCTATAAACGAGCAGCCGATCGCAATATTGCAATGGTATTTCAAAGTTATGCGCTCTATCCCCACATGACGGTGTACGAAAACCTCGCTTCTGGACTGAAGCTGAAAAAAGTACCACCGACAGAAATTAAACAGCGAGTGGCAGAAGTGGCAGAAGTTTTAGGATTAGCAGAGTTAATGAACCGTAAGCCTGGTCAAATGTCTGGAGGTCAACGGCAACGGGTTGCTGTTGGTCGCGCTTTGGTGCGTAATGCCGATGTCTACCTGCTGGATGAACCTTTAAGTAACCTGGATGCACTATTGCGGGAAAGAGTCCGAGCCGATATCAAGCAAATTTTTGCCGCTCAAAAAGTGCCAGTTGTTTACGTCACCCACGACCAAACCGAAGCGATGACGCTTTCTACGAAAGTTGCCTTGCTCAACGATGGCTATGTCCAGCAACTTGACCCGCCTGACCGCATCTATAACCATCCAGCTAATCTATTTGTGGCTGGATTTGTTGGTAGTCCGCAAATGAATTTGCTAACTCTGCCTTGTAAGGGACAATATGCGCTCTTGGGTAACTTCCAAGTGCTTCTTCCAGATATACCAACTGTACCACCGCAAATTGTTTTGGGAATCCGCCCCGAAAATGTCCGCATAGCTCAACCAGGTGATACCCAGACTATTCAAGGGAAAGTGTTTTTAGTGGAAAACTTGGGTATGCACTATTTGGTCAGTGTCAAGGTTGAGGGTTCACAAACCGGAGCGATTACGGTACGTGCTTTGTTGCCAACAGACCAAAATTGGAGTCATGAGGATATTACATTAGCATTGCCCCCTGAAGATATTCACTGGTTTGATGTGCAATCTGGCCATGCTCTTGTTAAAAGACAAATGTTAGGTTAACGCAAGCAAGAGACGCGATGAGTCGCCGTCTCGACAATAGACTTCTTGCATAAATAAAAAACAAAGAACCCCACCCCGCATTTGCTAACGCAAACGTTCCCCTCTCCGCAAGCCTACGGTGTACACACAAGTCTGAAGTTGTTCAAGAATCTGGGTTTTACTCCACCCTAACCACTGCTTGAATTCAATGAACGACCACCCGAATTCAATAAACAACTACCCGAATTCAATGAACGACCACCCGAATTCAATAAACAACTACCCGAATTCAATGAACGACCACCCGAATTCAATAAACGACTACCCGAATTCAATAAACGACCACCCGAATTCAATAAACGACTACCCGAATTCAATAAACGACTACCCGAATTCAATAAACGACTACCCGAATTCAAT
>NZ_JAVRCB010000015.1:21679-32968 GCF_034530955.1 Nostoc sp. DedQUE05 | reverse complement strand
AAAATTTAAATTGCATAAGCTGGGCGGGCAAGATGCCATTGGTGTCAACTTAAGCTGGAAATAGCTTAACTGTTGGCTTCCATGCCCGCCCGGAAATAAATTTCTTTGGCTTTTAGGCTTAAGTCTACTGAAGTAGACTGGAGATTTTTGGCGATATTTAGTCATCTTCAGATGACTTTAGCTATGAGACGGGAATTTCAATTCCCGGCGGACAAGCGGTTTCACGTTAAGTTGACACCAATGGCAAGATGCCCACCCCACAAGAGTTATATTTAATTCAATTATGCAAATTAGATGTTTCTTAGCTTAATCAGATTTATCGCGTCTTTGCGATCGCTCGCTAGAATTTTCATCAAAAAACCTTAACCGAAGCAATCCTGGAAAGTGATGCTTGGGGATTTGCGCTACCCTAAGTCAGGAAGCCAAGGATAAATCAGATGAGAAAATGGATTTGGCTGATGCTGTTGGTGCTGATGACAGTTGCCGTGTTGGGTAGCAGAGGTAGCACGTTTTTTGAACAGCGTCCCTCACCGACAATTGTTGAGCGGATTCCGGTGGAAACACTCGATTCACAGCCATCAAGGGAAGTTGATATTACTCCCCAAGTGTCTACTGAGAAGCTGTTAAACCATATCCAAAAGTTGAATTTTCAGCGCTACACCACAAAAGAGCGATCGCTTACTCGCACTTATATTACAACTGAACTGAAAAAATTCGGCTGGAAACCTAAGTTAGAAAAGTTCTCTGACGGTGTAAATATTTTTGCCGAACGTCCAGGAACTAACAAAGCCGCGAAAGCAATTCTCGTAGCAGCGCATTACGATACTGTTGCCTCTTCCCCTGGTGCCGATGATAATGCCAGTGGTGTAGCCGTAGTGCTGGAAGTCGCTCGGTTACTCGGTTCCCGTCCTACGCCACGGACGTTACAGCTAGCTTTTTTTGACCAAGAGGAAGCAGGACTTTTGGGTAGTCAGGCTTTTGTGAGTAAGACAACACGCTTGCAAAATTTAGGCGGAGCGATCGTTATGGATATGGTAGGTTACGCTTGTTACACTTCTGGATGTCAGAAATACCCTACCGGATTGCCTGTGACGCCACCTAGCGACAAGGGCGACTTTTTAGTAGTAGTCGGCGATACAGAACACTTGTCTTTACTGAATGCCTTTCAAAACTCACAAAATACCCCTTCAACCGCCCTGAATAAACAGGAATCAATGCCAGCAGTTCTAACATTACCAATTCCTTTTAAAGGTTTACTGACACCAGACACCTTACGCAGCGATCATGCACCGTTTTGGTACCAAGGTGTGGGTGCTGTGCTGGTGACAGATACCGCAAATTTACGCACTCCGCACTATCATCAACCTAGCGATGTACCAGCGACTATCGAGCGATCGTTCTTCACCGGAGCAGCACAAATTGTAGTTAATGCGACTAGTGCTTTATTAGAGAAAAACCAGATTTTGGAAACTCAACCACCAAGCTAACTTATGAATTATCTTGACCAAATAATTACTAATTCGTAATTAAAGAGGGTACAAACCCCCACTAAATATGCAGATTTAGTGGTCAACAAGACAGTGGTAGGTTAAAGCCCACACTAATTGTAACTACGAATTACGAATTACGAATTACGAATTATTTTGACTAGCTTTTGGTTCAGGGAAAGTCAATGTCCAATTATTTTTATTATTGACCTGAGAATATAAACCTTGAAGAATGAGCCGCAGAGTTTTTCGAGTTCTAATAGGCTTCTTTACCAGATAAGTTCCTGGTTCAGCAAAGATATCATCAAAGTTTTTTTTATAACCAAATTGTTTTGAACAATAACTGCCAGCACCTTGGACTGTTAACACAAAAAATGGAGATTGTTTGTATTCATCAGGAATCATAAAGATGCCATATACATGGTGACGACCACGCCACGGTTGAACACTAACCTTAGTAGCATGTACTTGAAATTTTGTAGTTTTTGATGCGATAAAAGCCTCAAAATTGCAATCAGAATCATTCACAGGCCACCACAGTGTAATAATACTCAAAGAGAGCAGAAAAATTAAAATATAGGGTAGTCTGCGACGCATAAAGCCAAGAAAAATTGTTGACGCGGCTGGGGGAATTTGATCAGTAACGATTGTGCAGCTACAGCAATCAGACTATTCACCTGCAACACCTCTGCAAAACGTTTGAAACAGCAAAGACAAAACATTAAGCAGTCGGTTAAATTTTTCTGTGAAAAAAAAATGCAGATTGTAGATGCGTAGTTTACCGCCGCAGGCATCGCTTTCCCTGTTCTAGTAGCTCCGTTACAGTCTTAAACCTAGCTGAGAAACAATCAAGCTTTTGTGGCTGTTAACACTGATTTATGCTCAAATTTTTGGCTGTGATGAATTCTACAATTTGTTACTTTTGTTATCCTTGTAATATGGCTCTGTTTGCATTGGCAGATGCTTTGAGGAGATTAGAGCATAGACGTAGCCATCAAGTTAAGAAAAAATTTACTTTTATTTCTAATCAATTATTGGGGTAGTCAAATACACAAATATCCGTTATATTCCCGTAAGTAACAATTGGTATAAAAGTTTATGGGAAATTGGAGAAGTCTTAAGACAGTTGCGGGTTTATTTAGCGCGTTGGTTTTGCCCGCCGTAGGCATCGCACTTACACAGCTGGGGGCAAATACTTCGGCTATTGCAGCTGACACAGTTGTTGTGCGTTTCGGTTTATTTACAGAATCCATCTCTCTTACTGAGTTGCAAAAGGCTGTAAAAACAGGAAAATTGCCTGGGAGTTTACAGTCTTTATCTGAAGAACAACGCCGCTTCTTCTTGGGGGCGCTGGGTATGAATATACCGATGAATGTTGTCACACTTGATAAGTTAATTAATACCCAGATTGGTACAAGTATTCTCAGTGACTTTGCTACAGCCTTAGCCCGAAAGGACAAAGCTGGGGTACAAGCACTCAGATCGGGCTTGGTATTAGGTTCTACTGCACCGCAAGGTCTTTCTATACTGAGTTTTATTGCTGCTTATCCCAGTAAACGCTTAGAAATTGATTTACCAAAGGCTTGGGTTGTTACAAAAAACTTAAATACAGCTTTTTGGCGTACCCAGCAATTTATGTTAGCGATCGCTCCCCAACTTGACCCCATAACAGCACATCCGAGCACACCGCAGATTGCTTTCCCTTTCGATCCCAGCCAACCAGGAAGCGCCCAAGTAAAAGTACTCAATTTAAGTCTGAACGATCAAAAGCGCGATCGCAAAATTCCAGTTGATATTTACTGGTCAACTGCTGCAACTCCCGACAAACCCGTAATTGTCTTTTCTCACGGTTTTGCATCTGTCCGCACGGACTTGCGTTACTTAGCAGAACATTTAGCATCCCACGGTTATGTAGTAGCAGCTTTAGAACATCCCGGTAGTAATGCGGCAAATATTGATTTAGCATTACAAGGCAAAACCAGAGTCATGAAGCCTCAAGAGTTTTTAAATCGCCCTCAAGATATTAGTTTTGTCCTCGACGAATTAGCAAAACTCAACCAAACAGCTAATTATCCCCTACAAGGGAAACTTGCAACTACAAACGCGATGGTTGTTGGCTATTCTCTTGGTGGTGGTACAGCTTTAGCACTTGCTGGAGCCGAGTTGCAACTAGAACATCTCAAACAACGCTGTAAAAAGAACCTGACTATCTTAAGTTTGGGAGAAAATATCCAGTGCATCGCTCAAGAACTACCAGAAAATAGCTATCAACTACGAGATCCCAGAATCAAACAAGCGATCGCTCTCAATCCGACAACTTCTCTAATTTTTGGCGAAACTGGGTTAACTAAGATACAAGTTCCTACCATAGTGTTAGCAGGTTCCGCCGATAAAACCACCCCAGCTTTAACTGAACAGATTGTGGGATTTGACAAGATCCCATCCCCAAAATCGCTAGTTGGTATTATTGGGGCTACTCATCTCAGTGTAAAAGACCCCAGCACTACATTAGATCAGGTTGGACAACCAAATACACCGATTAGTGGCGGTGAAGTTGTCGGCGAACAAGCAGCAGATGTTCGCAAGTATGTTAAAGCTATAACTTTGGCCTTTGCTTTCCAGATGACTCCAGAAGCTAAAAACTATGCTATCTTCCTGACACCAGACTATGCTCAGTTTGCTTCAACTGCGGCATTTCCCTTCCGTCTAATTACCCAGATTCCTCCTGATGCTATGGCAGTGGTGAAAGAATTTGTTGATAAATAATGGACTTTCAATTAAACAAATATAGGAATCCGATTTGATTAATGAACATATTTGCGTAAGGAGGGAACTCTTAACTGGAAAAAAGGGATTTAGGAGTGTACTGAGTTTTTTCAGAAATCAAATATGAGTCCTATATAGGACTTACGTATCATACATATTGACTATACTAATTTTGGGTTTTTGAACCATTTCTAATACCCAGAACAGTAAATATGCAGCAAAATCGGGGTTGCAATCAGCACCTGAAATATAAATTTGACTTAAAGCATATTATGGTTAATTGGTATAGTACCGGAAGTCCTAAAATATTTAATTTTGTGAGTAGCTTACTTAAGAATAGGGGTATGGGGAACGGTAGAAGTCGCCGCTTATTCTAACTATCCCTACTATTTTTATTTTGAGACCAAATAAAGCCTAAAATACCGATATTCGCTACAAATACCTGACGTTGAGATCGACCAATCGAGAATATAGTATTTTCATCTAAGTGGATGTCTGAAAACTTTTTGGTGTTGTATTCGAGACTTGTAGATCCCCCTAAATCCCCCGATAAATTGGGGGACTTTGATTCCAGTTCCCCCCTTTTTAAGGGGAGCCAGCGCGGTCTTGGGGGTTTCCCCCATGAGCGACTGGCGTGGGCTAGGGGGGATCAAGCGAAATATTGAATACTTCTCAGACATCCTCTAAGTGGATTAACTACCTCACTCTATCAAGCATTTTCCCCAATCTATTTGGGAGAGTGTACTTTATTAATTTGTAATTCGCTGTAAGTATTATAAAACTTATAAAATTGACTTATACCAATTCTGTGTAAACTTTTTACTTGCTATAAGTATACTGCCTTGATAATAGCCCTAAAGTTGCTGTTAAAACTACACTAAATTTTTACAGTAAAAATAACTATTTACACATAAAATTTATAATGTATTCGTAAAAATAACAGAAGTTTAACAGTGTAAACAACTAGGAGTAGATGCCGAATGATGGTACATACGTATCCTATATAAATCGTAAATTCTTTTTGAAAAAATCTGTCAATTAATTGTAGAGTGTGTTACCAAAATGTAGCATAACTTACAAGCATTTCAAGATTCAAATATTAGTTCTGAAGCTAAATATTACAAACTAATTTCAAAACAAATGAAAACAAGTTATTTGATGTGAAATATGTTTGTATATGTTTTGAAGTAACTTACTTGAAGTTCACAGAACTAAATGAGAGAGCATTGTTATCTTCTGCAAGCTACCGATTAACCAAAAATCAACAACAAAGAGCTTGTTTTATTTACTTAAATAATTAGTTTTACAATACACCTGTATGTAAACTAATTTGGGATTCAGAATTAAACAATTATTCCATTTAACTCAAGCTTATGCAACTCTATACAACTCGTGAAATTGAACAACTCCAGCAACACGAAGACCTTTCTACCTTAATTGAAATTATGGAATGGGTGAAAAACTTTTTAGGAAGGCCTCATCCTGGCTTAGGTAGACCCGGCGCAGTTTGCCCTTTTGTACCTTTCTCTCTCAAATCAAACAGTATTCGTCTAGCAGTTATTCACACAAAAGATTTGTATCCAGAAAAATTAGAAGAGATTGTTGGACGCTATCGAGATATATTTCTGCAAATAGATCCTCAAGAGCAGGAATTAGCAATTAATAAAGCTTTTTTACTTATTTTTCCTGACATCTATATAGAAGACGCTACTAATGTAGTAGATAGTGTCCAACAAAAACTTAAACCTTTGTTTGTTGAGTCAGGATTAATGATAGGAGAATTTCATAAACGTAATGAAAGTCCTGGTCTACACAACCCAAACTTTCGTCCACTTCGTAGCCCTATCCCCCTGTTGGCTATTCGGTTCATGGTTGAAGCTGACCTCCCTTTTCTTCAGAATCCTGCCGATCCACACTTACGTATTCGATATTTGGAAGCTTATTTAAAGAATTTTGAGCATAAATTTACAGATGAAATAAAGTTTAAAAATGCTCGTCAAGCATTGGCTTTAGCAAAAGAACAAATTAAACAAGAAAATTTGGTGAGTTCTTACATATAACAAATGTTTTAATTACAGGTTAGTTATTGAGCATAGGTATGGAGAATTAAAAGTCTTTAAAATTCATTGCATCTGGAAATAAGTGAGATAAAAATCACGAATTTACTGCTAGTTGCAATTGCTTAATGCAGATAGCATCAAATCGTCATCAGGATGTAAATTATCGGACTACAGTAGAAGCGATCGCTAATTATCAATTAGTTAATATGAATACTTCAACAACTTAACTCTGATTTGTAATCATTGCGCACACATTTTTGTGAAAAATTTTCGGATTACTCTATTATTTGTGATATAAAAAAGCAAATAATTTGGTAAATAAAATGGCAAAAGAAATAGAGCGTAAATATTTAGTGAGAGGAAATAGCTGGAGAGGATTAGCTGAAGGTAGTGTATATCGTCAAGGATATATTGCTACACAAGATAAAGCAACTGTACGCATACGTATAATAGGGGAAAAAAGTTATTTGACCATTAAAGGCCCCAATATAAAATATTCGAGATTAGAGTTTGAGTATCCTATTCCTGTTCAAGATGCTCAAGAAATACTTGAGACATTATGTCAACGTCCCTTTATAGAAAAAACCAGATATAAAATAGAGTCGGGTAGTTTAATTTGGGAAATAGATGAGTTTGATGGTGTTAATAAAGGACTGATATTAGCAGAAGTTGAACTCACTGATGAAAATCAACAAATTGAATTACCAAACTGGATTGGACAAGAAGTTTCTGATGACTCTAGATATTTCAACAGCAATTTAGTAAAATACCCTTTTTCACAATGGTAATAGAATGATATCAAAACTATGCGAATAGCCAAACGCAATGATTGGAAAACAGAACCTATGCCTTCTGTATGCAAAAATATAACGCTAGAAAAAGTTTACTCGCAGCAAGAATTCGACCGAATTGCTGCTGGAGTCATTCCAGAGCAGATGGAAGATAAGTGGTTCATTTTCTATGAGGCTCCTTGGCTATATTTGCATCGTAGTTGGACTGGTTTTTGTATTTTCAAAGTGCGTTTTGAGGTGGTTGCAGAAACCGTAAAGATTGCGGAAGTACAAGTAAATCGAGAGCCAGCGCAGTACTATAACACTGATGATGAGCGCGATGCCTCTATGTTAGCGATCTTGCTGGATTCACGATCTGAACGTGGTGTGCGAAATCATATCAAGTCGGGGTAATTAGTTATGATACCCACAGTCATTGCACCCCACCCCCAGCCCCTCCCCGCCTGCGGGGAGGGGAGACAAAGCGTAGCTTTGGTGGGGTGGGGTTCTTGGGGTTTAGTAAGTAATCAAGCGGACATGATATCAAATGCTTAACTGGATTAAAGATCGATCCAGTAATTCAGAAAAACCATAGTAGTACACAGCATCACACTGCAAATATTTACAAAAGATGCCTGTGAGTATGAACTCAGCCATTGACTAGATTTTCTACAGTATCGGCATCGTTTGGTAATGCAGCTGTTAAAACTTCGCTGCCTTCTGTAGTAACTAAAACATCATCTTCAATGCGAATTCCTCGGACATCGGCGAATTCAGATAAACGCTGCCAATTCACCACATTCTGATATTTTGAACGGACATTAGCATCATTTAAAATTGCTGGTACTTGATAAAAACCAGGCTCAATTGTGACTAACATTCCTGGGCGCAGGGGACGATTTAAACGGAGATAGCTTAAGCCAAAGCGATCGCTCCTTTGGCGTCCTTCTTCATACCCGGCTAAATCGCCCAAATCTTCCATATCATGCACATCTAAACCCAGTAGATGGCCGATCCCATGAGGGAAAAATAGCGCGTGGGCATCGATTTCTACTAAATCTTGGGGATTTCCTTGTAAAATGCCTAACTCCACCAAACCTTCAGCGATCGCTGTAGCCGCTAGTAGGTGAATATCCCCATACTCTACACCAGGCTGGATTTTGGCTATGCAAGCATCGTGGGCTGCCAACACCACATTATAAATATCTCTTTGGGTAGATGAAAACTTACCCGAAACTGGCCAAGTGCGAGTTACATCACCCGCCCAACCAGTTTCAGTCTCAGCACCAACATCAGCAAGCAGTAAATCACCTGGTTGCAAACTATGGTGATACTGCTCGTTATGCAAAACTTCACCGTGAACAGTGACAATACTGTTGTAAGAGGTAGTCATATTGTGGGCAATAATCACCCCTTCCATCGCTGCCCGAACTTCTGCTTCTAGTTTGGCTTGGGGTGTTGCTGCCATCCCCGCTTTGTGAGCTTTGACGGTGACAGCCGCAGCTTTTCTCAACTCGGTTAATGCACCATCATCGTGGGTGAGGCGGAGTGAAACGATCGCCTTTGCTAACTCCAAGTCAATTCCTTGGGGAGGACTTTGTGGTAAAACCCATCTATTTAATAGCTGCGATTGCTGCGTCCAAGTAGCAGCATCTTGGACGGCAAGTGTAGCGGCATCTTCTAGCCAAGACTCTAATTCTGCCATTGGCCTTGCCACATCCGCCCCAATCTTCTCGGCTATTTCTTCGCGCGTTGGCATTTCTCCATGCCAAAGGGCGCTACTGGGTGACGGATCGTCGATGAATAGTTCTAGTTTGCCCGCTTCTAGACGAATTGCCGCTTTTGGTAATGGCAGTCCGGCAAAATAAAGGAAATGACTGTTAGCACGAAATGGAAAGGAATTTGCCGGAAAATTGCGCGGATTGTTGCTACCTGACCACAAAATTGCCGGAAAATCAATCAGTTTGGCTAGTTGTTGCCGTCGGTGGCGTAAAGTATCGGCGAGGGAAGTAGAAGTTTGTGGGATAAGCATAAATGTAAACTCAAAAAAAGGATAAAGGTAATAGTTTTGCCTTTATTTAGTCGTTATCGTCTTTATCGTCATCTTTTTTATCGTTTTTGCGATCGCCATCTTTTTTATCATTTTTGCGATCGTCATCTTTGTGGTCGTCATCTTTGTCGTTCTGGTTAGGTTGTAACTCTGGTTTTTGTTGCTCAATTGGTGCAAGTGGCTGCGGGGCTTCAACAACACAACTAACTAATCCTCCAGAAATTAGCGCTAAGTTGACAGCAGCAAAGATGCTTCTGAAGATTTTTATCCTCACGTTTTCGGTTTGCTTTAACATTGGCCCTAGTTTTTGGAGATTGTATTCCTAATTTATAAGGTACTGTATATAGCGGTTCTCATTTGGATTAACACAACGTAGTAGCGTAGCAAGACTAAAATAATAGTGCATTAGCAAACTCTTGTGGGACTGGCTCTCTAGCCCGTCCTGGCGGGCAAGATGCCCGCCCCACAAGAAAATTTATTTATGGGGATCATTAATTTTAAATTTTGAATTTTGAATTCGGAGCGAAGCGACGTGACTTTAAAGAAACAAATTATTACTCAAGTTGATGCTTTTACCAATACACCTTTGGCAGGTAATCCGGCTGCTGTCTGTATTTTGCCTACTCCCCAAGATGAGCGCTGGATGCAAAAGGTGGCTCAAGAGATGAATTTATCTGAAACAGCTTTTTTAGTCAGACAGGATGATGGCTTTAATCTGCGTTGGTTTACGCCCACAGTAGAAGTTCCGCTTTGTGGTCACGCAACTTTAGCTAGTGCCCATGTACTTTGGTCAGAGGGACATTTGTTACTTGATGAAGTTGCACGTTTTTATACCAAAAGTGGAGTGCTGATTGCGAAGTTACAAGGTGATTGGATTGAGTTAGATTTTCCAGTAAATCACTCACAAGCAACAGTCGCTCCTCCAGAACTCAAGCAAGCTTTGGGTGTAGCCTACAAATCTGTCTTGCAGAATTCACTAGGTTATCTTGTGGAATTGGAATCTGAACAATTGGTGCAGCAAATACAGCCTAATTTTCAACTGCTAAAAACCTTACTGATTCCTAACGTCATTGTCACCAGCCAGACTAACTCTGATTCTGAATATGATTTCGTCTCTCGCTTCTTTGCACCAGGATTAGGTATTAATGAAGACCCAGTGACAGGAGCGGCTCATTGCTGTCTAGCTTGGTTCTGGCGCGATCGCTTGCACAAAAATGAGTTTTTGGCTTATCAAGCATCTAGTCGCGGTGGGGTGGTGAAGGTGTATTATGACGGAGGCGATCGCGTTTTTCTCGCTGGACAAGCGGTAACTGTGCTGCGAGGGGAGTTATTTATCGCATCAACCTAATATTACAAATCGATAATATCTGGCAAAAACTCACTATCAAGAATTTGGACAATGGAATAAGGACATTCCACTGGAAACGTATTGATTGGTAGTTCAGTTTCATTACTAGCAGCTTTCAATCCCCGATAATAGCACTGGGCTAAAACTTCTTCTGGATAAGATTTGAGGCTGGGACTCTCTTGCAGTAAATCTGCAATTTTGTGGCGCTGCTCATCAATCGTATTTCGCCAAGGGCCACTCCGCAAACTAGATTGATATTGCCACTTGAGCAAATGCTGTAATAATACTTCCAAGCGGCTTTTCAATTCTCGTCGTTCTGACCGTCCCAAGCTTTCAATCTCCTCAATCACAGCATCCCAGTCTACTTGTCTAAATTGTCCAGCACGAATAAGTTGTACAGTTTTTTCTGTCCATGCTGCAAAGTCTGTTTCATAGAACTGGGCTGCACTTTTCGGAATCTGGGTCACGTCGCTTCGCTCCGAATTCAAAATTCAAAATTCAAAAATTTTTGATCCTTATAAATAAATGTTAGTTGCTCTGTATCCTTTTTCTTTTTGGTCATCAGCTTCCTGCAATCTACCGTATATTAGCTAAATTGCAGATACTGTACGCCCATTGTAACGTCAAGAAAACTATAGAAAGCGATCGCATATTTTTAGCCATACAAGCCGTAACGCCTTTATCTTGAGCTATCCCGATACAATCGGCATTACCTGCATAAAATAGCGCGGCACAATCGCATTGTCAGGCGAAACAATCGCATTGTCAGGCGAAACAATCGCATTGTCAGGCGAAACAATCGCATTGT
>NZ_JAVRCB010000015.1:0-21579 GCF_034530955.1 Nostoc sp. DedQUE05 | reverse complement strand
CATGCGAAACAATCGCATTGTTAGTCGATGCAATCGCATTGTCAGTCGATACAATCGCATTGTCAGTCGATGCAATCGCATTGCAGAAGGTTGGCTTAAAATTGCACATCAATACAAACACTAAACAGCAAAAGCGTTCTTTTGCGAAGAAGCAACTGTCACAATATTTAAACAAGCCTATATTTTAATTTCAAAAATGTCTGCTAAACACAAAGATAGTAGAACTAGTATCCAATCTCGTGATTGGCCAATTGAGCAATTACCTGGACTGAGCCATGAGGAACAATCTCAACTCCAAAATTGTGGGATTACTAGCACAGTAGCTTTAGTCAAACAAGGGAAAACTTTAGAGTCAAGACTAGCGTTAGCAAATAAACTACAGATTCATCTTCAGTATGTAAATAAATGGATGGCTTTAGCTGACTTGGCGCGTATTCCCAGTGTCGGGACACAATATTGTGGTTTATTGCTTCATGCGGGTATTGGTTCTGTAATGCAGTTAGCTCAAACTCCCACTCACAGATTGCACCAACAAATCATGCGCTTGCAGGTAGCAACAATGCAGCGCCGAGATTTGTGTCCAGCACTTGAGCTAGTACAACAGTGGAGTCAGCAAGCGAAAACAATCATTAGTTAGGAGTTAGGAGTTAGGAGTGAGGAGTTAAAACTCATAACTCATAACTCATAACTCTTCACTCTTTAGCTAAAACACCATTAAGAAAAATATCAGCGAGTCCTTCGGCCATTTCCTGCATTTGTTGGGGAGAGGCATCAGGTTCCATGAGGGTATTGTTAGAAAAACCTGCGATCGCAAACATTCCTAAGAAAACTTTCGCAACTAACTTTGCGTCCCCTTGACGATAAATACCTTTATCCATTGCTGTTTGAAAGAATGCTTCGCCGACATCAGTCATTTTGGTAATGACTTCTAATTGAATGCGATCGCGCAAATCGGGGTGAAATTGCACCTCCATAAAACAAACCCGCATCAAATCGGCATTTTTTTGAAAATTCCACATCCGACGGCGCATCACTTGAGCGACGGCTTTATAGCTGCCCATTTCACTCAATTCTGTGAGTAAATCTGTAAGAATCTCTACCCAGCCATTCGTGGCTACTTCTACCAAAATTGCTTTTTTATTCGGAAAATGACGAAATAGAGTACCTTCAGCTATACCTGCCGTTTGTGCTAAGTCGCGGGTGGTAGTGCCGTCAAATCCCTGAGAGGCAAACAACCGTTGCGCTGCCTGTAAAATCCGGGTGCGCGTCTGAGCCTCTGAGGGCGGGGAAGAATTAAAAACTCGCATAACAGTTATGGTTAGATATCCGTAACAAGACTTGTAGCATTATTGTCTAACATCAAGTGAAAGAGCCACTGAAAGCTTAATACAAGATTAACGCTCTTTTGCTAAGTATCCTGTTATTTAGGTAATGTAACTTTATCTTACTTCTCGCTTATGAACCAGAGCAGTCGGTCAATTTTAGATTTTAGACTTCGGCTACGCTCAGTCGAACGATTGGGGACTTCGACTTCTCTCCGAGACGCTACGCGAACGCTCAGTCGAACGATTTTGGATTGGTCAGTTGAAAGAGGCAGGAAGCAGGAGGCAGCAGGAGGCAGGAGAAGCTTTTCAGTTGTGGATTCGTCGCCCCTTACTGATTTGAAACCATTGAACTCTCCTTCACCTTGCTTTTTCTGGTCAAATTTTCCTCCTGCCTTCATTGATAATGTATCTGTCATATTGCGGCGGTTGTTTGTTACTTTGTTGACTTTAATTATCTTTTCGTGGGGATTGCTGCCTGAAGTTGCTTTAGCTCAAACTCAGACAGCACCTCCTCAAGAAACTAAAACTCAAACTCCGCCAGTTGAAAGTTCAATCCAACCTTATCTCGATCGAGTTATTAAGCAATTAACGGAGTTTCGCCTCGACAATGGTTTGAAATTTATTGTCTTGGAACGACATCAAGCGCCCGTGGTTTCTTTTCTCACTTATGCGAATGTGGGTGGTGTGGATGAGCCAGATGGTAAAACTGGTGTAGCTCACTTTCTAGAACATTTGGCATTTAAAGGCACAACGCGCATTGGTACACAAGACTACAAAAAAGAAAAACCGCTACTAGATACCTTAGAGCAGTTGAATGCTCAAATTAAAACAGCGAAAGCCAATGGCAGAAAAGCTGAGGTTATTCGGTTACAAACTGAGTTTGAGCAAGTGGAAGCGCAAGCAGGCAAGCTAGTCAAGCAAAATGAATTGGGGCAAATTGTCGAACAAGCGGGTGGCGTGGGTTTAAATGCCAATACTTCAACCGAAGCGACTCGTTATTTTTACAGCTTTCCTGCCAATAAGCTAGAACTTTGGATGTCGTTGGAGTCAGAGCGATTTCTCGATCCGGTAATTCGTCGTGAGTTTTATAAAGAGAAAGATGTAATTTTAGAAGAACGACGGATGCGGATAGAGAATTCACCTATTGGACTGATGGTGGAAAAGTTTATCGATACTGCTTATAAAGCCCATCCCTACAGGCGTCCGGTGATTGGTTATGACGAAGATATCCGCAATCTGACACCAGAAGATGTCCAAAAGTTTTTTGATACTCACTACGTACCAAGTAATTTAGCGATCGCTATTGTCGGAGATGTCAATCCCACTCAGGTGAAAAAACTGGCGCAAACTTATTTTGGCCGCTTTCAAGCCAAAACCAAAGCTGTTGAACAAATCCCAGTAGAACCGCCACAACAACAAACACGGGAAGTTACTTTACAGCTACCTTCTCAACCCTGGTATTTAGAAGGTTATCATCGTCCGGCAATTACTCATCCAGATAATGCCATCTATGAAATCATTGGTAGTTTATTAAGTGATGGGCGCACATCGCGGCTATATAAGTCTTTGGTAGAAAAGCAACGTTTGGCGCTAAATGCTCAAGGTTACAGTGGATTTCCTGGAGATAAATACCCAAACTTGATATTTTTCTATGCTCTCACAGCTCCTGGTCATACAGTTGATGAGTTGGCGGTGGCTTTACGTCAAGAAATTGACAAATTAAAAACTGAGCCTGTGGCGGCGGTTGATTTGCAACGAGTGAAAACCCAAGCACGGGCAGGTTTGTTACGTACTCTCGATTCCAATATGGGTATGGCTCAACAATTGTTGGAATATGAAGTGAAAACTGGCTCTTGGCGGAATTTGTTTAAGCAGTTGGATGACATTTCAGCAGTGACGACGGCTGATATTCAACGGGTGGCAAAGGAAACTTTTACGCCGAAAAATCGCACGATTGGGAAGCTGTTGTCGAAAGCAGCATGAACAACAAACCGCAAAGGGCGCACAGGAAAATAGATATGCAGAAGTACAAGGTGAAAGCTAAAAGGCAGATAGCGTTGAAAATTCAAAATAGCAAAGGGTTGATTTATGCTTTGGTTGCTGTTTTTGCGTGCTTACTTTTAACTTGTAATTTTTCTCTGGCGGCGACGGCTGAGGCAAAACATTACACAGAATTGCAGCTACCACCGCTACCTGAGATTAAGTTACCCAAGTATGAGCGGTTTGTGCTGCAAAATGGCTTGGTTGTCTATTTGATGGAAGATCGCGAATTACCGTTGGTGAATGGTACGGCGTTTGTGCGGACAGGGAATCGCTTGGAACCAATGGAGAAAGTTGGGTTGGCTGGTTTTACAGGCGCAGTAATGCGAACTGGAGGAACTAAGCAGCATTCGCCTGATGAACTCAACGAGATATTAGAACAACGGGCGGCATCTGTGGAAGTTGGTATTGGTGAAACTTCTGGGAGTGCTAGCTTTGACGCCCTCAGTGAAGATTTAGAAACAGTGTTTGGGCTGTTTGCTGAGGTGCTGCGATCGCCTGTATTTGCTCAAGAAAAGCTAGACTTAGCGAAAACTCAAGCCAAAGGTGGCATTGCCCGTCGAAATGACAATCCAGATGGGATTGCTAATCGGGAATTTAAAAAATTAATCTATGGCAAAGATAGTCCTTATGCTCGCACCATAGAGTATGCAACGGTGGATAAAGTTGAGCGTGAGGATTTGCTCAAGTTTTATCAACAATATTTCCACCCCAATAATATGATTTTGGGAATTGTGGGCGATTTTGAGAGTAAGAAAATGCGATCGCTCATTCAAGCTAAGTTTGGCGATTGGCAGCGTAACCCAGGTATTGCTAAACCCACATTACCAAAGGTTTCACCAGCTAATACAGGTGGAGTCTTTTTTGTCAATCAGCCCCAACTGACGCAAAGTAGTGTGCTTATCGGGCATTTGGGCGGACGTTTCGACAATCCCGATTATGCAGCGCTGGATGTATTGAATGGAGTGTTAAATGGATTTGGTGGACGCTTATTTAATGAATTGCGATCGCGTCAAGGTTTAGCTTACTCTGTCTACGGCCAGTGGAGTCCCCGTTTCGATTATCCTGGCATATTTATCGCTGGTGGAGAAACGCGATCGGATGCTACTGTCCAGTTTGTCAAAGCCTTACAAGCCCAAATCAAGCGCACCCAGACTCAAAGAGTAACGGCAAAAGAACTCGCTTATGCCAAAGAGTCTACACTCAACTCCTTTGTATTCAACTTTCAAGACCCCAGCCAAACCTTATCACGGTTGATGCGATACGAATATTACGGCTATCCTGCTGATTTTCTCTTTCGCTATCAAAAAGCCGTCGCCGCCACCACAGCAGCCGATGTCCAACGGGTAGCACGAGAATATCTCAAACCAGAAAAGATTGTAACTCTAGTAGTGGGGAATCAAACTGCTATTCAACCGCCATTGACACAGTTAGCAAAACAGGTGACACCAATAGATGTAACGATTCCTGGTTCGCAGCCACAGGCAAAGAATTAATCGCGTAGATGGGTAGATACTAAGTATCCAAATAAAATCGCAAGACTCAGATCCCCGATTGTCTAAGAAATCGGGGATCTTGTTTTTAAAATAATTTTCTCCATTATCAGGAAACGACTAAGGACAAATTGGAGTAACAAGTAGAAACTAAATCAGGAACCAAAACCTCTGGGAACTCCAGAGGTTTTTCTCTACTCATCTTTATAGAAGCGATCGCTCCAGCATACACTTCTATGAATGTTTTATTATTTGCCATCCTGTTGGCAATTAACTTAGGTGCTGGATGTTATTTGACTCTAGCTAATCCTCTAAAAGTCTCAGAGCAAACATCAACTAAACTTATTTTTATTATTCGACCAAAAGTATTTTTAGGTTTGGGAATATTTTTTAGTCAATTGTTTGTTTTATTTTTATTTGCGTCTATTGTATTTACACCTATTACACAACTTGTCTGCAATCGTTATCCAAACAATATATCTACTTCAAATATTGATTTGAGTGCGGGACAAAATACTCTAACAGTGATGTGTAAGTTAACAAAAAATAATTGGTTAGGTCGAGAACAGAGTCAAACGCTAGTTTCTGAGTTACTAGAGGCTAAATTGGAAACCCAGATTGATACTGATGGTCAGGCTAAGTATTATAAATATAACATTTTACTATTAAATGATAGAGATAGTTTTCCTTTTTCACGCGCAGGATATCCAAAATTTAACCTTGAAAAATTGCAATTAATAGTATCAAGAATTAATAATTTTTTGAAAAACCCTATAGAGAATAATTTAGCAGTTATACTTGATGAGACTTTTACGGGTTACATTTCTGTCATGATTACTGTATTCTGTGGAATATTAGCGTTGCTAGTAGCGTCACTAGGTTTATTTATCACTTGTAATTTTGACAAGGAAACAAATACTGTAAAGCTTAGTCGTTACAGGTGGTTTGGAACGTTAGGAAAAACAGTTTTTCAATATTCTTTGAACGAAATTACTGGTATTAAGCTTGAACGGATTGATACTAGTATAGGCGAATACTTTTTTCGGGTTATTTTAATACTAGAATTGGGTGATAATCTACTATTAACGCCCAATTATACTTCAAATTATATAAATGGAGATTTTATAGTTAAAGTAACTAAAGATTTTCTGGAACTAAAACATAAAGATAGTGCTAGATAAAAGCGTGAGATTGGTTTCTTTGAAGTCATTACTACCGCATTTTTATTTATGTTTGTTAAACCAAAAATATTTTTATCATCGCTTGCATTATTACTCAGTTTTGCAAGCCTATTTCTTAGCGCTTGGATTATTCTTCCTGCTCCAAATATGTTTTTACTCACACTAGCAGTAGGAGCGCCAGAAGTCAGTCCTTGGTTATTTTTATTAAATTTGCTCTTTTTATTGCTGTCTTTATTCTATATCCGTCGCCGTCAACTCCAACGTTTAGTTTGCATTTTCAGTTTAATCGGATTGCTAATTTGTGGATGGGTGCTAGTGAATATCCCACTAACTCAAATGCAGATGGCTAAAGCGATGAAACAAGGGTTGGGAGCAAATTATCTAGAGCAAATTCCAGTCCAAGTAAGGGCTAATATGCAAACCCATCCTTTTAACTTAATTAATTTCTTTCGGGGTATTCCATTAGGTAAAACGCGTCATCAAAAAGATATTCTCTTTGCTTCTCCTGGGGGAGTGCCTTTAAAAATGGAAGTTTACCAACCCCCAGAGGTAGGAAAATATCCAGCAGTGGTAGTAATTTATGGTGGAGCTTGGCAATATGGCAATACTCATGCCAATACCGAGTTTAATCAATATATTGCTAATCATGGATATACAGTATTTGCGATCGACTATCGACACGCACCTAAATATCAGTTTCCATCTCAGTTAGATGATGTGCGTACAGCCCTAAATTTTATTCGCAAACATGCAGCTGAATATGAAGCCGATTCAGAACGTATGGTACTTTTAGGACGTTCTGCTGGGGCACATTTAGCAATGCTAGCGGCTTATCAACCCGATGCACCACCCATTCATGCTGTGGTGAACTATTACGGGCCTGTTAACTTAACTGAAGGATATAAAACACCACCAAATCCCGATCCTATAAATTCTCGCGCTGTTTTAAAAGCATTTCTTGGTGGTTCTTTAGAAGAATTGCCTAATCGGTATAAAATTGCTTCACCGATAAATTACCTAACGCACCCTTTACCGCCAACTTTATTAATTTACGGCAGTCGCGACCATTTGGTGCAAGCGCGATTTGGCAGACAGATGTATGAACGTTTACATAATTCTGGCAATACTGCGGTTTTTCTCGAAATTCCTTGGGCAGAACACGCTTTTGATGCTGTTTTCAACGGTGTGAGCAATCAATTAGCGTTGTATTATACTGAGAGATTTTTGGCTTGGGCGTTGTTAAAGCAATGATTTGATTCGCAGACTCATTCACAAGTATTAAAAACTCAGCACTCCTTACTCCTTTTGAGGCCAGCGCCAGTTATAGCGATTCCATTGATACATTCCTTGAATTTCATACTCAGCGCCGTTTAAAAAGCGGATGACACAATTAGTAGAGGAATCATCGCTGCATCTACGCCCGTCGTAGACATCGCTAATTTCCTCAACCTTAATTACCATACAGGGGAACCATTCCCGCTTACAAGGGCCATCTTCTTGCACCCATTCCCATAGTGCATTGGAAACTTCAATGCGATCGCCTACTCTTAACTTTAATGCATCCTCAAAATAAGAATACTTGTCAAAATGATATGACTCAACCCGATTCAGCCACTGTAAACCATAGCGTTGGCGAATAAATTGTACCGTTCCAGAATCCTTTTCCAGCAACCAGTCGTTGAGTAATTGCACTTTCCAAGTGCGGTTGCGTTGTTCTTCCTCCTTAACAAATTTTAAAAATGCTTCTAACTCTTCTGGGGTAAGTTCGTCTAGAGGATTAGCAATATTTGACATCCCAGACGTAGAATTTCCCTGAATTTGCTCAACCACTTGCAGTAATATCTGTTTCTGCGTGTCAGTGAGAGGACAGCTTGCTGCATCACAATCATTAAAGGCTGCGAACATAGCTACTTCAATCTCATCTGGAGTCATAAGTTCATAGCAATTGAGGGGTTATTCCCCTAATTATTACAAATGTTAAATTCAAGTCTCCAATCACCCTGTAGTTAAATTCAGGTAAGCTGAGGTTGTAAGTTAAATATTGTTTGCTAAATTAACTCACGGGGTCTTTTATGCGGTTGCGTTCACTCACGGTGGTTTTTATTTCATGTCTCATTACTTTTCTATCGTGGGTGATTATTCCCCCAGCTGTAGCCCTGACACAGATTAAACTATTTGATGTCTCTTATAAAGATTGTCCACCAGAACTAGCACAAGGGGCTGTTATCAGTAGTGGTAGCGCTGCTGCCAATTGTTTTCTTGTCGTTGGCAAAGCCGAAAATGGCACTAATAAAACAGTCTACGACGCAGATATTTTTGGACGCATCTATGATGCTAATAATGACTCGGTGATGCAAAACCGCACTCGCTTAGGCTCTATTACCGAAGTGCCACCAGGTATTAGCGATTTTGAATTGAGAATTTCTGTAGCTGCAAATCAACCTACTCCGTTGAAGCTAAAACAGTTCAAGGCTGCGGGGTTTAGCGGTCAAGTGCGTAAGTAATTCGTAATTCGTAATTCGTAATTCGTAATTCTTAGTACGGCTAGGTAATTAGAAACCCTGTAAAAAATCGTAGAGACGCTTGTATACTTAACGTCTCTACACAATTCTTTACCAAGGTAGTAATCAAAATCCTTCTATAAGGGCAGGCTAGCTGGAATGGCACTCAGAAGACTACTAACTAGATTGAGTGCTAAGAAAGCTAAGATCGGCGAAAAATCCATACCGCCCAATGGGGGAATAATTGAGCGGAATAGATTCAGATAAGGATCGGTTATCTGGGCTAAAGCGGCAAATGGCTGGTTATACCAGTTGATTGTCGGGAACCAGGTTAGCAAAACCCGGATAATTAGCAAATAGCTATAAAAGGTGACAAAGGTAATTAGTGTCGTAATCAGTAAACTCATGGATAGCTTTGTTTCCTACTAGGTGTCAAACGCGGTCTTATGTTTTAATTTTAATTTAGTCCAAAGTCAAAAGTGTTTGCGGATTTCACGTTTACCACACTTGACACTTTCACCACGCCTGAACAAACTTCAGGAGTCTTTAGTGAGGGAGCGCTCATTGGTTGCTTGGGGTGAACCGCCATTAACATTTCCTAGTTGCTTTCGCACTTCATCAATTGTGGCATTTAGCTGGGCAATTTTATCTTCTAGCGATCGCCTGGCCGTCTCTATACCAGCACTCTCACTTTCTGAGGCTTTCATCTGACGCCGCTTTGCTGCTATTTTTTTCGCTTCGGCTTGACTATCTGTCAGTTCTGTCTCCTCTTCTATTAGCAATTCTGGTTCGCGGCGAGAAGCAATCAGTGCCCCGATAACACCGCCAAATACGCCACCAACAAAGGCCCCTGCTACAAAACCACTGCCAAAACCATCTCGCTGACTCATATCTTTACCGCCTTCAACAAACCTTGCAACTTTTACAGTAGTTATGCTATTTTCCTGCCCTAGCTGCATACTAGCTTAAGTCCCAAAGATGCGATCGCCTGCATCTCCCAATCCCGGTACAATATATCCCTTACTGTCCAGTTTTTCGTCAATAGTAGCCGTGTAAATTATTAAACCTGGATAAGCTTCACTCAATTTTTGCAAAGCTGGTGGAGCTGCTACTACACAAACAATCCGCGTCAGGGCAGGGTCAGCACCCCGTTGTATCAATTCTGCCATTGCTGCCATAATCGATCCTCCGGTTGCCAACATTGGATCGGTAACTAACACTCGTGTTTGGGGGTCAAATTTTTCTGGTAACTTGTTCAAATAACAATGAGGTTGCAGTGTCTCTTCATCTCGCGCCAAACCAAGGTGGTAAATCGATGCTAAAGGCAATAAAGTCTGCGCCCCCTCTAGTAATCCTAGCCCAGCTCGCAGAATCGGCACTACTGCCATAGGCACTTGCGGATCGATTACCGTTGCTGCACAGGTATCTAAGGGACTCTGTACTGTTGTTTCTTGGGTCGGCAACCAGTCTCGTGCAGCTTCATAAGTCAGCCATCTTCCCAACTCAGTCATGGCACTGCGGAATAATACTGAAGGCGTGCCTGCATCACGGGCAACTGCCAGCCAGTGTTTGATCAGGGGATGGGGTGGAACATAAACGCGCAATTGTAGCGTCATAGCCAGAAATAGGCGCCTTTTGATTGTATAAGAACTGAAACACCATAATACTCTTTCCTGCATCCGGCTGACAGCTTAAAATTAGCAATCTCAAGTTTATTGATAAATATTTTCATTAGTAGTTGACATTAATTCTCAATCAAGGCTATATTCATATACAGTGTTCTCCTCTCTTTTAAGGATCGGCAGACGGGATTAGCCAGCAGTAGCAGGCTCGTCCCTCTTTTTTTTGATTGGGCATTGGGCATTGGGCATTGGGCATGGGGCATGGGGCATTGGTCAAGTCATTAGTAAATATTGATTGACTCTAGACAAAGGACAAGGGACTCTAGACAGAGGACAGAGGACAAATGACAAATGACAAATGACGCAATCGTAATTGGGTCTGGGATTGGCGGATTAGTGACAGCGACCCAGTTAGCGGCGAAGGGAGCGAAAGTGCTGGTACTGGAACGTTATTTGATTCCTGGCGGTAGCGCTGGTTATTTTGAACGCCAAGGCTATCGATTTGATGTTGGTGCGTCAATGATTTTTGGGCTGGGACAGAACGGTACAACCAACTTACTCACCCGTGCATTATCAAGTGTAAATGTCAGCCAAGAAGCGATCGCAGATCCGGTACAGATTCACTATCATCTACCCCAAGGTTTAGACCTGAAGGTTGACCGGGTTTATGAAACATTTTTGCAAAATCTTACTGCTTATTTTCCCCATGAAGAACAAGGGATTCGTCACTTTTATGACGAATGCCAAAAAGTATTCAAGTGTCTCAACAGCATGGATTTGCTGTCGCTAGAAGAACCTCGGTATTTACTGCGCGTATTTTTCCAGCATCCTTTGGCGTGTCTCGGTTTAGCCAAGTATCTGCCGCAAAATGCCGGGGATGTGGCGCGGCGTTACATCAAAGACCCGCAATTATTGAAGTTTATCGACATGGAATGTTATTGCTGGTCGGTGGTTCCATCAGATATGACACCAATGATTAATGCTGGAATGGTCTTTTCTGACAGGCATTATGGCGGAGTTAACTATCCCAAAGGCGGAGTCGGACAAATTGCCCAAAAACTGGTGGAAGGTCTAGAAAAGGCTGGAGGTCAAATTCAGTACCAAGCTAGAGTCACCAAAATTCTTACAGAACAAGGAAAAGCGGTAGGTGTGCAACTGGCTAATGGTAAAGTATATCGGGGTAAACGCATAGTTTCTAATGCTACACGCTGGGATACATTTACACAATTATTACCAGTAGAAGCAATGCCAGATAATGAGAAAAAATGGCAACAAAACTACCAAAAATCTCCAAGCTTTTTGAGTTTGCACATCGGGGTAAAGGAGTCAGTTTTACCTGCGGGGACAGAGTGTCACCATATTTTGCTGGAAGACTGGGAAAAGATGACAGCAGCAGAAGGCACAGTTTTTGTTTCGATTCCGACATTGCTTGACCCAGATTTAGCACCAAATGGATATCATATCATTCATGCCTTCACGCCTCACTGGATTGATGATTGGCAAGAACTTTCTCCAAGTGAGTACGAAGCAAAAAAAGAAAAGGCAGCTTGGCGAATTATTGACCGCCTAGAGAAGCTTTTTCCGGGTTTAGATGCCGGATTGGATTATTTAGAAGTGGGGACACCGCGCACACATCGCCGCTTTTTGGGTCGTGAAGATGGCACTTATGGGCCAATTCCCCGACGTAAATTGTGGGGGTTATTGAATATGCCCTTTAATCGCACAGCTATATCAGGACTTTATTGTGTAGGAGATAGCACTTTTCCAGGTCAAGGTTTGAATGCAGTTGCTTTTTCTGGATTTGCTTGCGCCCACCGTATTGCCGTAGATTTAGGATTTTAACTACAGATACAGCCTCCGCAAAAAACCTAGTAAGCGGATAGTGTTACTAGTGAAGCTGGTAGCTACCCCAACAATCTGAGTAACTCTCAATACGTTTTGGTTAAGAAAGTTATCTGTTAAAACGAGTTCTTTGAGCGAAGGTAGAAGAAAGTGTTGGGGAAGCAAGAGTATTTAAATTTAATCTCTTCACTTTAAGTGCCTCCAAACCACCTTCCCAGCTTATCTAAACCGTATTGAGATGGGTAGCAAATACAATCAAAAAGTTACTAATTTTAGTACTTTTGCTAACACAATAGTAAGTGTTGTTACTCTTGGTCTGGTATTTTTTGGTTCCGAAAATTAGCTAACTCTGATGCTAAAGTCTCTTCTAATGCATCTAGAATCGCTTGGGGATCAACAGCTTCCTTCATTATTTGGGCCTGCGGATCGGAGCGATTTTTGACATTGGGAATATCTTGGCGTAATTCTTCAACTAAAGCGATAAGTTTTGCGATTTTCTGCTCAGAGAGCAGGTTAAGCTGAAGGCTAAGTTGCGCCCGTTGCTCTGCTAATTTTTCCTGACGCTCTTGTTTTATCAACACCCCTGTTGTTACTAACAGGGAACCTGCGGTCAGTGAAAATTGTAGCCAAGAAAATGGCGGGGGATCGAATCTTGATATGCCTAAACGTCGTGGTAAAACATTGGGTGTTACCCACAGAATAATTCCTAACAGGATGCTATACAGGAATACCGGACGACCAAAAAAGGCTGTTACCGTTTCTACAAACCGTTGATGTTGAGGTACGTCTTTCTCATAACGTCTGTGCAGGTCAATAATAGTCTCGATATTTTGACTAATCGCTTCCGGCAATGGGGCAGTGGGCAAAATGGCATTGTTGAAGATGGTACTTGCGGTGAATCTTTTGGATTTGGTTTATCTTGGGAAAACATGGACAGTTTACTTGCAGTACTGATTTCTCTAAATCAATAACTCAAGTTTCAGCTATATATGTATACTTTTAGGTAGAAAAATAGATAAAAGTACCTATAGACAGATTTTGGGAAATTGCTATTGCTGTTGGATCAAGCAGATATATTGAAACAGAATCATAGCATCAATTTTCTTGTTTCAATATTGTATTTGAGATATAGTGATTTGTTAAAACTATAGTTGATTATATATTTTTTAGATATGTCATTTTGATGTCAATGCTATGTCAGGATAACAGTCATGTTTATGTGGTATGTCTATCGAATATCTAATGTAGATTTCGCAATAAAAGCTTTCAGTGACACAATTGAGGCATTACAGCTCACGCCGGAGAAATAGTCATCAGCGGCGATACGCAAACGCATTCGTGCGTGGATGCAATAGATTACGCCACGCTCAAAATCGGTTCGGTTGGTTCTTTACCATGCCTTTTCACTGCAATTTACTAAACTTTTCATAATTGTGCTTTAATGGTGGGCGGCTTTTGTTCGTTCAAGAATTTTCCTCACACACAACGCGATCGCTGATGCTACTCACACACAAAGAAAACATTGTAAAATTCAGTTGGCTTCTACCCAGCTTCTTAAGCTTAATCCTGCTTGGCTCTACTGTTAAAGCTAATGGTGCGATGCCTGCGGCGGGCGTAGCGATGGCTAATTGGCATTTTGATAGCAATCGCAATCATCTGGACTTCACCACAGATGAAAATGTTCAACCGAAAGTACAATTACTTACCAGCCCGACTCGTCTGGTAATTGATTTACCTGGAGTTACATTAGGATATCCACAGGCTAGTCAAAGAGTGGGATTAGTAATTAAAGACATTCGCATCGAGCAGTTTAACGCAGAGACTACCCGCATGGTAGTTACTTTAGCACCCGGTTACACCTTTGATTTAGCACAGGTGCAACTGCAAGAGGAATCCCCCAATCATTGGTCTGTGCAGTTACCCAAACCCATACGATTGACTGCAACCCAGCCGCAATATTTAGAAATAACTCCGAGTATTTCTCCAAGAGTGAATGATAATAGCACTCTCTTTGCTGGCGTGGTTCCAATGCATTCACCGATGAAAGCGCTGGAACCTCAAATTAAAGCCTTGATGAATCGCTACAGCTTTCTGAAAACAGGAATGTTTTTTCTGGATTTGGATACTGGGGATTATTTGGATATTGGAGGCGATCGCGTTTTCCCGGCTGCTAGTACAATTAAACTGCCAATACTTATCGCTTTTTTCCAAGATTTAGATGCTGGTAAAGTCACCCTTCAGGAAAACCTGACGATGCGGCGTGACTTAGTTACCAATGGTTCTGGAAGTATGCAATATGAGCGAGTTGGCAAGAAGTACACAGCTTTGGAAACCATCACTAAGATGATTACCATTAGTGATAATACTGCCACCAACATGATTATCGATCGCTTAGGTGGAGCGGCGAAACTAAATCAGCGTTTCCGTAGTTGGGGACTGAAAGACACGGTAATTCGCCATCTTTTAGCTGATTTGAGAGGAACCAACACCACAAGTTCTCAAGATATGGCGCGGGTGCTGGCTTTAGTTGTGAATAACAAGTTAGTTTCGCCCCAAAGTCGGGAGCAAGCCTTAGATATTCTGCGTCACACCACAATTCATACACTGCTTCCCGCCGGTTTGGGGAAAGGTGCAGTTATCGCCAACAAAACCGGAGATATTGGGTTTCTTATTGGCGATGCGGGATTTGTGACTATGCCCAATGGTAAGCGTTACCTGGCGGCTATCTTCGTTACCCGTCCTTATAAAGACACAAGAGGGAGAGACTTTATCCGTCAAGTTTCCCAATTAGTTTACAATTATCTGAATCAGCCGAATCCAGTTGCTGCGGTTGATTCGCTTAATAGTGTTGCGAAATAGCAGTTCAAAATAGATATTGCTAGGGGCGCATAGCTATCATAGGTGTCAACTTAACGTGAAACCTTTGCAATAGCCTTATATCAAGTCCACTCAATTACTAATTATACCCTTGCAACCCCATCCCACTTTTATCTAGCGACAAAATCTACTTTCACCGCGAACCTACGCTGTACACACAAGTCTGAAATGGCTGAAAAACCCAAGGTTTTACCCCACCCTAACCCTCCCCGTATGTATTGGGGAGAGAATTAGATTTCTTTCTTGCCTAAAATTTAAGTGTTTTGAGTTTCTGTTACAAAACTTGCAAAAGTGAGGGAACTAGATTTCTTTTTTTACCCCAATGCATCGGGGGGTTAAGGGGGGTAATTCGACTTGTGTGTACTACAATCAATTCATATTTTTCACACATAATTTACGTATTTAAAATAACAAATTAGCTTAATATCCTGTTATTTCTTTAGATAGAGGATAAAAATAATTCGCAAAGTTAAATTTAAATTAGGTGCTATTTCATACTCATGGTTTAATTTTTAAAGCTCCTAAAAATATTTTTTAGGAGCTTTTTTAAAATTAAAAACAAAGCAAGTATGTTGGAGATATTTTAGTTATTATCTAATTATCTTGCCAATACTTGAAAAAGAGATGAAAAGTGATATTTCAGATATAAATATCTCTTAAATGGTTATTATGGCATTGTCATTCCGTCCAAAGTGAGAAGTCTTGAAGTATCACAATATCTTTAGTAAGTGCAACAATGCAACCCCAAATAGTTGCAGTTCGGAAAGTTTTTAGGAGCATTATATGCAGAAATCAAACAACCAACAAACATATTTCCTTAAGTATCTTTCCCTAGCACCCGTTCTTGCTGTTCTTTCGATATCAATTGCCTTTTCTACCTGGGCGATTTTTAATTTCATTTTCCCAGACCTTCTCTTTCATCCTATGCCATAAGTCAGTCCGCCATAGGTTCAAACCTATGGCTAATAAACAATTGTGCTAAAGCAGGCTAAATTTAGATAATTGTGATTTTACTTGCAGCTCTAGTAGCCTTTTCCCTAGCCTCTTGGACATTCACACCTTTCGCCAAAGCTACGCCCATTCGCCGATATAGATGAGCATTAGGTTTACCAAATAATTTAATATCTACATCTTTTTCTGATAAAGCATCGGCGACACCACTAAAAGCAATAGAATCAGATTTTTCTGAGGCTAAAATTACTGCACTAGCTGATGCTCCTAGCTGTTCAATATGAGGAATTGGCAAGCCTAAAATAGCTCGCAGATGTAGTTCAAATTCGTTAAGATTTTGTGAGATTAATGTCACCATTCCCGTATCGTGGGGCCTGGGAGAAAGTTCGGAAAAAATCACTTCATCTTTAGTAATGAAAAATTCAACGCCAAAAATTCCGGCTCCTCCTAAAGCATCAGTGACTTTTATAGCTATTTCTTGGGATTTTGATATTTTATCTTCATAAATTTCTGCGGGTTGCCACGATTCTTGATAATCGCCTCTTTCTTGGCGATGACCAATGGGAGAGCAGAAAATTGTCGGTGCATTCCACTGTTTAATTGTCAGTAAAGTTATCTCAATTTCAAAGTTAATAAATTCTTCTACGATGACCTTTTGACTGTCTCCTCTAGAATTAGCGATCGCATAATTCCAAGCTTTCTCAACTTCACTCTTATCCTGCACTACAGATTGACCTTTCCCTGATGATGACATCACCGGTTTAACAACATTGGGAAAGCCAATTTTATCCGAAACTGCAATCAATTCTTCTAAAGTTGTTGCATAACCATATTTAGCCGTTCTGATGCCCAATTGTTGATGCGCCAGTTCCCGAATTCGATCGCGGTTCATTGTATAGTTAGTAGCAGCCGCAGTCGGAATAACTGTAATCCCTCGCTGTTCAAATTCGATGAGTTTTTCGGTTCGGATTGCTTCAATTTCTGGTATAATAATATTTGGCTGATGTTTTGTCACTACAGCTTCTAAATCATCAGCACTGAGCATAGAAATAACTTCATAAGCATCAGCAACCTGCATCGCTGGAGCATTGGTATAGCGGTCAACGGCAATCACATAATTACCAAGACGTTGAGCAGCGATCGCAAATTCTTTGCCTAGTTCTCCTGAACCCAGCAACATCAATTTTTGGGGCAACTTAATACTCATTAATTTATCCAGATCGATATCAATTCAATCATCTTATAATTTTTTGTGTTTTCATTACTAACTTCTCAAGAATTAAATATCGCTTTGCGTAATTCTAAATCTTGACGTTGTAAATGATTTAAACCAATACCCACGCCAAATTGACACTTATCTACTTGAGTCTCCAACCAAATAGTCTCGTTCAGAGTTGCACCTCGTAAATCTGCATTTCTCAAGTCTGCTTTCGTAAAATTTACAAATAAAAGGTCTGCATTTACTAAACTACTACCTTGGAGATTTGCTTCTGACAAATTTCCTCGTATGAAGTTGACATCATCTAAAATTAAACCAGATAAATCTGCTCCCATAAGATTAGGAAACTTTAGCTGACTGGGATATTTAAAAAATCTCATTATACAGATGATATTAGCTTCATTTAATCGTATTTTAGTTAAAAAGTCATAACGAGCGATGCCCAGTTGCTTAAGAATTTGTAGACGTTCTGGGGGACTTTGTTCTAAAAAGTGAATGGCTGTGTAGCGTAGGTCTTGAGTAGAGATGTTTAACATGATTTTCAGATTGCTGTGATACTTGTGTCAATACAAAAATTAACAAATAATAGATAATATAGCAGTCTTAAAGCATTCATAAAAAATAAAAACCCCAATTTATTTGATAAATTGAGGTTCTAAGTTTATTGATAACTATCTAGCTAGTTATGCTAATAATGCTTTCGTAGCAGATTCGCCTGCTAATCTCACTTGCCTTGTCAACTGCAAGTTTAACCATCCTAGAAAAGTTAACTCAGCGAGGAATGCCATAAAAATTGTTGTCGTACTAGAGCCTTGTATACCAGCCCAAGGAAAAGTTGAAAACAGCCATACAGTAGAAACCGCAGTAGACACCTGTGATGTGATGCCGATAAATTCTAAAATTATCGGTGGTAGTAACACTGCTGTACCTATAATCCGAATTGCCCAGAAAGAACGTTTGGGAGTTTTCAGCAAAAGTAGCAATTGGGCGATAGTAGCGTAAATCATGATTACGCTGATAGACAAAGCTATAGCTAAAAGTACTTTAAACCTGTCAACATCTTTAACCAGCCAAGTTTGGTCATTGTTAGTATCAAAAACAGATGTAAATGAAATCCAGACTAGCCAGGGGATAGTAACAATTGTAAGATTAATTGCGATCGCCACGAGTGCAGGGCTTTTTTCAGCCCAAATTAGATCCTGCCAAATACTCTTGTGGCTAGAAACTCCTTGATGTCGATATCTTGCCCAATCTTGTACATCTTGACGGTGAGGCGAAAGAACTGCAATTAAACTTAAAATCAACACCAAGTTGTACGATGCTAGCAAAATGTAATTTCCCCCAAATTGTTGATCTAATGTGTAACTATTTTCACCAATTTGTAAAGTAAAACCCCAGATCATCAACTGGCAAAATGCTACTAATAAATAACTTTGCTTCTTGCTAATTATTGAGGCTTGAGGATTACGGAAGCAACGTTTAAGAATGTGCAAAATTCCGTAACTGCACAATCCCAAGTTTAATAAATGAAAGCCAAGAATACTAATAATATTTCTCCCTAATGGGAGATAGAAAAATTGCAGCTTTTTAATATCCGAGTCATTGGATAGATTAAACAAGTTAGGAAATAAATAATTAGTTGTATCCCAAGGATTAAAAAGTCTAAACCAAGCAGTTGAATTATTTAAACTGTGGTTAGAAGACGATGCGAGTAACATCGTTATGAACAAAAACATAAAAGTTATACCGCTAACTAATAAACCTAACAAAGGCTGAGAACCACTAAATGAACGGCTAAGTAAGCTAAGTAGTAGTGCCGCACTGTAGAAGAAAATACAGCTAGCAGCAAGAATTGCGTAGTAACCCAAAATGTAACTAAAAGCAATTTTGGCAGAAAGCCCAGCCCATAAATGTAAAGGAACTGCTACTAAAATCATGAGATAAATTAAACTCGGAACTCCTAACAACTTGCCAGTCAATATACTTGTTTCTGATTGGGGACTAAGACGGATAAAGTTGAGTGTGCCGCGAGTTTCTTCTTTAGCGAAATCATTGATTAGCAAATAAGTTCCTGCAACTAGTAGTGTAAATATAAAAATTACACTAAATGTTAAGAATATATATTCCCAATGATCTCGCCACCACAACTGCCAATCAATTTGATTTGGGGGACAAAAATTTTTTGAAAAGAAATAATTTAACTCATCAATTTTAGATTGATTTGATTCCTTGAAAGCCTGTGTTTGTTGCGGTTGATATATTTGACTTAAACGACAGTATGTACCAGTTAGGGAGTATTCATTATCAGGAAGGTTACTTAAATGATATAAGAGAACTACCAGTTGCAATAGTAAAGATGTTACAACTACGATCGCTACATTAAAAAATTTAAATTGTCCTTTGAGTTCGCGAAATAATTGCGGATTCCAATCGCCGATTTTGTCAATTAAATTAAGCATAGTCTGAAAAATTTCTCCAAAAATAGTGAGTGAGATTTATTGATGAATCAAGATGCTTGTTTGTGACCTAATTTTAAAAAAATGCTTTCTAAGTCTTCTTGCGTGCAGTGAAAATCAGTTAAAGGAATGCCGATTTTGATTAGCGATCGCAATAACTCGGCACTATCTTCATCTTTGCCCGAAAAATTCACCCGCACGCTGTTTTTTCCTGATATCACCTCCCATTCTTCTACTAAAGGATGGTGTTTAAGCTCGTTCAAAAGTGTCTCTAAGTTCCCTAGAGTTGATAACACAATTTGCTGATGGGCTAGACGTTGATAAAGTTGCTGTAGGGAAGTACTTTCTACTAAAAAGCCAAGTTCCATAATTCCTACAGAAGTACAAATTTCCGCTAAATCGCTGAGAACGTGGGAGGAAATGATGACAGTCATTCCAGCTTCTTGCAAAGCCTTAATAATTTCACGAAAGTGCATCCTCGCAATCGGATCGAGTCCAGAAACAGGCTCATCTAGTAATAGTAAAATTGGTTCGTGGATAATAGTTCGCGCTAAACTTAAACGCTGTTTCATTCCCCTCGACAGAGTAGAAATCTGACTATTGCGTTTATTACCAAGTTGAATAAGTTCTAAAACTTCATGTAAGCGTTTAGTGCGGCGCGGTTCTCGCAAACGATATAAACGCGCAAAGTAATCTAAGTAATCCCAGACTGTCAAATCTTCATATAGTGGGTAGTCATCGGGTAAATAGCCAAGATGACGCTTAAGTTTGAGATTACTGTTGTCACGGATGAGGCGATCGCCATTAATATAAATCTCACCCGTAGTTGCTTCCTCAGCAGTCGCCAACATTCGGATGAGAGTTGTTTTACCCGCGCCATTCGGCCCAATCAATCCATATACTTCCCCCGCCTGGATTTCTAAATCCACATCATTGACAGCAACGTGTCGGTCAAATTGCTTAGTTAGTCCATGGGTGCAAATTGCTATTTCTTTTACCATCGCGACTGGGGTGCGGCTTGTGATTAACACTTAACGTAACCTCTTTCTACAACTTCTGTCAGTCTGGTTTCAGAAATTGAAACTAATTTACGTAAAGTTGCTTTGAGCAATACTTTGGACGATTTTTAGTTGAGGGAATCGGCAAGCTATCAAATCATTAAAGTGCTGATTAGAACAAACAAGCACCTTAATGGTTCGATAGCTGTATGGAAATTGATAAACTCCGCAGAAACCCTCAATTTATCACTTCTGCTTTGCTAATTCCTTGTCTATAGCCGATCTCAAAGTAGTATTGCCACCGTTGCTCATCCGTCAAGCTTTATTTGACTAAGTGTTCTAAGTGATTGATAGCAAAATTACATATATTTTTTTTTAGATAATTTCTAAACAATGCTAATACTGGTAACAAAAACATTAATACTGTTAACTCTTCATTAAATTAAAAAAAAATAGCCGTCATTTCACCAATTTAAATGAAATTAATAAAACTAGTAAATTCGCTAGTTACAAGTGCTACTCAGACTACTTAGCATGAGAAGCGAAACAAACATCAAGATTTTGCCTGGAGTTATCAATGAATAAGCAACTTTCTACTAACGCTTTAATTATTGTCATTAGCTTGCTTGGGGTATCTTCTGGTATCACACCGGCTTCAGCTAACTTCATATCTGCAATAACAACAGCCACAAAAACTGAAGTTCCTAAAACAGTACAAAGTGTAACCACAACCACTAATACTGCTGAAGTCGCAAAAGGCGTTAAAGCTACTGTGCAAGAGACAACTAATACCACCGTTGGACAAGTGGCTGGAGTTGCAACTGATTCTAAGACAACTGTACAAGTAAAAGACCCAAGTCAAGTTAAACTACCATCCTTGGATAACCCAACACAGATTGTCCAAACCACTGGTCAAGCTGCGGTTGGAATTAAAGCTGATCAACAAAGTACTCAAGCTAATGCAAAAGCCGACCTGGGAGTACAAATCGCTGATTTAGCCACAGTCGGTATCTGTTTAGACGCTAATGCAACATTAGGAATTGCTAATAAAAATAGCTCGGCTAATTGTTCCAA
>NZ_JAVRCB010000014.1:159401-170671 GCF_034530955.1 Nostoc sp. DedQUE05 | reverse complement strand
ACCCGAATTCAATAAACGACTACCCGAATTCAATAAACGACTACCCGAATTCAATAAAATTTAAATTGCATAAGCTGGGCGGGCAAGATGCCATTGGTGTCAACTTAAGCTGGAAATAGCTTAACTGTTGGCTTCCATGCCCGCCCGGAAATAAATTTCTTTGGCTTTTAGGCTTAAGTCTACTGAAGTAGACTGGAGATTTTTGGCGATATTTAGTCATCTTCAGATGACTTTAGCTATGAGACGGGAATTTCAATTCCCGGCGGACAAGCGGTTTCACGTTAAGTTGACACCAATGGCAAGATGCCCACCCCACAAGAGTTATATTTAATTCAATTATGCAAATTAGATGTTTCTTAGCTTAATCAGATTTATCGCGTCTTTGCGATCGCTCGCTAGAATTTTCATCAAAAAACCTTAACCGAAGCAATCCTGGAAAGTGATGCTTGGGGATTTGCGCTACCCTAAGTCAGGAAGCCAAGGATAAATCAGATGAGAAAATGGATTTGGCTGATGCTGTTGGTGCTGATGACAGTTGCCGTGTTGGGTAGCAGAGGTAGCACGTTTTTTGAACAGCGTCCCTCACCGACAATTGTTGAGCGGATTCCGGTGGAAACACTCGATTCACAGCCATCAAGGGAAGTTGATATTACTCCCCAAGTGTCTACTGAGAAGCTGTTAAACCATATCCAAAAGTTGAATTTTCAGCGCTACACCACAAAAGAGCGATCGCTTACTCGCACTTATATTACAACTGAACTGAAAAAATTCGGCTGGAAACCTAAGTTAGAAAAGTTCTCTGACGGTGTAAATATTTTTGCCGAACGTCCAGGAACTAACAAAGCCGCGAAAGCAATTCTCGTAGCAGCGCATTACGATACTGTTGCCTCTTCCCCTGGTGCCGATGATAATGCCAGTGGTGTAGCCGTAGTGCTGGAAGTCGCTCGGTTACTCGGTTCCCGTCCTACGCCACGGACGTTACAGCTAGCTTTTTTTGACCAAGAGGAAGCAGGACTTTTGGGTAGTCAGGCTTTTGTGAGTAAGACAACACGCTTGCAAAATTTAGGCGGAGCGATCGTTATGGATATGGTAGGTTACGCTTGTTACACTTCTGGATGTCAGAAATACCCTACCGGATTGCCTGTGACGCCACCTAGCGACAAGGGCGACTTTTTAGTAGTAGTCGGCGATACAGAACACTTGTCTTTACTGAATGCCTTTCAAAACTCACAAAATACCCCTTCAACCGCCCTGAATAAACAGGAATCAATGCCAGCAGTTCTAACATTACCAATTCCTTTTAAAGGTTTACTGACACCAGACACCTTACGCAGCGATCATGCACCGTTTTGGTACCAAGGTGTGGGTGCTGTGCTGGTGACAGATACCGCAAATTTACGCACTCCGCACTATCATCAACCTAGCGATGTACCAGCGACTATCGAGCGATCGTTCTTCACCGGAGCAGCACAAATTGTAGTTAATGCGACTAGTGCTTTATTAGAGAAAAACCAGATTTTGGAAACTCAACCACCAAGCTAACTTATGAATTATCTTGACCAAATAATTACTAATTCGTAATTAAAGAGGGTACAAACCCCCACTAAATATGCAGATTTAGTGGTCAACAAGACAGTGGTAGGTTAAAGCCCACACTAATTGTAACTACGAATTACGAATTACGAATTACGAATTATTTTGACTAGCTTTTGGTTCAGGGAAAGTCAATGTCCAATTATTTTTATTATTGACCTGAGAATATAAACCTTGAAGAATGAGCCGCAGAGTTTTTCGAGTTCTAATAGGCTTCTTTACCAGATAAGTTCCTGGTTCAGCAAAGATATCATCAAAGTTTTTTTTATAACCAAATTGTTTTGAACAATAACTGCCAGCACCTTGGACTGTTAACACAAAAAATGGAGATTGTTTGTATTCATCAGGAATCATAAAGATGCCATATACATGGTGACGACCACGCCACGGTTGAACACTAACCTTAGTAGCATGTACTTGAAATTTTGTAGTTTTTGATGCGATAAAAGCCTCAAAATTGCAATCAGAATCATTCACAGGCCACCACAGTGTAATAATACTCAAAGAGAGCAGAAAAATTAAAATATAGGGTAGTCTGCGACGCATAAAGCCAAGAAAAATTGTTGACGCGGCTGGGGGAATTTGATCAGTAACGATTGTGCAGCTACAGCAATCAGACTATTCACCTGCAACACCTCTGCAAAACGTTTGAAACAGCAAAGACAAAACATTAAGCAGTCGGTTAAATTTTTCTGTGAAAAAAAAATGCAGATTGTAGATGCGTAGTTTACCGCCGCAGGCATCGCTTTCCCTGTTCTAGTAGCTCCGTTACAGTCTTAAACCTAGCTGAGAAACAATCAAGCTTTTGTGGCTGTTAACACTGATTTATGCTCAAATTTTTGGCTGTGATGAATTCTACAATTTGTTACTTTTGTTATCCTTGTAATATGGCTCTGTTTGCATTGGCAGATGCTTTGAGGAGATTAGAGCATAGACGTAGCCATCAAGTTAAGAAAAAATTTACTTTTATTTCTAATCAATTATTGGGGTAGTCAAATACACAAATATCCGTTATATTCCCGTAAGTAACAATTGGTATAAAAGTTTATGGGAAATTGGAGAAGTCTTAAGACAGTTGCGGGTTTATTTAGCGCGTTGGTTTTGCCCGCCGTAGGCATCGCACTTACACAGCTGGGGGCAAATACTTCGGCTATTGCAGCTGACACAGTTGTTGTGCGTTTCGGTTTATTTACAGAATCCATCTCTCTTACTGAGTTGCAAAAGGCTGTAAAAACAGGAAAATTGCCTGGGAGTTTACAGTCTTTATCTGAAGAACAACGCCGCTTCTTCTTGGGGGCGCTGGGTATGAATATACCGATGAATGTTGTCACACTTGATAAGTTAATTAATACCCAGATTGGTACAAGTATTCTCAGTGACTTTGCTACAGCCTTAGCCCGAAAGGACAAAGCTGGGGTACAAGCACTCAGATCGGGCTTGGTATTAGGTTCTACTGCACCGCAAGGTCTTTCTATACTGAGTTTTATTGCTGCTTATCCCAGTAAACGCTTAGAAATTGATTTACCAAAGGCTTGGGTTGTTACAAAAAACTTAAATACAGCTTTTTGGCGTACCCAGCAATTTATGTTAGCGATCGCTCCCCAACTTGACCCCATAACAGCACATCCGAGCACACCGCAGATTGCTTTCCCTTTCGATCCCAGCCAACCAGGAAGCGCCCAAGTAAAAGTACTCAATTTAAGTCTGAACGATCAAAAGCGCGATCGCAAAATTCCAGTTGATATTTACTGGTCAACTGCTGCAACTCCCGACAAACCCGTAATTGTCTTTTCTCACGGTTTTGCATCTGTCCGCACGGACTTGCGTTACTTAGCAGAACATTTAGCATCCCACGGTTATGTAGTAGCAGCTTTAGAACATCCCGGTAGTAATGCGGCAAATATTGATTTAGCATTACAAGGCAAAACCAGAGTCATGAAGCCTCAAGAGTTTTTAAATCGCCCTCAAGATATTAGTTTTGTCCTCGACGAATTAGCAAAACTCAACCAAACAGCTAATTATCCCCTACAAGGGAAACTTGCAACTACAAACGCGATGGTTGTTGGCTATTCTCTTGGTGGTGGTACAGCTTTAGCACTTGCTGGAGCCGAGTTGCAACTAGAACATCTCAAACAACGCTGTAAAAAGAACCTGACTATCTTAAGTTTGGGAGAAAATATCCAGTGCATCGCTCAAGAACTACCAGAAAATAGCTATCAACTACGAGATCCCAGAATCAAACAAGCGATCGCTCTCAATCCGACAACTTCTCTAATTTTTGGCGAAACTGGGTTAACTAAGATACAAGTTCCTACCATAGTGTTAGCAGGTTCCGCCGATAAAACCACCCCAGCTTTAACTGAACAGATTGTGGGATTTGACAAGATCCCATCCCCAAAATCGCTAGTTGGTATTATTGGGGCTACTCATCTCAGTGTAAAAGACCCCAGCACTACATTAGATCAGGTTGGACAACCAAATACACCGATTAGTGGCGGTGAAGTTGTCGGCGAACAAGCAGCAGATGTTCGCAAGTATGTTAAAGCTATAACTTTGGCCTTTGCTTTCCAGATGACTCCAGAAGCTAAAAACTATGCTATCTTCCTGACACCAGACTATGCTCAGTTTGCTTCAACTGCGGCATTTCCCTTCCGTCTAATTACCCAGATTCCTCCTGATGCTATGGCAGTGGTGAAAGAATTTGTTGATAAATAATGGACTTTCAATTAAACAAATATAGGAATCCGATTTGATTAATGAACATATTTGCGTAAGGAGGGAACTCTTAACTGGAAAAAAGGGATTTAGGAGTGTACTGAGTTTTTTCAGAAATCAAATATGAGTCCTATATAGGACTTACGTATCATACATATTGACTATACTAATTTTGGGTTTTTGAACCATTTCTAATACCCAGAACAGTAAATATGCAGCAAAATCGGGGTTGCAATCAGCACCTGAAATATAAATTTGACTTAAAGCATATTATGGTTAATTGGTATAGTACCGGAAGTCCTAAAATATTTAATTTTGTGAGTAGCTTACTTAAGAATAGGGGTATGGGGAACGGTAGAAGTCGCCGCTTATTCTAACTATCCCTACTATTTTTATTTTGAGACCAAATAAAGCCTAAAATACCGATATTCGCTACAAATACCTGACGTTGAGATCGACCAATCGAGAATATAGTATTTTCATCTAAGTGGATGTCTGAAAACTTTTTGGTGTTGTATTCGAGACTTGTAGATCCCCCTAAATCCCCCGATAAATTGGGGGACTTTGATTCCAGTTCCCCCCTTTTTAAGGGGAGCCAGCGCGGTCTTGGGGGTTTCCCCCATGAGCGACTGGCGTGGGCTAGGGGGGATCAAGCGAAATATTGAATACTTCTCAGACATCCTCTAAGTGGATTAACTACCTCACTCTATCAAGCATTTTCCCCAATCTATTTGGGAGAGTGTACTTTATTAATTTGTAATTCGCTGTAAGTATTATAAAACTTATAAAATTGACTTATACCAATTCTGTGTAAACTTTTTACTTGCTATAAGTATACTGCCTTGATAATAGCCCTAAAGTTGCTGTTAAAACTACACTAAATTTTTACAGTAAAAATAACTATTTACACATAAAATTTATAATGTATTCGTAAAAATAACAGAAGTTTAACAGTGTAAACAACTAGGAGTAGATGCCGAATGATGGTACATACGTATCCTATATAAATCGTAAATTCTTTTTGAAAAAATCTGTCAATTAATTGTAGAGTGTGTTACCAAAATGTAGCATAACTTACAAGCATTTCAAGATTCAAATATTAGTTCTGAAGCTAAATATTACAAACTAATTTCAAAACAAATGAAAACAAGTTATTTGATGTGAAATATGTTTGTATATGTTTTGAAGTAACTTACTTGAAGTTCACAGAACTAAATGAGAGAGCATTGTTATCTTCTGCAAGCTACCGATTAACCAAAAATCAACAACAAAGAGCTTGTTTTATTTACTTAAATAATTAGTTTTACAATACACCTGTATGTAAACTAATTTGGGATTCAGAATTAAACAATTATTCCATTTAACTCAAGCTTATGCAACTCTATACAACTCGTGAAATTGAACAACTCCAGCAACACGAAGACCTTTCTACCTTAATTGAAATTATGGAATGGGTGAAAAACTTTTTAGGAAGGCCTCATCCTGGCTTAGGTAGACCCGGCGCAGTTTGCCCTTTTGTACCTTTCTCTCTCAAATCAAACAGTATTCGTCTAGCAGTTATTCACACAAAAGATTTGTATCCAGAAAAATTAGAAGAGATTGTTGGACGCTATCGAGATATATTTCTGCAAATAGATCCTCAAGAGCAGGAATTAGCAATTAATAAAGCTTTTTTACTTATTTTTCCTGACATCTATATAGAAGACGCTACTAATGTAGTAGATAGTGTCCAACAAAAACTTAAACCTTTGTTTGTTGAGTCAGGATTAATGATAGGAGAATTTCATAAACGTAATGAAAGTCCTGGTCTACACAACCCAAACTTTCGTCCACTTCGTAGCCCTATCCCCCTGTTGGCTATTCGGTTCATGGTTGAAGCTGACCTCCCTTTTCTTCAGAATCCTGCCGATCCACACTTACGTATTCGATATTTGGAAGCTTATTTAAAGAATTTTGAGCATAAATTTACAGATGAAATAAAGTTTAAAAATGCTCGTCAAGCATTGGCTTTAGCAAAAGAACAAATTAAACAAGAAAATTTGGTGAGTTCTTACATATAACAAATGTTTTAATTACAGGTTAGTTATTGAGCATAGGTATGGAGAATTAAAAGTCTTTAAAATTCATTGCATCTGGAAATAAGTGAGATAAAAATCACGAATTTACTGCTAGTTGCAATTGCTTAATGCAGATAGCATCAAATCGTCATCAGGATGTAAATTATCGGACTACAGTAGAAGCGATCGCTAATTATCAATTAGTTAATATGAATACTTCAACAACTTAACTCTGATTTGTAATCATTGCGCACACATTTTTGTGAAAAATTTTCGGATTACTCTATTATTTGTGATATAAAAAAGCAAATAATTTGGTAAATAAAATGGCAAAAGAAATAGAGCGTAAATATTTAGTGAGAGGAAATAGCTGGAGAGGATTAGCTGAAGGTAGTGTATATCGTCAAGGATATATTGCTACACAAGATAAAGCAACTGTACGCATACGTATAATAGGGGAAAAAAGTTATTTGACCATTAAAGGCCCCAATATAAAATATTCGAGATTAGAGTTTGAGTATCCTATTCCTGTTCAAGATGCTCAAGAAATACTTGAGACATTATGTCAACGTCCCTTTATAGAAAAAACCAGATATAAAATAGAGTCGGGTAGTTTAATTTGGGAAATAGATGAGTTTGATGGTGTTAATAAAGGACTGATATTAGCAGAAGTTGAACTCACTGATGAAAATCAACAAATTGAATTACCAAACTGGATTGGACAAGAAGTTTCTGATGACTCTAGATATTTCAACAGCAATTTAGTAAAATACCCTTTTTCACAATGGTAATAGAATGATATCAAAACTATGCGAATAGCCAAACGCAATGATTGGAAAACAGAACCTATGCCTTCTGTATGCAAAAATATAACGCTAGAAAAAGTTTACTCGCAGCAAGAATTCGACCGAATTGCTGCTGGAGTCATTCCAGAGCAGATGGAAGATAAGTGGTTCATTTTCTATGAGGCTCCTTGGCTATATTTGCATCGTAGTTGGACTGGTTTTTGTATTTTCAAAGTGCGTTTTGAGGTGGTTGCAGAAACCGTAAAGATTGCGGAAGTACAAGTAAATCGAGAGCCAGCGCAGTACTATAACACTGATGATGAGCGCGATGCCTCTATGTTAGCGATCTTGCTGGATTCACGATCTGAACGTGGTGTGCGAAATCATATCAAGTCGGGGTAATTAGTTATGATACCCACAGTCATTGCACCCCACCCCCAGCCCCTCCCCGCCTGCGGGGAGGGGAGACAAAGCGTAGCTTTGGTGGGGTGGGGTTCTTGGGGTTTAGTAAGTAATCAAGCGGACATGATATCAAATGCTTAACTGGATTAAAGATCGATCCAGTAATTCAGAAAAACCATAGTAGTACACAGCATCACACTGCAAATATTTACAAAAGATGCCTGTGAGTATGAACTCAGCCATTGACTAGATTTTCTACAGTATCGGCATCGTTTGGTAATGCAGCTGTTAAAACTTCGCTGCCTTCTGTAGTAACTAAAACATCATCTTCAATGCGAATTCCTCGGACATCGGCGAATTCAGATAAACGCTGCCAATTCACCACATTCTGATATTTTGAACGGACATTAGCATCATTTAAAATTGCTGGTACTTGATAAAAACCAGGCTCAATTGTGACTAACATTCCTGGGCGCAGGGGACGATTTAAACGGAGATAGCTTAAGCCAAAGCGATCGCTCCTTTGGCGTCCTTCTTCATACCCGGCTAAATCGCCCAAATCTTCCATATCATGCACATCTAAACCCAGTAGATGGCCGATCCCATGAGGGAAAAATAGCGCGTGGGCATCGATTTCTACTAAATCTTGGGGATTTCCTTGTAAAATGCCTAACTCCACCAAACCTTCAGCGATCGCTGTAGCCGCTAGTAGGTGAATATCCCCATACTCTACACCAGGCTGGATTTTGGCTATGCAAGCATCGTGGGCTGCCAACACCACATTATAAATATCTCTTTGGGTAGATGAAAACTTACCCGAAACTGGCCAAGTGCGAGTTACATCACCCGCCCAACCAGTTTCAGTCTCAGCACCAACATCAGCAAGCAGTAAATCACCTGGTTGCAAACTATGGTGATACTGCTCGTTATGCAAAACTTCACCGTGAACAGTGACAATACTGTTGTAAGAGGTAGTCATATTGTGGGCAATAATCACCCCTTCCATCGCTGCCCGAACTTCTGCTTCTAGTTTGGCTTGGGGTGTTGCTGCCATCCCCGCTTTGTGAGCTTTGACGGTGACAGCCGCAGCTTTTCTCAACTCGGTTAATGCACCATCATCGTGGGTGAGGCGGAGTGAAACGATCGCCTTTGCTAACTCCAAGTCAATTCCTTGGGGAGGACTTTGTGGTAAAACCCATCTATTTAATAGCTGCGATTGCTGCGTCCAAGTAGCAGCATCTTGGACGGCAAGTGTAGCGGCATCTTCTAGCCAAGACTCTAATTCTGCCATTGGCCTTGCCACATCCGCCCCAATCTTCTCGGCTATTTCTTCGCGCGTTGGCATTTCTCCATGCCAAAGGGCGCTACTGGGTGACGGATCGTCGATGAATAGTTCTAGTTTGCCCGCTTCTAGACGAATTGCCGCTTTTGGTAATGGCAGTCCGGCAAAATAAAGGAAATGACTGTTAGCACGAAATGGAAAGGAATTTGCCGGAAAATTGCGCGGATTGTTGCTACCTGACCACAAAATTGCCGGAAAATCAATCAGTTTGGCTAGTTGTTGCCGTCGGTGGCGTAAAGTATCGGCGAGGGAAGTAGAAGTTTGTGGGATAAGCATAAATGTAAACTCAAAAAAAGGATAAAGGTAATAGTTTTGCCTTTATTTAGTCGTTATCGTCTTTATCGTCATCTTTTTTATCGTTTTTGCGATCGCCATCTTTTTTATCATTTTTGCGATCGTCATCTTTGTGGTCGTCATCTTTGTCGTTCTGGTTAGGTTGTAACTCTGGTTTTTGTTGCTCAATTGGTGCAAGTGGCTGCGGGGCTTCAACAACACAACTAACTAATCCTCCAGAAATTAGCGCTAAGTTGACAGCAGCAAAGATGCTTCTGAAGATTTTTATCCTCACGTTTTCGGTTTGCTTTAACATTGGCCCTAGTTTTTGGAGATTGTATTCCTAATTTATAAGGTACTGTATATAGCGGTTCTCATTTGGATTAACACAACGTAGTAGCGTAGCAAGACTAAAATAATAGTGCATTAGCAAACTCTTGTGGGACTGGCTCTCTAGCCCGTCCTGGCGGGCAAGATGCCCGCCCCACAAGAAAATTTATTTATGGGGATCATTAATTTTAAATTTTGAATTTTGAATTCGGAGCGAAGCGACGTGACTTTAAAGAAACAAATTATTACTCAAGTTGATGCTTTTACCAATACACCTTTGGCAGGTAATCCGGCTGCTGTCTGTATTTTGCCTACTCCCCAAGATGAGCGCTGGATGCAAAAGGTGGCTCAAGAGATGAATTTATCTGAAACAGCTTTTTTAGTCAGACAGGATGATGGCTTTAATCTGCGTTGGTTTACGCCCACAGTAGAAGTTCCGCTTTGTGGTCACGCAACTTTAGCTAGTGCCCATGTACTTTGGTCAGAGGGACATTTGTTACTTGATGAAGTTGCACGTTTTTATACCAAAAGTGGAGTGCTGATTGCGAAGTTACAAGGTGATTGGATTGAGTTAGATTTTCCAGTAAATCACTCACAAGCAACAGTCGCTCCTCCAGAACTCAAGCAAGCTTTGGGTGTAGCCTACAAATCTGTCTTGCAGAATTCACTAGGTTATCTTGTGGAATTGGAATCTGAACAATTGGTGCAGCAAATACAGCCTAATTTTCAACTGCTAAAAACCTTACTGATTCCTAACGTCATTGTCACCAGCCAGACTAACTCTGATTCTGAATATGATTTCGTCTCTCGCTTCTTTGCACCAGGATTAGGTATTAATGAAGACCCAGTGACAGGAGCGGCTCATTGCTGTCTAGCTTGGTTCTGGCGCGATCGCTTGCACAAAAATGAGTTTTTGGCTTATCAAGCATCTAGTCGCGGTGGGGTGGTGAAGGTGTATTATGACGGAGGCGATCGCGTTTTTCTCGCTGGACAAGCGGTAACTGTGCTGCGAGGGGAGTTATTTATCGCATCAACCTAATATTACAAATCGATAATATCTGGCAAAAACTCACTATCAAGAATTTGGACAATGGAATAAGGACATTCCACTGGAAACGTATTGATTGGTAGTTCAGTTTCATTACTAGCAGCTTTCAATCCCCGATAATAGCACTGGGCTAAAACTTCTTCTGGATAAGATTTGAGGCTGGGACTCTCTTGCAGTAAATCTGCAATTTTGTGGCGCTGCTCATCAATCGTATTTCGCCAAGGGCCACTCCGCAAACTAGATTGATATTGCCACTTGAGCAAATGCTGTAATAATACTTCCAAGCGGCTTTTCAATTCTCGTCGTTCTGACCGTCCCAAGCTTTCAATCTCCTCAATCACAGCATCCCAGTCTACTTGTCTAAATTGTCCAGCACGAATAAGTTGTACAGTTTTTTCTGTCCATGCTGCAAAGTCTGTTTCATAGAACTGGGCTGCACTTTTCGGAATCTGGGTCACGTCGCTTCGCTCCGAATTCAAAATTCAAAATTCAAAAATTTTTGATCCTTATAAATAAATGTTAGTTGCTCTGTATCCTTTTTCTTTTTGGTCATCAGCTTCCTGCAATCTACCGTATATTAGCTAAATTGCAGATACTGTACGCCCATTGTAACGTCAAGAAAACTATAGAAAGCGATCGCATATTTTTAGCCATACAAGCCGTAACGCCTTTATCTTGAGCTATCCCGATACAATCGGCATTACCTGCATAAAATAGCGCGGCAC
>NZ_JAVRCB010000014.1:137908-159301 GCF_034530955.1 Nostoc sp. DedQUE05 | reverse complement strand
AATCGCATTGTCAGGCGAAACAATCGCATTGTCAGGCGAAACAATCGCATTGTCAGGCGAAACAATCGCATTGTCATGCGAAACAATCGCATTGTTAGTCGATGCAATCGCATTGTCAGTCGATACAATCGCATTGTCAGTCGATGCAATCGCATTGCAGAAGGTTGGCTTAAAATTGCACATCAATACAAACACTAAACAGCAAAAGCGTTCTTTTGCGAAGAAGCAACTGTCACAATATTTAAACAAGCCTATATTTTAATTTCAAAAATGTCTGCTAAACACAAAGATAGTAGAACTAGTATCCAATCTCGTGATTGGCCAATTGAGCAATTACCTGGACTGAGCCATGAGGAACAATCTCAACTCCAAAATTGTGGGATTACTAGCACAGTAGCTTTAGTCAAACAAGGGAAAACTTTAGAGTCAAGACTAGCGTTAGCAAATAAACTACAGATTCATCTTCAGTATGTAAATAAATGGATGGCTTTAGCTGACTTGGCGCGTATTCCCAGTGTCGGGACACAATATTGTGGTTTATTGCTTCATGCGGGTATTGGTTCTGTAATGCAGTTAGCTCAAACTCCCACTCACAGATTGCACCAACAAATCATGCGCTTGCAGGTAGCAACAATGCAGCGCCGAGATTTGTGTCCAGCACTTGAGCTAGTACAACAGTGGAGTCAGCAAGCGAAAACAATCATTAGTTAGGAGTTAGGAGTTAGGAGTGAGGAGTTAAAACTCATAACTCATAACTCATAACTCTTCACTCTTTAGCTAAAACACCATTAAGAAAAATATCAGCGAGTCCTTCGGCCATTTCCTGCATTTGTTGGGGAGAGGCATCAGGTTCCATGAGGGTATTGTTAGAAAAACCTGCGATCGCAAACATTCCTAAGAAAACTTTCGCAACTAACTTTGCGTCCCCTTGACGATAAATACCTTTATCCATTGCTGTTTGAAAGAATGCTTCGCCGACATCAGTCATTTTGGTAATGACTTCTAATTGAATGCGATCGCGCAAATCGGGGTGAAATTGCACCTCCATAAAACAAACCCGCATCAAATCGGCATTTTTTTGAAAATTCCACATCCGACGGCGCATCACTTGAGCGACGGCTTTATAGCTGCCCATTTCACTCAATTCTGTGAGTAAATCTGTAAGAATCTCTACCCAGCCATTCGTGGCTACTTCTACCAAAATTGCTTTTTTATTCGGAAAATGACGAAATAGAGTACCTTCAGCTATACCTGCCGTTTGTGCTAAGTCGCGGGTGGTAGTGCCGTCAAATCCCTGAGAGGCAAACAACCGTTGCGCTGCCTGTAAAATCCGGGTGCGCGTCTGAGCCTCTGAGGGCGGGGAAGAATTAAAAACTCGCATAACAGTTATGGTTAGATATCCGTAACAAGACTTGTAGCATTATTGTCTAACATCAAGTGAAAGAGCCACTGAAAGCTTAATACAAGATTAACGCTCTTTTGCTAAGTATCCTGTTATTTAGGTAATGTAACTTTATCTTACTTCTCGCTTATGAACCAGAGCAGTCGGTCAATTTTAGATTTTAGACTTCGGCTACGCTCAGTCGAACGATTGGGGACTTCGACTTCTCTCCGAGACGCTACGCGAACGCTCAGTCGAACGATTTTGGATTGGTCAGTTGAAAGAGGCAGGAAGCAGGAGGCAGCAGGAGGCAGGAGAAGCTTTTCAGTTGTGGATTCGTCGCCCCTTACTGATTTGAAACCATTGAACTCTCCTTCACCTTGCTTTTTCTGGTCAAATTTTCCTCCTGCCTTCATTGATAATGTATCTGTCATATTGCGGCGGTTGTTTGTTACTTTGTTGACTTTAATTATCTTTTCGTGGGGATTGCTGCCTGAAGTTGCTTTAGCTCAAACTCAGACAGCACCTCCTCAAGAAACTAAAACTCAAACTCCGCCAGTTGAAAGTTCAATCCAACCTTATCTCGATCGAGTTATTAAGCAATTAACGGAGTTTCGCCTCGACAATGGTTTGAAATTTATTGTCTTGGAACGACATCAAGCGCCCGTGGTTTCTTTTCTCACTTATGCGAATGTGGGTGGTGTGGATGAGCCAGATGGTAAAACTGGTGTAGCTCACTTTCTAGAACATTTGGCATTTAAAGGCACAACGCGCATTGGTACACAAGACTACAAAAAAGAAAAACCGCTACTAGATACCTTAGAGCAGTTGAATGCTCAAATTAAAACAGCGAAAGCCAATGGCAGAAAAGCTGAGGTTATTCGGTTACAAACTGAGTTTGAGCAAGTGGAAGCGCAAGCAGGCAAGCTAGTCAAGCAAAATGAATTGGGGCAAATTGTCGAACAAGCGGGTGGCGTGGGTTTAAATGCCAATACTTCAACCGAAGCGACTCGTTATTTTTACAGCTTTCCTGCCAATAAGCTAGAACTTTGGATGTCGTTGGAGTCAGAGCGATTTCTCGATCCGGTAATTCGTCGTGAGTTTTATAAAGAGAAAGATGTAATTTTAGAAGAACGACGGATGCGGATAGAGAATTCACCTATTGGACTGATGGTGGAAAAGTTTATCGATACTGCTTATAAAGCCCATCCCTACAGGCGTCCGGTGATTGGTTATGACGAAGATATCCGCAATCTGACACCAGAAGATGTCCAAAAGTTTTTTGATACTCACTACGTACCAAGTAATTTAGCGATCGCTATTGTCGGAGATGTCAATCCCACTCAGGTGAAAAAACTGGCGCAAACTTATTTTGGCCGCTTTCAAGCCAAAACCAAAGCTGTTGAACAAATCCCAGTAGAACCGCCACAACAACAAACACGGGAAGTTACTTTACAGCTACCTTCTCAACCCTGGTATTTAGAAGGTTATCATCGTCCGGCAATTACTCATCCAGATAATGCCATCTATGAAATCATTGGTAGTTTATTAAGTGATGGGCGCACATCGCGGCTATATAAGTCTTTGGTAGAAAAGCAACGTTTGGCGCTAAATGCTCAAGGTTACAGTGGATTTCCTGGAGATAAATACCCAAACTTGATATTTTTCTATGCTCTCACAGCTCCTGGTCATACAGTTGATGAGTTGGCGGTGGCTTTACGTCAAGAAATTGACAAATTAAAAACTGAGCCTGTGGCGGCGGTTGATTTGCAACGAGTGAAAACCCAAGCACGGGCAGGTTTGTTACGTACTCTCGATTCCAATATGGGTATGGCTCAACAATTGTTGGAATATGAAGTGAAAACTGGCTCTTGGCGGAATTTGTTTAAGCAGTTGGATGACATTTCAGCAGTGACGACGGCTGATATTCAACGGGTGGCAAAGGAAACTTTTACGCCGAAAAATCGCACGATTGGGAAGCTGTTGTCGAAAGCAGCATGAACAACAAACCGCAAAGGGCGCACAGGAAAATAGATATGCAGAAGTACAAGGTGAAAGCTAAAAGGCAGATAGCGTTGAAAATTCAAAATAGCAAAGGGTTGATTTATGCTTTGGTTGCTGTTTTTGCGTGCTTACTTTTAACTTGTAATTTTTCTCTGGCGGCGACGGCTGAGGCAAAACATTACACAGAATTGCAGCTACCACCGCTACCTGAGATTAAGTTACCCAAGTATGAGCGGTTTGTGCTGCAAAATGGCTTGGTTGTCTATTTGATGGAAGATCGCGAATTACCGTTGGTGAATGGTACGGCGTTTGTGCGGACAGGGAATCGCTTGGAACCAATGGAGAAAGTTGGGTTGGCTGGTTTTACAGGCGCAGTAATGCGAACTGGAGGAACTAAGCAGCATTCGCCTGATGAACTCAACGAGATATTAGAACAACGGGCGGCATCTGTGGAAGTTGGTATTGGTGAAACTTCTGGGAGTGCTAGCTTTGACGCCCTCAGTGAAGATTTAGAAACAGTGTTTGGGCTGTTTGCTGAGGTGCTGCGATCGCCTGTATTTGCTCAAGAAAAGCTAGACTTAGCGAAAACTCAAGCCAAAGGTGGCATTGCCCGTCGAAATGACAATCCAGATGGGATTGCTAATCGGGAATTTAAAAAATTAATCTATGGCAAAGATAGTCCTTATGCTCGCACCATAGAGTATGCAACGGTGGATAAAGTTGAGCGTGAGGATTTGCTCAAGTTTTATCAACAATATTTCCACCCCAATAATATGATTTTGGGAATTGTGGGCGATTTTGAGAGTAAGAAAATGCGATCGCTCATTCAAGCTAAGTTTGGCGATTGGCAGCGTAACCCAGGTATTGCTAAACCCACATTACCAAAGGTTTCACCAGCTAATACAGGTGGAGTCTTTTTTGTCAATCAGCCCCAACTGACGCAAAGTAGTGTGCTTATCGGGCATTTGGGCGGACGTTTCGACAATCCCGATTATGCAGCGCTGGATGTATTGAATGGAGTGTTAAATGGATTTGGTGGACGCTTATTTAATGAATTGCGATCGCGTCAAGGTTTAGCTTACTCTGTCTACGGCCAGTGGAGTCCCCGTTTCGATTATCCTGGCATATTTATCGCTGGTGGAGAAACGCGATCGGATGCTACTGTCCAGTTTGTCAAAGCCTTACAAGCCCAAATCAAGCGCACCCAGACTCAAAGAGTAACGGCAAAAGAACTCGCTTATGCCAAAGAGTCTACACTCAACTCCTTTGTATTCAACTTTCAAGACCCCAGCCAAACCTTATCACGGTTGATGCGATACGAATATTACGGCTATCCTGCTGATTTTCTCTTTCGCTATCAAAAAGCCGTCGCCGCCACCACAGCAGCCGATGTCCAACGGGTAGCACGAGAATATCTCAAACCAGAAAAGATTGTAACTCTAGTAGTGGGGAATCAAACTGCTATTCAACCGCCATTGACACAGTTAGCAAAACAGGTGACACCAATAGATGTAACGATTCCTGGTTCGCAGCCACAGGCAAAGAATTAATCGCGTAGATGGGTAGATACTAAGTATCCAAATAAAATCGCAAGACTCAGATCCCCGATTGTCTAAGAAATCGGGGATCTTGTTTTTAAAATAATTTTCTCCATTATCAGGAAACGACTAAGGACAAATTGGAGTAACAAGTAGAAACTAAATCAGGAACCAAAACCTCTGGGAACTCCAGAGGTTTTTCTCTACTCATCTTTATAGAAGCGATCGCTCCAGCATACACTTCTATGAATGTTTTATTATTTGCCATCCTGTTGGCAATTAACTTAGGTGCTGGATGTTATTTGACTCTAGCTAATCCTCTAAAAGTCTCAGAGCAAACATCAACTAAACTTATTTTTATTATTCGACCAAAAGTATTTTTAGGTTTGGGAATATTTTTTAGTCAATTGTTTGTTTTATTTTTATTTGCGTCTATTGTATTTACACCTATTACACAACTTGTCTGCAATCGTTATCCAAACAATATATCTACTTCAAATATTGATTTGAGTGCGGGACAAAATACTCTAACAGTGATGTGTAAGTTAACAAAAAATAATTGGTTAGGTCGAGAACAGAGTCAAACGCTAGTTTCTGAGTTACTAGAGGCTAAATTGGAAACCCAGATTGATACTGATGGTCAGGCTAAGTATTATAAATATAACATTTTACTATTAAATGATAGAGATAGTTTTCCTTTTTCACGCGCAGGATATCCAAAATTTAACCTTGAAAAATTGCAATTAATAGTATCAAGAATTAATAATTTTTTGAAAAACCCTATAGAGAATAATTTAGCAGTTATACTTGATGAGACTTTTACGGGTTACATTTCTGTCATGATTACTGTATTCTGTGGAATATTAGCGTTGCTAGTAGCGTCACTAGGTTTATTTATCACTTGTAATTTTGACAAGGAAACAAATACTGTAAAGCTTAGTCGTTACAGGTGGTTTGGAACGTTAGGAAAAACAGTTTTTCAATATTCTTTGAACGAAATTACTGGTATTAAGCTTGAACGGATTGATACTAGTATAGGCGAATACTTTTTTCGGGTTATTTTAATACTAGAATTGGGTGATAATCTACTATTAACGCCCAATTATACTTCAAATTATATAAATGGAGATTTTATAGTTAAAGTAACTAAAGATTTTCTGGAACTAAAACATAAAGATAGTGCTAGATAAAAGCGTGAGATTGGTTTCTTTGAAGTCATTACTACCGCATTTTTATTTATGTTTGTTAAACCAAAAATATTTTTATCATCGCTTGCATTATTACTCAGTTTTGCAAGCCTATTTCTTAGCGCTTGGATTATTCTTCCTGCTCCAAATATGTTTTTACTCACACTAGCAGTAGGAGCGCCAGAAGTCAGTCCTTGGTTATTTTTATTAAATTTGCTCTTTTTATTGCTGTCTTTATTCTATATCCGTCGCCGTCAACTCCAACGTTTAGTTTGCATTTTCAGTTTAATCGGATTGCTAATTTGTGGATGGGTGCTAGTGAATATCCCACTAACTCAAATGCAGATGGCTAAAGCGATGAAACAAGGGTTGGGAGCAAATTATCTAGAGCAAATTCCAGTCCAAGTAAGGGCTAATATGCAAACCCATCCTTTTAACTTAATTAATTTCTTTCGGGGTATTCCATTAGGTAAAACGCGTCATCAAAAAGATATTCTCTTTGCTTCTCCTGGGGGAGTGCCTTTAAAAATGGAAGTTTACCAACCCCCAGAGGTAGGAAAATATCCAGCAGTGGTAGTAATTTATGGTGGAGCTTGGCAATATGGCAATACTCATGCCAATACCGAGTTTAATCAATATATTGCTAATCATGGATATACAGTATTTGCGATCGACTATCGACACGCACCTAAATATCAGTTTCCATCTCAGTTAGATGATGTGCGTACAGCCCTAAATTTTATTCGCAAACATGCAGCTGAATATGAAGCCGATTCAGAACGTATGGTACTTTTAGGACGTTCTGCTGGGGCACATTTAGCAATGCTAGCGGCTTATCAACCCGATGCACCACCCATTCATGCTGTGGTGAACTATTACGGGCCTGTTAACTTAACTGAAGGATATAAAACACCACCAAATCCCGATCCTATAAATTCTCGCGCTGTTTTAAAAGCATTTCTTGGTGGTTCTTTAGAAGAATTGCCTAATCGGTATAAAATTGCTTCACCGATAAATTACCTAACGCACCCTTTACCGCCAACTTTATTAATTTACGGCAGTCGCGACCATTTGGTGCAAGCGCGATTTGGCAGACAGATGTATGAACGTTTACATAATTCTGGCAATACTGCGGTTTTTCTCGAAATTCCTTGGGCAGAACACGCTTTTGATGCTGTTTTCAACGGTGTGAGCAATCAATTAGCGTTGTATTATACTGAGAGATTTTTGGCTTGGGCGTTGTTAAAGCAATGATTTGATTCGCAGACTCATTCACAAGTATTAAAAACTCAGCACTCCTTACTCCTTTTGAGGCCAGCGCCAGTTATAGCGATTCCATTGATACATTCCTTGAATTTCATACTCAGCGCCGTTTAAAAAGCGGATGACACAATTAGTAGAGGAATCATCGCTGCATCTACGCCCGTCGTAGACATCGCTAATTTCCTCAACCTTAATTACCATACAGGGGAACCATTCCCGCTTACAAGGGCCATCTTCTTGCACCCATTCCCATAGTGCATTGGAAACTTCAATGCGATCGCCTACTCTTAACTTTAATGCATCCTCAAAATAAGAATACTTGTCAAAATGATATGACTCAACCCGATTCAGCCACTGTAAACCATAGCGTTGGCGAATAAATTGTACCGTTCCAGAATCCTTTTCCAGCAACCAGTCGTTGAGTAATTGCACTTTCCAAGTGCGGTTGCGTTGTTCTTCCTCCTTAACAAATTTTAAAAATGCTTCTAACTCTTCTGGGGTAAGTTCGTCTAGAGGATTAGCAATATTTGACATCCCAGACGTAGAATTTCCCTGAATTTGCTCAACCACTTGCAGTAATATCTGTTTCTGCGTGTCAGTGAGAGGACAGCTTGCTGCATCACAATCATTAAAGGCTGCGAACATAGCTACTTCAATCTCATCTGGAGTCATAAGTTCATAGCAATTGAGGGGTTATTCCCCTAATTATTACAAATGTTAAATTCAAGTCTCCAATCACCCTGTAGTTAAATTCAGGTAAGCTGAGGTTGTAAGTTAAATATTGTTTGCTAAATTAACTCACGGGGTCTTTTATGCGGTTGCGTTCACTCACGGTGGTTTTTATTTCATGTCTCATTACTTTTCTATCGTGGGTGATTATTCCCCCAGCTGTAGCCCTGACACAGATTAAACTATTTGATGTCTCTTATAAAGATTGTCCACCAGAACTAGCACAAGGGGCTGTTATCAGTAGTGGTAGCGCTGCTGCCAATTGTTTTCTTGTCGTTGGCAAAGCCGAAAATGGCACTAATAAAACAGTCTACGACGCAGATATTTTTGGACGCATCTATGATGCTAATAATGACTCGGTGATGCAAAACCGCACTCGCTTAGGCTCTATTACCGAAGTGCCACCAGGTATTAGCGATTTTGAATTGAGAATTTCTGTAGCTGCAAATCAACCTACTCCGTTGAAGCTAAAACAGTTCAAGGCTGCGGGGTTTAGCGGTCAAGTGCGTAAGTAATTCGTAATTCGTAATTCGTAATTCGTAATTCTTAGTACGGCTAGGTAATTAGAAACCCTGTAAAAAATCGTAGAGACGCTTGTATACTTAACGTCTCTACACAATTCTTTACCAAGGTAGTAATCAAAATCCTTCTATAAGGGCAGGCTAGCTGGAATGGCACTCAGAAGACTACTAACTAGATTGAGTGCTAAGAAAGCTAAGATCGGCGAAAAATCCATACCGCCCAATGGGGGAATAATTGAGCGGAATAGATTCAGATAAGGATCGGTTATCTGGGCTAAAGCGGCAAATGGCTGGTTATACCAGTTGATTGTCGGGAACCAGGTTAGCAAAACCCGGATAATTAGCAAATAGCTATAAAAGGTGACAAAGGTAATTAGTGTCGTAATCAGTAAACTCATGGATAGCTTTGTTTCCTACTAGGTGTCAAACGCGGTCTTATGTTTTAATTTTAATTTAGTCCAAAGTCAAAAGTGTTTGCGGATTTCACGTTTACCACACTTGACACTTTCACCACGCCTGAACAAACTTCAGGAGTCTTTAGTGAGGGAGCGCTCATTGGTTGCTTGGGGTGAACCGCCATTAACATTTCCTAGTTGCTTTCGCACTTCATCAATTGTGGCATTTAGCTGGGCAATTTTATCTTCTAGCGATCGCCTGGCCGTCTCTATACCAGCACTCTCACTTTCTGAGGCTTTCATCTGACGCCGCTTTGCTGCTATTTTTTTCGCTTCGGCTTGACTATCTGTCAGTTCTGTCTCCTCTTCTATTAGCAATTCTGGTTCGCGGCGAGAAGCAATCAGTGCCCCGATAACACCGCCAAATACGCCACCAACAAAGGCCCCTGCTACAAAACCACTGCCAAAACCATCTCGCTGACTCATATCTTTACCGCCTTCAACAAACCTTGCAACTTTTACAGTAGTTATGCTATTTTCCTGCCCTAGCTGCATACTAGCTTAAGTCCCAAAGATGCGATCGCCTGCATCTCCCAATCCCGGTACAATATATCCCTTACTGTCCAGTTTTTCGTCAATAGTAGCCGTGTAAATTATTAAACCTGGATAAGCTTCACTCAATTTTTGCAAAGCTGGTGGAGCTGCTACTACACAAACAATCCGCGTCAGGGCAGGGTCAGCACCCCGTTGTATCAATTCTGCCATTGCTGCCATAATCGATCCTCCGGTTGCCAACATTGGATCGGTAACTAACACTCGTGTTTGGGGGTCAAATTTTTCTGGTAACTTGTTCAAATAACAATGAGGTTGCAGTGTCTCTTCATCTCGCGCCAAACCAAGGTGGTAAATCGATGCTAAAGGCAATAAAGTCTGCGCCCCCTCTAGTAATCCTAGCCCAGCTCGCAGAATCGGCACTACTGCCATAGGCACTTGCGGATCGATTACCGTTGCTGCACAGGTATCTAAGGGACTCTGTACTGTTGTTTCTTGGGTCGGCAACCAGTCTCGTGCAGCTTCATAAGTCAGCCATCTTCCCAACTCAGTCATGGCACTGCGGAATAATACTGAAGGCGTGCCTGCATCACGGGCAACTGCCAGCCAGTGTTTGATCAGGGGATGGGGTGGAACATAAACGCGCAATTGTAGCGTCATAGCCAGAAATAGGCGCCTTTTGATTGTATAAGAACTGAAACACCATAATACTCTTTCCTGCATCCGGCTGACAGCTTAAAATTAGCAATCTCAAGTTTATTGATAAATATTTTCATTAGTAGTTGACATTAATTCTCAATCAAGGCTATATTCATATACAGTGTTCTCCTCTCTTTTAAGGATCGGCAGACGGGATTAGCCAGCAGTAGCAGGCTCGTCCCTCTTTTTTTTGATTGGGCATTGGGCATTGGGCATTGGGCATGGGGCATGGGGCATTGGTCAAGTCATTAGTAAATATTGATTGACTCTAGACAAAGGACAAGGGACTCTAGACAGAGGACAGAGGACAAATGACAAATGACAAATGACGCAATCGTAATTGGGTCTGGGATTGGCGGATTAGTGACAGCGACCCAGTTAGCGGCGAAGGGAGCGAAAGTGCTGGTACTGGAACGTTATTTGATTCCTGGCGGTAGCGCTGGTTATTTTGAACGCCAAGGCTATCGATTTGATGTTGGTGCGTCAATGATTTTTGGGCTGGGACAGAACGGTACAACCAACTTACTCACCCGTGCATTATCAAGTGTAAATGTCAGCCAAGAAGCGATCGCAGATCCGGTACAGATTCACTATCATCTACCCCAAGGTTTAGACCTGAAGGTTGACCGGGTTTATGAAACATTTTTGCAAAATCTTACTGCTTATTTTCCCCATGAAGAACAAGGGATTCGTCACTTTTATGACGAATGCCAAAAAGTATTCAAGTGTCTCAACAGCATGGATTTGCTGTCGCTAGAAGAACCTCGGTATTTACTGCGCGTATTTTTCCAGCATCCTTTGGCGTGTCTCGGTTTAGCCAAGTATCTGCCGCAAAATGCCGGGGATGTGGCGCGGCGTTACATCAAAGACCCGCAATTATTGAAGTTTATCGACATGGAATGTTATTGCTGGTCGGTGGTTCCATCAGATATGACACCAATGATTAATGCTGGAATGGTCTTTTCTGACAGGCATTATGGCGGAGTTAACTATCCCAAAGGCGGAGTCGGACAAATTGCCCAAAAACTGGTGGAAGGTCTAGAAAAGGCTGGAGGTCAAATTCAGTACCAAGCTAGAGTCACCAAAATTCTTACAGAACAAGGAAAAGCGGTAGGTGTGCAACTGGCTAATGGTAAAGTATATCGGGGTAAACGCATAGTTTCTAATGCTACACGCTGGGATACATTTACACAATTATTACCAGTAGAAGCAATGCCAGATAATGAGAAAAAATGGCAACAAAACTACCAAAAATCTCCAAGCTTTTTGAGTTTGCACATCGGGGTAAAGGAGTCAGTTTTACCTGCGGGGACAGAGTGTCACCATATTTTGCTGGAAGACTGGGAAAAGATGACAGCAGCAGAAGGCACAGTTTTTGTTTCGATTCCGACATTGCTTGACCCAGATTTAGCACCAAATGGATATCATATCATTCATGCCTTCACGCCTCACTGGATTGATGATTGGCAAGAACTTTCTCCAAGTGAGTACGAAGCAAAAAAAGAAAAGGCAGCTTGGCGAATTATTGACCGCCTAGAGAAGCTTTTTCCGGGTTTAGATGCCGGATTGGATTATTTAGAAGTGGGGACACCGCGCACACATCGCCGCTTTTTGGGTCGTGAAGATGGCACTTATGGGCCAATTCCCCGACGTAAATTGTGGGGGTTATTGAATATGCCCTTTAATCGCACAGCTATATCAGGACTTTATTGTGTAGGAGATAGCACTTTTCCAGGTCAAGGTTTGAATGCAGTTGCTTTTTCTGGATTTGCTTGCGCCCACCGTATTGCCGTAGATTTAGGATTTTAACTACAGATACAGCCTCCGCAAAAAACCTAGTAAGCGGATAGTGTTACTAGTGAAGCTGGTAGCTACCCCAACAATCTGAGTAACTCTCAATACGTTTTGGTTAAGAAAGTTATCTGTTAAAACGAGTTCTTTGAGCGAAGGTAGAAGAAAGTGTTGGGGAAGCAAGAGTATTTAAATTTAATCTCTTCACTTTAAGTGCCTCCAAACCACCTTCCCAGCTTATCTAAACCGTATTGAGATGGGTAGCAAATACAATCAAAAAGTTACTAATTTTAGTACTTTTGCTAACACAATAGTAAGTGTTGTTACTCTTGGTCTGGTATTTTTTGGTTCCGAAAATTAGCTAACTCTGATGCTAAAGTCTCTTCTAATGCATCTAGAATCGCTTGGGGATCAACAGCTTCCTTCATTATTTGGGCCTGCGGATCGGAGCGATTTTTGACATTGGGAATATCTTGGCGTAATTCTTCAACTAAAGCGATAAGTTTTGCGATTTTCTGCTCAGAGAGCAGGTTAAGCTGAAGGCTAAGTTGCGCCCGTTGCTCTGCTAATTTTTCCTGACGCTCTTGTTTTATCAACACCCCTGTTGTTACTAACAGGGAACCTGCGGTCAGTGAAAATTGTAGCCAAGAAAATGGCGGGGGATCGAATCTTGATATGCCTAAACGTCGTGGTAAAACATTGGGTGTTACCCACAGAATAATTCCTAACAGGATGCTATACAGGAATACCGGACGACCAAAAAAGGCTGTTACCGTTTCTACAAACCGTTGATGTTGAGGTACGTCTTTCTCATAACGTCTGTGCAGGTCAATAATAGTCTCGATATTTTGACTAATCGCTTCCGGCAATGGGGCAGTGGGCAAAATGGCATTGTTGAAGATGGTACTTGCGGTGAATCTTTTGGATTTGGTTTATCTTGGGAAAACATGGACAGTTTACTTGCAGTACTGATTTCTCTAAATCAATAACTCAAGTTTCAGCTATATATGTATACTTTTAGGTAGAAAAATAGATAAAAGTACCTATAGACAGATTTTGGGAAATTGCTATTGCTGTTGGATCAAGCAGATATATTGAAACAGAATCATAGCATCAATTTTCTTGTTTCAATATTGTATTTGAGATATAGTGATTTGTTAAAACTATAGTTGATTATATATTTTTTAGATATGTCATTTTGATGTCAATGCTATGTCAGGATAACAGTCATGTTTATGTGGTATGTCTATCGAATATCTAATGTAGATTTCGCAATAAAAGCTTTCAGTGACACAATTGAGGCATTACAGCTCACGCCGGAGAAATAGTCATCAGCGGCGATACGCAAACGCATTCGTGCGTGGATGCAATAGATTACGCCACGCTCAAAATCGGTTCGGTTGGTTCTTTACCATGCCTTTTCACTGCAATTTACTAAACTTTTCATAATTGTGCTTTAATGGTGGGCGGCTTTTGTTCGTTCAAGAATTTTCCTCACACACAACGCGATCGCTGATGCTACTCACACACAAAGAAAACATTGTAAAATTCAGTTGGCTTCTACCCAGCTTCTTAAGCTTAATCCTGCTTGGCTCTACTGTTAAAGCTAATGGTGCGATGCCTGCGGCGGGCGTAGCGATGGCTAATTGGCATTTTGATAGCAATCGCAATCATCTGGACTTCACCACAGATGAAAATGTTCAACCGAAAGTACAATTACTTACCAGCCCGACTCGTCTGGTAATTGATTTACCTGGAGTTACATTAGGATATCCACAGGCTAGTCAAAGAGTGGGATTAGTAATTAAAGACATTCGCATCGAGCAGTTTAACGCAGAGACTACCCGCATGGTAGTTACTTTAGCACCCGGTTACACCTTTGATTTAGCACAGGTGCAACTGCAAGAGGAATCCCCCAATCATTGGTCTGTGCAGTTACCCAAACCCATACGATTGACTGCAACCCAGCCGCAATATTTAGAAATAACTCCGAGTATTTCTCCAAGAGTGAATGATAATAGCACTCTCTTTGCTGGCGTGGTTCCAATGCATTCACCGATGAAAGCGCTGGAACCTCAAATTAAAGCCTTGATGAATCGCTACAGCTTTCTGAAAACAGGAATGTTTTTTCTGGATTTGGATACTGGGGATTATTTGGATATTGGAGGCGATCGCGTTTTCCCGGCTGCTAGTACAATTAAACTGCCAATACTTATCGCTTTTTTCCAAGATTTAGATGCTGGTAAAGTCACCCTTCAGGAAAACCTGACGATGCGGCGTGACTTAGTTACCAATGGTTCTGGAAGTATGCAATATGAGCGAGTTGGCAAGAAGTACACAGCTTTGGAAACCATCACTAAGATGATTACCATTAGTGATAATACTGCCACCAACATGATTATCGATCGCTTAGGTGGAGCGGCGAAACTAAATCAGCGTTTCCGTAGTTGGGGACTGAAAGACACGGTAATTCGCCATCTTTTAGCTGATTTGAGAGGAACCAACACCACAAGTTCTCAAGATATGGCGCGGGTGCTGGCTTTAGTTGTGAATAACAAGTTAGTTTCGCCCCAAAGTCGGGAGCAAGCCTTAGATATTCTGCGTCACACCACAATTCATACACTGCTTCCCGCCGGTTTGGGGAAAGGTGCAGTTATCGCCAACAAAACCGGAGATATTGGGTTTCTTATTGGCGATGCGGGATTTGTGACTATGCCCAATGGTAAGCGTTACCTGGCGGCTATCTTCGTTACCCGTCCTTATAAAGACACAAGAGGGAGAGACTTTATCCGTCAAGTTTCCCAATTAGTTTACAATTATCTGAATCAGCCGAATCCAGTTGCTGCGGTTGATTCGCTTAATAGTGTTGCGAAATAGCAGTTCAAAATAGATATTGCTAGGGGCGCATAGCTATCATAGGTGTCAACTTAACGTGAAACCTTTGCAATAGCCTTATATCAAGTCCACTCAATTACTAATTATACCCTTGCAACCCCATCCCACTTTTATCTAGCGACAAAATCTACTTTCACCGCGAACCTACGCTGTACACACAAGTCTGAAATGGCTGAAAAACCCAAGGTTTTACCCCACCCTAACCCTCCCCGTATGTATTGGGGAGAGAATTAGATTTCTTTCTTGCCTAAAATTTAAGTGTTTTGAGTTTCTGTTACAAAACTTGCAAAAGTGAGGGAACTAGATTTCTTTTTTTACCCCAATGCATCGGGGGGTTAAGGGGGGTAATTCGACTTGTGTGTACTACAATCAATTCATATTTTTCACACATAATTTACGTATTTAAAATAACAAATTAGCTTAATATCCTGTTATTTCTTTAGATAGAGGATAAAAATAATTCGCAAAGTTAAATTTAAATTAGGTGCTATTTCATACTCATGGTTTAATTTTTAAAGCTCCTAAAAATATTTTTTAGGAGCTTTTTTAAAATTAAAAACAAAGCAAGTATGTTGGAGATATTTTAGTTATTATCTAATTATCTTGCCAATACTTGAAAAAGAGATGAAAAGTGATATTTCAGATATAAATATCTCTTAAATGGTTATTATGGCATTGTCATTCCGTCCAAAGTGAGAAGTCTTGAAGTATCACAATATCTTTAGTAAGTGCAACAATGCAACCCCAAATAGTTGCAGTTCGGAAAGTTTTTAGGAGCATTATATGCAGAAATCAAACAACCAACAAACATATTTCCTTAAGTATCTTTCCCTAGCACCCGTTCTTGCTGTTCTTTCGATATCAATTGCCTTTTCTACCTGGGCGATTTTTAATTTCATTTTCCCAGACCTTCTCTTTCATCCTATGCCATAAGTCAGTCCGCCATAGGTTCAAACCTATGGCTAATAAACAATTGTGCTAAAGCAGGCTAAATTTAGATAATTGTGATTTTACTTGCAGCTCTAGTAGCCTTTTCCCTAGCCTCTTGGACATTCACACCTTTCGCCAAAGCTACGCCCATTCGCCGATATAGATGAGCATTAGGTTTACCAAATAATTTAATATCTACATCTTTTTCTGATAAAGCATCGGCGACACCACTAAAAGCAATAGAATCAGATTTTTCTGAGGCTAAAATTACTGCACTAGCTGATGCTCCTAGCTGTTCAATATGAGGAATTGGCAAGCCTAAAATAGCTCGCAGATGTAGTTCAAATTCGTTAAGATTTTGTGAGATTAATGTCACCATTCCCGTATCGTGGGGCCTGGGAGAAAGTTCGGAAAAAATCACTTCATCTTTAGTAATGAAAAATTCAACGCCAAAAATTCCGGCTCCTCCTAAAGCATCAGTGACTTTTATAGCTATTTCTTGGGATTTTGATATTTTATCTTCATAAATTTCTGCGGGTTGCCACGATTCTTGATAATCGCCTCTTTCTTGGCGATGACCAATGGGAGAGCAGAAAATTGTCGGTGCATTCCACTGTTTAATTGTCAGTAAAGTTATCTCAATTTCAAAGTTAATAAATTCTTCTACGATGACCTTTTGACTGTCTCCTCTAGAATTAGCGATCGCATAATTCCAAGCTTTCTCAACTTCACTCTTATCCTGCACTACAGATTGACCTTTCCCTGATGATGACATCACCGGTTTAACAACATTGGGAAAGCCAATTTTATCCGAAACTGCAATCAATTCTTCTAAAGTTGTTGCATAACCATATTTAGCCGTTCTGATGCCCAATTGTTGATGCGCCAGTTCCCGAATTCGATCGCGGTTCATTGTATAGTTAGTAGCAGCCGCAGTCGGAATAACTGTAATCCCTCGCTGTTCAAATTCGATGAGTTTTTCGGTTCGGATTGCTTCAATTTCTGGTATAATAATATTTGGCTGATGTTTTGTCACTACAGCTTCTAAATCATCAGCACTGAGCATAGAAATAACTTCATAAGCATCAGCAACCTGCATCGCTGGAGCATTGGTATAGCGGTCAACGGCAATCACATAATTACCAAGACGTTGAGCAGCGATCGCAAATTCTTTGCCTAGTTCTCCTGAACCCAGCAACATCAATTTTTGGGGCAACTTAATACTCATTAATTTATCCAGATCGATATCAATTCAATCATCTTATAATTTTTTGTGTTTTCATTACTAACTTCTCAAGAATTAAATATCGCTTTGCGTAATTCTAAATCTTGACGTTGTAAATGATTTAAACCAATACCCACGCCAAATTGACACTTATCTACTTGAGTCTCCAACCAAATAGTCTCGTTCAGAGTTGCACCTCGTAAATCTGCATTTCTCAAGTCTGCTTTCGTAAAATTTACAAATAAAAGGTCTGCATTTACTAAACTACTACCTTGGAGATTTGCTTCTGACAAATTTCCTCGTATGAAGTTGACATCATCTAAAATTAAACCAGATAAATCTGCTCCCATAAGATTAGGAAACTTTAGCTGACTGGGATATTTAAAAAATCTCATTATACAGATGATATTAGCTTCATTTAATCGTATTTTAGTTAAAAAGTCATAACGAGCGATGCCCAGTTGCTTAAGAATTTGTAGACGTTCTGGGGGACTTTGTTCTAAAAAGTGAATGGCTGTGTAGCGTAGGTCTTGAGTAGAGATGTTTAACATGATTTTCAGATTGCTGTGATACTTGTGTCAATACAAAAATTAACAAATAATAGATAATATAGCAGTCTTAAAGCATTCATAAAAAATAAAAACCCCAATTTATTTGATAAATTGAGGTTCTAAGTTTATTGATAACTATCTAGCTAGTTATGCTAATAATGCTTTCGTAGCAGATTCGCCTGCTAATCTCACTTGCCTTGTCAACTGCAAGTTTAACCATCCTAGAAAAGTTAACTCAGCGAGGAATGCCATAAAAATTGTTGTCGTACTAGAGCCTTGTATACCAGCCCAAGGAAAAGTTGAAAACAGCCATACAGTAGAAACCGCAGTAGACACCTGTGATGTGATGCCGATAAATTCTAAAATTATCGGTGGTAGTAACACTGCTGTACCTATAATCCGAATTGCCCAGAAAGAACGTTTGGGAGTTTTCAGCAAAAGTAGCAATTGGGCGATAGTAGCGTAAATCATGATTACGCTGATAGACAAAGCTATAGCTAAAAGTACTTTAAACCTGTCAACATCTTTAACCAGCCAAGTTTGGTCATTGTTAGTATCAAAAACAGATGTAAATGAAATCCAGACTAGCCAGGGGATAGTAACAATTGTAAGATTAATTGCGATCGCCACGAGTGCAGGGCTTTTTTCAGCCCAAATTAGATCCTGCCAAATACTCTTGTGGCTAGAAACTCCTTGATGTCGATATCTTGCCCAATCTTGTACATCTTGACGGTGAGGCGAAAGAACTGCAATTAAACTTAAAATCAACACCAAGTTGTACGATGCTAGCAAAATGTAATTTCCCCCAAATTGTTGATCTAATGTGTAACTATTTTCACCAATTTGTAAAGTAAAACCCCAGATCATCAACTGGCAAAATGCTACTAATAAATAACTTTGCTTCTTGCTAATTATTGAGGCTTGAGGATTACGGAAGCAACGTTTAAGAATGTGCAAAATTCCGTAACTGCACAATCCCAAGTTTAATAAATGAAAGCCAAGAATACTAATAATATTTCTCCCTAATGGGAGATAGAAAAATTGCAGCTTTTTAATATCCGAGTCATTGGATAGATTAAACAAGTTAGGAAATAAATAATTAGTTGTATCCCAAGGATTAAAAAGTCTAAACCAAGCAGTTGAATTATTTAAACTGTGGTTAGAAGACGATGCGAGTAACATCGTTATGAACAAAAACATAAAAGTTATACCGCTAACTAATAAACCTAACAAAGGCTGAGAACCACTAAATGAACGGCTAAGTAAGCTAAGTAGTAGTGCCGCACTGTAGAAGAAAATACAGCTAGCAGCAAGAATTGCGTAGTAACCCAAAATGTAACTAAAAGCAATTTTGGCAGAAAGCCCAGCCCATAAATGTAAAGGAACTGCTACTAAAATCATGAGATAAATTAAACTCGGAACTCCTAACAACTTGCCAGTCAATATACTTGTTTCTGATTGGGGACTAAGACGGATAAAGTTGAGTGTGCCGCGAGTTTCTTCTTTAGCGAAATCATTGATTAGCAAATAAGTTCCTGCAACTAGTAGTGTAAATATAAAAATTACACTAAATGTTAAGAATATATATTCCCAATGATCTCGCCACCACAACTGCCAATCAATTTGATTTGGGGGACAAAAATTTTTTGAAAAGAAATAATTTAACTCATCAATTTTAGATTGATTTGATTCCTTGAAAGCCTGTGTTTGTTGCGGTTGATATATTTGACTTAAACGACAGTATGTACCAGTTAGGGAGTATTCATTATCAGGAAGGTTACTTAAATGATATAAGAGAACTACCAGTTGCAATAGTAAAGATGTTACAACTACGATCGCTACATTAAAAAATTTAAATTGTCCTTTGAGTTCGCGAAATAATTGCGGATTCCAATCGCCGATTTTGTCAATTAAATTAAGCATAGTCTGAAAAATTTCTCCAAAAATAGTGAGTGAGATTTATTGATGAATCAAGATGCTTGTTTGTGACCTAATTTTAAAAAAATGCTTTCTAAGTCTTCTTGCGTGCAGTGAAAATCAGTTAAAGGAATGCCGATTTTGATTAGCGATCGCAATAACTCGGCACTATCTTCATCTTTGCCCGAAAAATTCACCCGCACGCTGTTTTTTCCTGATATCACCTCCCATTCTTCTACTAAAGGATGGTGTTTAAGCTCGTTCAAAAGTGTCTCTAAGTTCCCTAGAGTTGATAACACAATTTGCTGATGGGCTAGACGTTGATAAAGTTGCTGTAGGGAAGTACTTTCTACTAAAAAGCCAAGTTCCATAATTCCTACAGAAGTACAAATTTCCGCTAAATCGCTGAGAACGTGGGAGGAAATGATGACAGTCATTCCAGCTTCTTGCAAAGCCTTAATAATTTCACGAAAGTGCATCCTCGCAATCGGATCGAGTCCAGAAACAGGCTCATCTAGTAATAGTAAAATTGGTTCGTGGATAATAGTTCGCGCTAAACTTAAACGCTGTTTCATTCCCCTCGACAGAGTAGAAATCTGACTATTGCGTTTATTACCAAGTTGAATAAGTTCTAAAACTTCATGTAAGCGTTTAGTGCGGCGCGGTTCTCGCAAACGATATAAACGCGCAAAGTAATCTAAGTAATCCCAGACTGTCAAATCTTCATATAGTGGGTAGTCATCGGGTAAATAGCCAAGATGACGCTTAAGTTTGAGATTACTGTTGTCACGGATGAGGCGATCGCCATTAATATAAATCTCACCCGTAGTTGCTTCCTCAGCAGTCGCCAACATTCGGATGAGAGTTGTTTTACCCGCGCCATTCGGCCCAATCAATCCATATACTTCCCCCGCCTGGATTTCTAAATCCACATCATTGACAGCAACGTGTCGGTCAAATTGCTTAGTTAGTCCATGGGTGCAAATTGCTATTTCTTTTACCATCGCGACTGGGGTGCGGCTTGTGATTAACACTTAACGTAACCTCTTTCTACAACTTCTGTCAGTCTGGTTTCAGAAATTGAAACTAATTTACGTAAAGTTGCTTTGAGCAATACTTTGGACGATTTTTAGTTGAGGGAATCGGCAAGCTATCAAATCATTAAAGTGCTGATTAGAACAAACAAGCACCTTAATGGTTCGATAGCTGTATGGAAATTGATAAACTCCGCAGAAACCCTCAATTTATCACTTCTGCTTTGCTAATTCCTTGTCTATAGCCGATCTCAAAGTAGTATTGCCACCGTTGCTCATCCGTCAAGCTTTATTTGACTAAGTGTTCTAAGTGATTGATAGCAAAATTACATATATTTTTTTTTAGATAATTTCTAAACAATGCTAATACTGGTAACAAAAACATTAATACTGTTAACTCTTCATTAAATTAAAAAAAAATAGCCGTCATTTCACCAATTTAAATGAAATTAATAAAACTAGTAAATTCGCTAGTTACAAGTGCTACTCAGACTACTTAGCATGAGAAGCGAAACAAACATCAAGATTTTGCCTGGAGTTATCAATGAATAAGCAACTTTCTACTAACGCTTTAATTATTGTCATTAGCTTGCTTGGGGTATCTTCTGGTATCACACCGGCTTCAGCTAACTTCATATCTGCAATAACAACAGCCACAAAAACTGAAGTTCCTAAAACAGTACAAAGTGTAACCACAACCACTAATACTGCTGAAGTCGCAAAAGGCGTTAAAGCTACTGTGCAAGAGACAACTAATACCACCGTTGGACAAGTGGCTGGA
>NZ_JAVRCB010000014.1:0-137808 GCF_034530955.1 Nostoc sp. DedQUE05 | reverse complement strand
ACGCTAATGCAACATTAGGAATTGCTAATAAAAATAGCTCGGCTAATTGTTCCAAGGCTGTTGAAACTCCACCTGTTGGCATTAATACTTTAGCTGCTGCCTTTGAAACTTTACAAACTGTAACCAATAATACTCCTGAAGTTGCAAAAGACGTTAAAGCTACTGTGCAAGAGACAACTAATACCACCGTTGGACAAGTGGCTGGAGTTGCAACTGATTCTAAGACAACTGTACAAGTAAAAGACCCAAGTCAAGTTAAACTACCATCCTTGGATAACCCAACACAGATTGTCCAAACCACTGGTCAAGCTGCGGTTGGAATTAAAGCTGATCAACAAAGTACTCAAGCTAATGCAAAAGCCGACCTGGGAGTACAAATCGCTGATTTAGCCACAGTCGGTATCTGTTTAGACGCTAATGCAACATTAGGAATTGCTAATAAAAATAGCTCGGCTAATTGTTCCAAAGCTGTTGAAACTCCACCTGTTAGCGTTGTAACTTTACCTGTTGCGGTTAAAACCCCACCTGTTGCGGTTAAAATTCCACCTGTTGCGGTTGAAATTCCACCTGTTGAGGTTGAAAAGTTCTATGTTCCTATTCAAATTCCATCTGTTGGTGTTAAACCTCACCCTGTTCCCGAACCTACAACTCTTGGAGGACTTGCTTTGTTGGGAGTTTACTTTATTTCCCGCCGTCGTCAAGTCTCTTAATTTAGAACTCTTGAGTACAGTTACTCTAATGAAGATTTCTGACAATGTTTTGTCAAATCCTTGACTTAGGGCATACCTTTTGACATTGCATGCTCATTCAATCAGCGTTAGCGAAGCTTAACGAAGTTATCGCTCAACTAACAAGTCGCAAAATTTTTCTTTTACCAGTTCAATATTGCTTGTCACCTTTAACACCCAATTTTAATTACTGTACTATATATGCAGCCCTTTATCCAAAATCCTCTATCAGTAAGTCTTTTGAGACTTAACAGGAAAAGTCAGCATATGGAATTGACAATTGGGTGTCGGAGGTATTGTCGGTGGACTTTTCCCAGCGCTGAGAGTTGTAATTCAAATAGCTTATGCAGGCGCACCACTAGCATTTGCGATCGCCGGCACAATAGCTTTGATAACTACTTATGCTTATGCAAAACTTTCGGTAGCTCATCCGTGTCGAGGCGGGACAGTAACCTTCTTAAACCAGGCTTTCGGTTCAGGGCTGTTTAGTGGGACACTGAATCTTCTACTATTGGCTCATAAGTGGTAACTTTATCTGGAACGTTGAGCCTTTACCCTCATTGCTCATCACATGAATGTGACCGCCGTGAGCCTGGACAATTTGTTGAGCGATCGCTAATCCTAACCCAAATCCGCCGCTTTCTCTGGTACGTTCTGTATCAACTCGGTAAAAGCGATCGAAAATATAAGGTAAATCTGCCTCTGGAATTCCAATTCCAGTATCAATAACCTGAATTACTGCCCGATCTGGGTGAGGTTCTAAGCGTAACCAGACAGTTCCACCAGATGGAGTATAATTACAGGCGTTGTTAAGCAAGTTTTCCACAGCTAGGCGCAGCAAATCGGGGTCAGCCCACAACTCAATGGGTTGTTCTGGTAAATGGCCGATCAACTCGAGCGACGCTTTTGCAGCAACAGTATTGTAATAAATAGCTAAATTCTCTAGCAAGCTATTAAGATTAACCTTTTTGAGAGATTCGGGAGTTAATTTTCCCTGATGCCGAGCCAACAGCAGTAGGTTATTGACCAAGGTACTCATCGACTTGGCGCTATCGATGATGTTCTCTATTGAGGGATGGATTTGGGGACGGTCTGCTGCCATTAGTAACCCAACTTGGGCATTGGTTAAAATCGCAGACAAGGGCGATCGCAACTCATGAGAAGCATCTGATGTAAAGCGTTGTAGTTGATTATAGGCTTGCTGAACGGGTTGCATAGCTATGCCGCCAAGTACCCAACCTGTAAGTCCAATTAACCCCAGTGCTATAGGCACAGCAAGGGTCAACATTAACTGAAATTCTCTGAGATCGTTTTGAGTTTCTGTCAGTGGGATACCAACTTGCAGATAACCGATGACCGAATTTCCTCCTTGAACAGGTAGGGTGACTTGACGAAGCCAAAGCGTCTCACCTGTAAACTGGTCAACGGACTTAATCGTGAGAAACTCAGATGCTATTCCCAACTTTTCTGGAGGTGGAGTACCAAAAAACCGCTTGAGTTTGCCGTTGGGGTCATACCAGCGAACATAGACCAATTCAATATCAGCGGGGTGAGAACCACTACCCAATAGCGGTATATTGCTCAGATCGACTTCTTTTTGTCCTTGATACAGCCGATACTGCGAACTGGCTGCCATTAGTTCTGCTCTTTTATAAAGCAGTTGATCTAATGCTTTGAGCTTGTCTTTTACCTCAAGATTGTAAATCACTCCAGCAAAGAGAATGAGAATGCACCCCATTGAAAGGGTAAACCAACGAGCTAAGTTACGACGACTGCGGTTAAACACAACTTATGCTAATTCGTAATTCGTAATTCGTAATTCGTAATGACGCTCGCGGACTCGCTACCGCTACGCTAACGTAATTACAAGACTTTTCAAGTAATTGAACTACACTACTCCCTACTCTGCGTCTCAGTCATTATCAAGTTTCAAGATGGTTCTGGAGGGTTGAGGCGATAGCCCATACCATAGACAGTTTCAATCCAATCGGCTGCTGCTAATGTTTGCAAACGTTGGCGAAGTTTACGAACTAAAACGGTGATTGCATTGCTTTCTGGCTCACTACCCCACTCCCATACGGCTTGCTCAATTTGGTGGCGAGTCAAAACTTGCTTAGGATGACGCATGAAATACTCTAGCAACTGAAATTCTTGGCTGGAAAGGGATACAGTCGCTCCTTGGCGCTCCAAAATTAGTGTATCAAGATGAAGTTCGAGGTCTGCCAAGCAGAGGGTGTCTCCTTGCCAAAGGGGCGATCGCCTTCTCAATGCCCGCACTCGCGCCATGAACTCCACGATATCAATTGGTTTGACGAGGTAATCATCTGCTCCGGCATCTAATCCTATGACTTTATCAGGTGTGGTATCTTTTGCTGTGATCATTAATACGGGGGCAGTTTTTCCCGCCGCCCGATACTGTTGACACAAACTCACTCCACTAATTCGAGGTAACATCCAATCTAAAATCAGCAGATCGTATTCTTTTTCAGCTAAAAGCCATTGAGCGGTTTCACCATCCTTGACACCATCGACGCTGTGTCCAGCCTGAGAGAGAACCATTTGCAGCGGCATTAATTGCTTTGGATCATCCTCTACCAGTAAGATTTTCATCACCTTTATACACTTGTGCTTGTTTAGAATAATCTATTGAAGCAATCTCAACGTCTTTCATCAGTAAGATTTCAGAGGATTGTCTACCCTATTAGGATATAGATGAAGTGGGAGCTAGCAAAATCAGAAGCAGGTGTAGTGGTGTGGTGTATTAGTAAACGTTGGCTGCAAGGGTTGGGATTAGAGTTTTGGTTGCCTCTACCACTGGTAGCAGTTGTGTTTTGGCTTGGCTGTAATTTCCTAGCTGCTCAAGAGTTAAGCCGACCCAATTCTACGGAAAATAAACTTCAGTCAGATACCCAACTCGAAGCACGGATATCAGTCAATGTGTTAGTCATTAACGCTGCTGTCAACCGAACTAAAAGAATTACCCAGGTTGAAGTGGAAACAGCAGACCCCATCTTGAAGCAACTGGAATTAGAACTTCCAACAATAGAATTCAGCCAAATAGAAGCGACAATTGCCCAAGAACTAGGTCTACCCCGCGAGGATGTTAGAAAGTTAGTGCGCTATGAGATTGTGGAATAACATCGATCCGATTTCACTTTAAAAAGTAGGAAAGATTATGTGTAAACATTAGTAAGACTCACTACAAGCGGGCTTTTATCTAATCTGTATAATTCTATTTTCACTAATTTGTATAATTTACAAATAAAGCATAAATCTAATTTAGCTATTACTATAAGCAATAACTTTTGTTTTGCAACTAACTTGCAAACTTTATGTTTGATATAGTTTTATTACCAAAATTTTCTAAATTTTTACAAACAATGTTAAACTTTCCTAAATTTGTATGATAGATGAAAATATTAATAAATTAAAATTCAAAAAGTATGAGTATTTTAAAAATGTCACTTAGGACAGTATACAGTCATTTGGAAAATATCTTTCGTCAACAAATAATAGATAGTTACCCTGTAGACTGGAAAGAAGATTACATCACTATGAAAATATTGTTTGAATACAGAAAACTATTTCGTAATATTGAAATTAATGGTTTATCTTCACTACCAATTAAGGTTAATTCAATAGCATATAAACTTGATGGGAAACCTGAAACTGAATTTGGTGATATAGGTTTTCTTATAAGAATTACACATCGAAATGGTTATTTTTTTGAGGGAGTTACTTCTCTTGAAGCAAAAGTAATACATAAAGCTACAAGAAAATTCCAAGAAATTAAAGGTAAACAGTTGAATAGAATTAGCAGTAATATTAAATATCCTATGTTATTGATGTATGATTTCCGTCCTATTAAAAAGTTTCATGACTATTCATTTTTCCCTTCAATTTCAAAATCCAATCATGTAGCAGTTGTCCCTATTGACATAGTAGAATTATTTGTTAAAGACAAAGATCCAGAGTATTCTAAGAAAGATACACGTCATAAGACCCCGTTAGATGGCGAGAGTATATATCAATTTTCTGTTCCATTAGCTTATCAAATATTGTTTAGATACTTTCGAGGTCTAGATTTAGATTTTAACCCAAAGCTAATTCGTTCTATAAAAGGTTTGGAATTTGAAGATTTATCTAATGTACAAGAAATAAGTTTGCCTCAATACCTTTTGGTTATATCAGTAAGTTATGGTGATTCGGAGCTAAGTATGGATTTTGATATAAATACAAGTATCTTTAGCGAAATAATGTCCTCGGAACCAGAAGATTTTTAAGAATATTCCCAAAAAAATAGGTTGTACACTTAGATAATCCACTCAACTCCCATCAAGCTAAGGCGATGGAAATGTATTATTAAAAGCCTTGACGCTGCAATCAAAGTACATAAGACTGCCTGCCGTAAAACCTTATAAATAAAGCTTTGGAGCGAGTTATGATTCCTTTGCTTATTTTTGTTTCTTACTGGCGTCTAATTTCCAAACAAATCTTTAAAGAAGTTATTAAAGTATGGATTAGAATCTATGCCTCATCAAACCCTTGATTCATATCTGGGGATTCAGACTAGACTTTTGTATTCAATTGAGTAGTCGTAGTTTGATTAATGCGTTCTGCCTTGGTTTTTAATGTTTGATTCATGGCTTCAAACCCTTGGCGAACGTCAATATTTAATCGACGAGCTAGCAGAGGTACTAGTAAACCCTGGAAAGATTCTTGCTGAATGAAGCGGACGCGTAGGCGTAGTCCGTCGTAGACATCGCTTGCTAACGGTTCAATGATAAAGCTATGTTCAACGTCAAATAACCCTGGTATCAAAAAGTGCCATAACCAGCGCAGTTTGCGATTAGGTTCTACCGTAATCACCGTAGGTCGAAAGGTCACAATATCTCTACCCGGAGGCTGAAAGTGAACGGTTAGCTGTGCTCCTTTACTGAGCGAACCACTAATTTGACGAATAAACAGATTCCAATGTGGAAAACTGGCAAAATCAGTAAGTAAGTTCCAGACTTGCTTATCAGATGCCTGAATTTCAATTTCAGTGTAGATTTTCATGGGTAAGAGTTGATAGAAAAACCAGAATTAAAAGGGTTATTCCTGCTAAAAATAACCCAATGTATTGTCGTCCTAGTACTCGACCAATCCAAAAATTACGGGTGAAGACAGGCAGATAAAGCAGGGGGAGCAAAGAAAGAAAATAACTTGATTTGCTTACCATAAAATAAACTCTGCAAAGTCTCTTTGATGGACTACGAGTAAACTAGATTGTTTATTGCAAAGCATAATGAATACTATTCATAGAAAACTCGCGTTTTAACAGCAAAATTCTGGCGGTTGCGGTTGGTAGACAGTTGTCAAGAAACTACTGACCTTGAACAACCAAAACGGAACATGGAGCGTGATGAACTACGTGATTGCTCACACTTCCTGCTAAAAGTTCGGCAAATCCATTAAGTCCTCTACGACCAAGCACAATCAAATCTGCTCCCCAACTCCGGGCTAAATCACAGATATTAGTGCCAGGATCTCCTGTTTGATAACTGGATTCTGCCATAATGCCTAGTGTTTTCGCTTTCTGATAGTACAACTGAAGTAAACTTTGTGCCTGTTGTGTTTCTATTTCCAGGTCTACTAAGTTCACAGTGAGTTGACTAGAAGTTGCTAGCTCAATGCTGTGACCAATCATTAACTGAGCAGCATCTCTTTGGGCTAACTCCAGCGCTTTTATAAACACTGTTGCAGTCGCAGGTGAATCATCGACCGCCACTAAAATCTTTTTAAAGCTCATATCCAACTCCAATAATCAATTACTTCATTCTCATTTGTTGTCTTTTAGCTTGAGGGACAAATATGATTTAAAAGTGAAATTAGGTAGATAAATGATTTATTCACTTTTCGTTCACATTCATCAGCAATCCTGGAAAAGAAGCAGAGAAACGAAACTAAGCTAACTGAGATTTAAAACGAATCTCTTACCTAATACGGTTCATGCTCAAACTATAAAACTATAGTTTTTACTATTTGGAGATTAATATAGCGGCTTGCAGTTGAGTTCAATACAGACCTAACCCCTAACCCCTTCCCTACAAGGGAAGGGGAGTAAGATTCAAAGCCTCTCTCCTTGTAGGAGAGAGGTTTGGAGAGAGGTCAAAACTGTACTTCACCCAAGCGATAACCGCTATAAAGCTTCGTTTTAAACTTATTGATTTTGATAGGAGATGTTGTGATGAATTTCAGTCCAGTTAAAAATGCAATCGGAATCATTTCTACCCGTCAGGCTGCAACGCAGGCGCTTGATGAACTCAGAGCGATTGACTTTCCCATGCAGAAAATTTCTGTATTCACTTTAGACTCTGAAGACGAAAAGTTGTACGAGGATGCTAATGCGGGTAAACATCTCATAACTCCGATCGAAGGTGCTAAAGCAGGCGCAATTACAGGAGGAACAACCGGGGGCTTCTTGGCGCTAACAGCCGGACTTGGCGTATTAGTTATTCCTGGTTTTGGGCCGGCATTAGCGGTTGAATCTGTGCTGGGTACACTGCTGGCGGGTGGAGCAAGTGCGATTTTTGGCAGTGTTTATGGTGCATTTCAAGGTTGGTTTGCTCCCGAAAGGCAACCTAGACTCTGTGAGTCAGGCACCTGCCAAGAAAAATTTTTGGTGAAGGTAGAGGGAACAACAGATGAAATCTGGCAAGCAGAATCGATTCTCAGTTATTGGGGTGTGCAGCAATGGCATATTTATGAACTTAGCAAAAGATTCTCGTAATCACACCAATTTGAAAAAAGAAAAGTACAGATTCAAACAGAGAAATCCATATAAATCTGATGAATCTTAATTACGAATTACGAATTAGTTTTTGGAGACACAAATGACAGCAGATACGATCGCTACAAATACTTTTGCTCAGACAACAGAAGATTTACTCAACTATGAATGGCATACTCTGGGCGAACAAAAGGTTGTGCAAACCTTAGCCAGCCATCCTGAAGCGGGTTTGAGCCATGAAGAAGCTACCACCCGACACCAGCAGATGGGTGCAAATCAACTGACTGCTAAAAATGGAAAAAGTCCTTGGCTACGATTTTTAGAGCAATTTAATCAACCACTACTATATATTTTGCTGACGGCGGGACTGGTGACACTGCTGCTCAAAGATTGGATAGATGCGGGAGTAATTTTTGGTGTCACCCTGATTAACGTTATCATTGGCTACATTCAAGAATCGAAAGCAGAAGGTGCGATCGCTGCTTTATCCAAAGCTGTCACCACTGAAGCAACTGTGATTCGCAATAGTCAAAAAACTCGTTTGGCTTCGACTGAACTTGTTCTGGGTGATTTGGTATTACTGGCATCTGGGGATAAAGTGCCTGCGGATCTGCGGCTATTAACTGTGCGTGGCTTGCAAGTTGACGAGTCTGCCTTAACAGGCGAATCCGTTCCGGTGGAGAAAGTAACCCAATTGTTGGATGTCGAGACACCGTTAGCCGAACGCAGCAATATGGTCTATGCCGGAAGTTTTGTTACTTTTGGACAGGCAGAAGGGATTGTAGTAGCGATCGCAGATGCCACCGAAACCGGTCGGATCTCCCAGTTAATTGAAAGCAGCACAAATCTGAAAACGCCGCTAACACGAAATATTGACAAGTTTAGCAAAAGCTTGTTGTATGTCATTTTAGGTTTAGCTGCCCTGACATTTGCAGTCGGATTAGGACAGGGCGAATCTTGGATTGATGTTTTTAAAGCGAGTGTAGCTCTGGTAGTCAGCGCGATTCCCGAAGGATTACCTGCGATTGTTACAGTCACGTTGGCGATCGGAGTTTCCCGGATGGCACGACGTAAGGCGATTATTCGCAAGCTACCTGCTGTGGAAACCTTGGGAAGTACCACCGTTATTTGTTCTGACAAAACTGGGACTTTAACTGAGAATCAGATGACGGTTCAAAAGATTTATGCAGGTGGACAACACTACACCGTTAGCGGTATTGGTTATGCCCCAGACGGTGAAATCCTAATGAATGGACAGCCTGTTGATTTCAATGCAGATGGACATATTGCTCTTTGGGAATCCTTGGAAGCAGGATTGCTCTGCAATGATTCTCATATCGAATGGGGAGATGGACAGTGGGACTTAGTAGGAACCCCAACCGAGGGAGCATTGATTACAGCTGCCAACAAAGTGGGATTGACGCAAGCAAATCTAGAGCAAGAATTACCTAGAATCGACACCATTCCTTTTGAGTCTCAATTCCAATACATGGCGACTTTGCATGAATTGGATGCAAAGCGATCGCTCAATGTCATTTATCTCAAAGGTTCTGTAGAGGCAATTCTCCAACGATGCGATCGCATGTTCGATGCTCAAGGAAAACTCGCTCGTCTCAATCCTGCCACAGTGGAGCAGGAAGTTGCTGGTATGGCAAACCAAGGGTTACGAGTGCTAGCTTTTGCCAGCAAAGAAGTTGCCAGTAAGCGATCCTTGGATCGCAATGATATCGATCGAGGACTGGTGTTTCTGGGACTTCAAGGCATAATCGATCCGCCTCGTGAGGAAGCGATCGCCGCAGTAAAAGCTTGTCAATCTGCTGGAATTCAGGTAAAAATGATTACAGGGGATCATGCACTAACAGCAGCTGCGATCGCCCGTCAAATGGGAATTTGCTCGACTGAAGCACAAGTTTTCACTGGACAGCAATTAACTCAGATGGATGAAAAAGAATTCACCCAAGCGGCTGAGGAAGGTATGGTTTTTGCGCGAGTTGCTCCAGAACAAAAATTGCATCTGGTGAAAGCGTTGCAGTCTCAGGGTGAAATTGTTGCCATGACTGGAGACGGTGTCAATGATGCTCCCGCTCTCAAACAGGCAGATATTGGTGTAGCGATGGGCATAGCCGGGGCAGAGGTTGCCAAAGAATCGGCGGATATGCTTTTAACTGACGATAACTTCGCTTCAATAGAAGCTGCTGTGGAGGAAGGACGTGGTGTTTACCGCAACTTACGAAAAGCGATCGCCTTCTTGCTGCCGATTAACGTTGGTGAATCCATGACAATTTTGATTGCCATTCTCCTGGCAACTGTGCTTCCCATCTTACCAATCCAAATTCTTTGGTTGAACATGGTTAGTTCAGTAGGGTTGATTGTTCCCCTCGCTTTTGAGCCAAAATCTGGACAGGTGATGGAGCAACCACCACGCAACCCTAGAGAAAAGCTTTTATCAGGTAGTTTACTTAAACGCATATTAGCGATTTCTGTTTTCAATTGGGTGGTAATTTTTGGGGTGTTTCAATGGATACTGCAAACTACAGGCAATGAAGCCTTAGCTCGCACAATGGCGATTAATGGATTGGTGGCAGCAGAAGTCTTTTACCTGTTAAGCATTACCCAGTTTTTACCATCTCTAGTCGTGAGAATCCAAGGTAAACGCACACCCGTAGCCTATGCACCTGCGATCGGAATTGTGGCTGTGGTGATTTTACAATGTCTGTTTAGTCAGTGGAGCATAATGAATCAAGTGTTTGACACCACACCTTTGACATTTATCCAAGCTCTTATTTGTATGGGTGTAGGTTTGCCAGTGGTATTTATAGCTCTCATCTTGCAGCGTTTCGATCCGCTCAACTAGGGATATAGGACTTTTTTGGTAGTTTCATCCAATGCCAGATGATTACGTTAGAGCTACACCCAAATAAATTAAAAACTCCATCAGTACATTTTACTAGGTATGATATTTGATCTGCAAGCATTTACTTAGTAATAATCAGCTATGACCCAGAACTACCGCATTACTCTACTCCCCGGCGATGGCATTGGCCCTGAAATTATGGCAGTGGCGGTAGATGTGCTGAAAGTCGTAGGGAAGCAATTCGATCTGAAGTTTGAATTCCAAGAAGCTCTCATCGGTGGTGCAGCAATTGATGCCACAGGCGAACCCCTACCATCTGCCACTCTAGAGACTTGCCGTAATAGTGATGCTGTATTACTCGCAGCGATTGGTGGTTATAAGTGGGATTCTCTGCCATCCGATTTACGCCCAGAAGCAGGTTTGTTAGGACTGCGTGCAGGTTTAGGATTATTTGCCAATTTGCGCCCAGCGAAAATTTTGCCCCAGCTAATCGACGCCTCAACTTTGAAACGCGAAATTGTCGAAGGCGTGGATATTATGGTGGTGCGCGAACTCACTGGTGGGATTTACTTTGGTAAACCTAAAGGGATTTTTGCTACAGAAACTGGTGAGAAACGCGGTGTAAATACAATGGTTTACACCGAATCAGAAATTGAACGCATTGGGCGAGTGGCCTTTGAAACAGCCCAAAAACGCGGTGGAAAACTTTGTTCAGTAGATAAGGCGAACGTATTAGAAGTATCTCAGTTGTGGCGCGATCGCATCACCCAACTTTCTCAGGAATATCCAGATATCGAACTCTCTCATTTATATGTAGATAATGCTGCTATGCAGTTAGTACGCGCTCCCAAACAGTTCGACACTATTGTTACAGGCAACTTGTTTGGCGATATTCTCTCTGATGCTGCTGCCATGCTCACAGGTAGTATTGGGATGTTACCCTCAGCTAGTTTGGGTGCTTCTGGCCCTGGTGTATTTGAACCAGTTCATGGTTCCGCCCCAGATATTGCTGGACAGGATAAGGCAAATCCTTTAGCACAGGTTTTGAGTGTGGCGATGATGTTACGCTACGGTTTAGACCAACCAAAAGCAGCAGATCGCATCGAACAAGCCGTATTGCAAGTTTTAGAACAAGGCGATCGCACCGGAGATATAATTTCTCTAGGAAAAAATCTCCTTGGTTGCCGCGCTATGGGAGACTCACTCATCAAAGCTATGGAACAAAAATAATTTTATATAGCAACTTGGGCAATTTGGCAACCTTTGCTATAAGTTTCGGGTAGACTAAAGGGAAATCTAGCAATCAAATAACAGTCGATAGTGTACGCATTACGACAAGGTCAAGTAAATTTTACCGCCCCAAAGAACCAATCGCCTTTGATTGATCCCTCTGTAATCAGAGCTGCTGGGCAGATATACTATACTCACTGTGAAGTCCATCCCGAAATAGCAGGGCAACCTTCCGGTGTAGCAATTAATCGTGTGACTCATCGAGGCAAGGTTATTTTTACTAACCAGCCAGTTCTTTTACCTCAAGAGTGTTTTGTGCCCTTAAGTCAAATTGAATCCCACATGTATTAGTCATTGGTCATTGGTCATTGGTCATTGGTTATTAGTTATTGACAAAGGACAAATGACAAAGGACAAATGACAAAGGACAAATGACAAAGGACAAATGACTGTATGGACATTTTGTTCGCCATCCCGGCGAGTGTAATGGTCTTTGCTTTGGGTGCATCTATTGGTAGTTTTCTCAATGTTATTGTTTACCGCCTACCTGCTGGGTTGTCAATTCTTTGGCCGCCTTCTCGTTGTCCTAAATGCTTAAACCAGCTAAAAGCTTACGACAACGTACCAGTGTTCGGCTGGATTTCCTTAAGAGGGCGGTGTCGATATTGCAAAAGCAAAATTTCTGTCCGTTATCCTGTGGTAGAAGGGGTAACGGGCATAATTTTTTTACTAATTTTTTGGGTATTTCAAGTTTCAACTTTAACAATAGGCTATTGGGCTTTTTGCAGTTGGTTATTGGCGCTATCACTCATCGACTTAGATACAATGACCCTACCCAATCCACTTACTAAGTCGGGTTTAGTGGTGGGAATTTTGTTTCAAATGGTAGTTGGTTTTCTACCAGAGGGTAGTTTTGTGGCATTGGTAAATCACCTTATGATCGCTATAGTTGGCGCAGTATTAGGCTTATGGCTGTTTGAGGCGATTGCCCTATTGAGTTCAATTGCCTTTGGTAAAGAAGCAATGGGTACAGGTGATCCCAAGTTAGCAGCCATGATGGGAGCCTGGTTAGGCTGGAAATACTTGCTCTTAGCTAGTTTTATTGCCTGTGCGTTGGGAGCAGTAATTGGTATCGGTATTTTGATTATGCAGCGATCGCGACAAAAATTAGGACAAAAGATACCTTTTGGGCCTTTTCTGGCTTTAGGATCTGTGATTACGCTGTTTAGCGGCGAAGCCATTTTGTCTAGCTACCTGCGGTTATTTTTTCCAGCGTCTTGAATTGAAGTAGGGAGCAGAGGAGCAGAGGAGCAGGGAAGATGAGGAAGACAAGGGGATAAAGGAATAACCATGCCCAATGCCCCATGCCCAATCCCCTTTCATAAAAAATATTTATAATTCGTGACTGTAACCAACATTACCCCATCTGCCCTTCACATTTTGATAATATTCAGCTTGTGACTTGTATTACCCTCTTAACGACGATTAACCGTTGGCAAGTACAACTAGTGCAACAGATGCTGATTGTTCAAAACCCAGCAATACAAATAATTGATTAGGGTGGGAGGGGGAGAGCATCTTATTTGGAGGTTGGTATTCTCATGGTTTTGTCACTACGTCCATATAATTAAGTCTGCTGAAAAAAAGAGCAAGAGACTTGTATTGGTATAAGTATTTTCGTTAAGCTGGCAACCAAAGACAAAAATTAAGGTCTGAATTGCTTAAAAACGTAGTTTAACGATGTATTCATAAGTCATTAGTAAAGACAAATGACTTATGACTAAGCACAACCCAATACGGTTTGACATGTTTTCGACCTCATACCCACTTAAAATAAAATAAAAAATGGCTAACAACGAAGAATCACGTGGTTTAAAGTCTCTATTTGATTGGTTTGCAAATCGAAGGAAGTCAGGATCTACCAGCCTCGAACGCCAAGAGCGTGAAATTGCTGATGGTTTGTGGCATAAATGTTCTAAATGTGGCGTGTTGGCATATACAAAAGACCTGAAAGCCAATCAGATGGTTTGTGTCGAATGTGGTCATCACAATCGGGTAGATAGTGATGAGCGCATCCGTCAATTGATAGATAACAATACCTGGAAACCGCTGGATGAGCATTTGCGTCCAACCGACCCGTTAGAATTTCGCGATCGCAAACTCTACAGCGATCGCTTGCGGGAAACACAAGATAAAATTGGCTTAATAGATGCAGTTAGAACTGGTTTAGGTCAAATCAATAGTTTGCCCATTGCCCTTGGGGTTATGGACTTCCGCTTCATGGGTGGTAGTATGGGTTCCGTTGTGGGAGAAAGACTCACCCGGATGATTGAGCAAGCCACTCAACGCCGCTATCCTGTAGTTATCATCTGTACCTCCGGTGGCGCGAGAATGCAAGAAGGTATGCTCTCTTTGATGCAGATGGCGAAAATCTCCGCAGCCTTACAGCGCCATAAAGACGCGCGACTATTATATATTCCAGTTTTGACCAATCCGACAACGGGCGGCGTTACCGCTAGTTTTGCAATGTTGGGCGATATAATTTTGGCAGAACCCAAGGCAACCATTGGTTTTGCTGGTCGGCGAGTGATTGAGCAAACCCTGCGGGAAAAACTACCCGAAAATTTCCAGACTGCTGAAGATTTGCTCCAGCATGGTTTTGTTGATGATATCGTACCCCGTACCCAATTAAAGAACACCCTAGCCCAGCTGATTGCTCTACATCAGCCTGTATTAACAACACCTCACATGGTGTTGTGGGAAACAATGTCCTTGACTTCTACTGCGGCAGAATAAAGTTTGGGGCATTGGGGATTGGGCATTGGGCATTGGGTATTAGGAGTGCTGTTAGCGGAAAGCTAAGGTTTAGCCCGTGCTGAGTTAGGAGTTAGGAGTTAAGAGTTAAGAGTTAAGAGTTAGGAAGGAGTTTTGTTTATCTCCTTGTCCCCTTGTCCCCTTGTCCCCTCATCTCCCCTGCTCCCCTGCTCCCCTGCTCCCCACTCCCCACTCCCTAACCTCTTTGCTCTTGGAGAAACATGAGCGGAACAAGGGCTACTAGTCGGAATACACCAGAGAGGACAAACAAGCTTAGTAAACCTCCAGACTGGGAAAATTGGACGATGAAACTGCCTATAGTTGTGCCCAAAGCGCCACTTACTCCAGCAACGGCAGCTGCGATCGCAAAATAGATAGACTGATTTTTAGTTGGTGCGATCGCCAATTGTATATTGTTGTTGCACAAGTCAATTGCCGCCCAAGTCCCTCCAATCAAGATGTGTAACAGTGGCAACCACAGCCAGATGTCAAGGCGATTAACACTAATCCCCAGCCACAGAAATGGTGTAGCTGCAACCAAAATCCCAATAGAGATGAGGATGGGACGATTGCCTATCTTGTCTGCTAATTTTCCCCAGAGGATAAACATCAGCAAAGTCGCCCCCGCCTGAAAGCTGTTGTAGATAGTCACGTAGCTTACATTCAAATCCAGCGTATCGAGCATATAAAGGTTAAAAAAAGGACTGCTGAGGTTAACAGCAAGCGTCCAAAAGCTGAAATACAGCAGAAAAATCAAAAAGTTAGAGTTTTTCCAGATGCTGTTAATTGACTGGTCTTGTGGTGGATGAATTGATTGAAGGACTTTAGAAGATTCATCTTTTGCAACCTCTGATTGAATCTCACTTGGGGTTAACTGGCCATAATAAGTGTTTTGCGATCGCGGATTCATATCCACCTGGAAATACTGACATCCTAATCCTATAATCCCAAACACAACGCTTACCAGTAGAACTATCCCATAACCTTGTAGAGATCCCCCATACCAATGTGATACAACTAGACCGGCAATTGGTACGCAAACTAAAGTGCTAAGGTTAGCAGCACTATTGCGTGTCCCAAAAAACCTGCCTCGTAATTGCCGGGGAACTATCATTGCTACCCAACTGAGCCACGATGCGCTTCCTAGTCCTCCCAAAAGATTGCTGAATAGAACAATCAAGAGTGTCAATATGACTAACTGGTGAGCATCAATCACTCCCAAGCTGGCGCTGACAATACCAATTACTAAAATCAGCCATATCAGCCGACCAATTCCGTGTGTCCGAAGCAAATATTGAAAGCGGCTGGTGCTGCGTTCAGACAAGTAAGCACCCAACGGCTGAATGAGATTGACCAACATGGGAATAGAAGACAGCATCCCAAATACCACTGGACTAGCACCCAACTCCACTAATAAATTGCTGAGTAAAATCCCGCCAGTTCCAAGAGAGTAAACCGATGCTAAGACAGCATCCCCAGTGGAGGCTTTTAAACTGGTGCGAATAGTATCCTTAGAAATTCGAGAGTTTGAAGAGATTGCTGTTGGTGGCAAGGCAATCTGGGTAAATTCCAGAGTCAGTGGCGCAGTTGTTTCAATCTGAACAGAATCCATCAACATAAATTATGGGTGAAGTATCCTCGGACAAATCAGGTTGGAAAGGAACTCAGTATGCTTGAATTAGCATTGCTGATAATTTTTCGTTATTTTAGCTTGCAATTTTCAGCCAAAATTTCAAATAAGTAAAATATCATTCCTTAATAACACAAGGTATAAGCGGGGAAAGAGAATATTATTTGTTTGTGAACACTAAAGGATTATTTAATTTTTTGGCATTGGTGATAGCGATCGCGATCGCTATTATTGCTTGTCAAAGCCTACAATTGCCAAGCAAACCGTTAGCATCTACCGCAGTCACCATCAAACTTAGTGGTTGGGGAGGCTCTCCCATTGAGCAAAAACTATTAAGACAAGTACTGCAAGACTTTGAAGCACAACATCCAACTATTAAGGTCAAATATGAGGTAATTTCCGACCAATACATGGATGTAATCAAAACTCGTTTGGTTGGGGAAGCTGCGCCCGATGTTTTTTATCTGGATGCGCTCGAAGCTCCTTTCTTAATGAGTCAGAATGTCTTAGAACCGTTAGAAGGTTATATTACCCCCGAATTTGACCTCGCGGATTTTGAGGATACCCTACTCGACAGTTTCAAATACCAGAATCATATTTACGGTCTTCCCAAAGACTATTCCACCCTGGCCCTGTTTTATAACAAAAAAGCCTTCGCTGCCGCAGGCTTAAGTAATCCGCCAGCGACTTGGGAGGAATTACGTAACTACTCGCAACAATTAACAGGCAAACTTAACAAATATGGGTTTGGTGAAATTCCTGAATTGGCGCGTCAAGCTTATAAAATTAAAGCTTTTGGTGGACAGCTCGTAGATAAAAATGGTTATGCTACTTTTGCCAGTGAGTCAGGTTTACAGGGTTTAGAGTTAGTAGTAAACCAATATCAAAAAGACCGCTCATCTGCCCAAAAATCTGATGTAGGGACAAACTCAGGTAGTGAAATGTTTGGTCAGAGTAAAGTAGCAATGGCGATTGAAGGTAACTGGGCAATTCCCTATCTAACTGAAACCTTTCCCCAAGTAGAGTTTGCTACTGCACCAGTACCTACAATTAATGATAAAAAAGGCACAATGGTGTTTACAGTTGCCTACGTGATGAATAAGCAAGCACAACACAAAGCCGAAGCTTGGAAATTGATTTCTTATCTCACGGGTAAAGAAGGAATGCAAAAGTGGACAGGAACAGGGTTTGCTTTGCCAACACGTAAATCAGTGGCAAAGAATTTGGGTTATGACCAAGACTCGTTGCGATCGCCATTAGTCGCGGGAGTTAGTTATGCTACACCGTGGCAGGTGGGTCAATATCCAAGTGCGATCGTCAATAATTTTGATAACCAGTTTGTCAGCGCCTTGTTGGGACAACAACCATTAAAACAAGCAATGCTGAAGGCAGAGAATGAAGCTAATCAGCAAATTAAGACGATGGAGTAAGCGATCTTTCTTAACTTCACCAAATCACGTTTGAGTAAAAATTTGCTATTTCTTTATCTGAGGTAATTATTGCAGCTTGATTACTTCTGGCTAGTGCAACGACAACTCGATCTACTGGATCTCGATGACCCCATTCTAAATTGACACTTTCCATCCAAATATTTTCATCAATAGGTACAATCTGAACAGTACTAGACTTTTTTAGCGTTACTACGTACTCGTTAAGATTGACTCCTAAATCTAGTTTTTTATTTTTGATTTTTATAGCAATTTCCCATATAGCTATGGACGGGACAAGACCATTTTTATCCCTTTCCATGTAGTTGCACGCTTCTTTGGCTGGTTCAGAAAGTTTGGTTGGATCTAAACTCCACCAGATTAGGGCACAAGTGTCAAGGACTATCTTCACAATTGCACCCATTCCTCAGTGGTTGGTGTAGTTAAATCTTCAAAATACTGCACTTTACCGCGCATTTCTCCAAATAACTCTTCTGTTGAAGGTGCTTGTGCGTATTTGGAAATTTTCACGACTGGTTTACCGCGATCGGTAACTACAATTTCTTCACCTTCTGACTCTACCAGTCGCAAGAACTCAAGAAGTTGAGATTTGAGTTTACTTTTGGAAATTGATTTCATAATAACCATAGTCATGACTATAGTCATATTGTAATAGGGTATAGCATTGGTTTTCACTTGCTATTTCCCGGCTATGACCAAGACCCACTGCGATCGCCATTAGTTGCGGGAGTTAGTTATGCTACACCGTGGCAGGTGGGTCAATATCCAAGTGCGTAGGCGTAGCCCGCCGTAGGCATCGTCAATAATTTTGATAGCCAGTTTGTCAGCGCCTTGTTGGGACAACAACCATTAAAGCAAGCGATGCTGAAGGCAGAAAATGAAGCTAATCAGCAGATTAAGACGATGGAGTAAGTAATCTTTCTTACCTCTACCAAATCACTTCTGAGTAGAAATTTCCTATCTCTTTATCAGATGTAATTATTTGTCTACGTATAGTCGATTATTATAATGTCAAATAATTTTTGTGCCATGTCTAATACTTCTGCCCTCGAAAAACAGTTCATCAGGGTATTTCTGACTCCGAGTGGGTACTATTTGAAAACAGTTCACACATGCCTCATCTAGAAGAGACAGAAAGATTTTTACAAGTCTTAGACGACTTTTTAAATCGTGTCGAAACAGCCTTATAAAGTTGAGATTGTAAATTGAGTCTCATATTCCTTAAACCTAACTCTTCACTTATTCTCGAATTCTCAAAGTTCCGAGTTCTGAGTACGAAGTTCCGATATTGTAAACATTAAAGCATCCATAATAATAATTAAAGCGTTTATGAATACTTTAATGTTTGCCACTAATGTTGTTTTCTAGCAGTTCTCTTTCGCTTTGCAAACGAACTAACAGCTAATCCCCCAAACGCTACTACTGTCCCCATGATGGTTGTTGGTTCTGGAACTTCTTGAGGAACTTCGATAGAACCACTTACTAAAGCCAGACCATTCAAGGTAATAATTGATCCAAAATTAACTATGTCTTCTTCGGAGAACAATAGTGTGCTTATACCATTTTTGAATATGCCCTTACCGCCAGTGATATTCACAATGCCAGAACCTTTCGCTGTCAGATTATCAAAATTAACTGAAGCACTGGCATCACTAGTTCCAAATAACTTGTTATCACCGTTGCCAAACACGATGTAGCCTAATGGGAAACCTTGAACACCAAATACTTCTGGATTATTGTTAAAAGTGAGATTTCCTTTGTCATCAATCACGGAGTATGTCAAACCTTTGTATAATTCTAAATCATAGGGGGCATCATCACTCAAACCAACCTCAAATACCTGCGAAACGTTGCCTGAAATAGGCGTAATATTGACTGTTGTCCGATAATTGCCAATAAATGGATAAATGGTCTTTGCTGTTGCTCTGCTTACATTTGAGCAAAGACTAACTGAGGTCAAAACTAGTGGAACAATCCACATTCTGAGTGAATGAAGCATCATTTAAAATCTCCACTTTTACAAAGTACCTATTTTCACAGGGAGTTTACAATACCTAAGAAGCAGTTACAATGAATAATCCTTTGATCAAATTGGCATTTTTTTATCAGATGATATACAGAAACCTCCTCTAAAGATAAAAATTCCACTCCGGTGCATAGCCCAAAAAGAGAACAAGAGCTAAGTTAAGCAATTTTTTCAACAATTTTCTAACCTTTTCCCAAAGCAGAATAATTTTTTCTTTACAAAATGAGGATTGAATGCTTTTGTGACAGAAGTACGATAAATAATCATGCACAACCCATCGCTACAGTCGGGTTAGTGCGGGATTAAATGGAGGTTCAGTAGTGTTTGAAATTAACAGGCGGCGCAGAAACTCCAGGTGGAACATCACTGAAGACTTGGCTGGGTATATGTTCATGATGCCCACTATTCTAGTTTTGGGAACTTTTGTAGTCTTACCCATTCTCTACGCCGTTTTTCTTTCCCTACAAAAAGTCCAACTTCTCGGCGCTATTGAGTACGAATTCATCGGTTTTCGCAACTTCGCGCGATTAGCTGAAGATGAAAGAGTTTGGATTGCTTTGAGAAACACAGTCGAATATGTAGTTATTGTTGTGCCAACTCAAACTATCCTGGCTTTAATTTTGGCGGTAACTCTGAATTCTGGGATTCGCGGTAAAAACTGGTGGCGTATCCTCTATTTTTTGCCGACAGTTACTTCTTCAGCAGTGCTGACACTCATATTTATGTGGATTTATAACACTGATGGGCTACTAAACGATTTTCTCGCTTTTGTGGGGCTACCTACTTATAACTGGTTGGGCGATCCAGCAGTTGCGCTCAAAGGCATTACGATCATGAACATTTGGTCAACCGCGCCGTTTTTCATGGTGATTTATCTGGCGGCGTTGCAAGATATACCCCAAACACTTTACGAGGCCGCAGAACTTGATGGCGCAAATGGATGGCAGCAATTTATCCACATTACTCTTCCCTTGCTTAAGCCTGTAACCTTCTTTGTGGTAACAATGGGGGTGATTGGGACTTTTCAGCTTTTTGACCAGTCTTACATCTTTTCTGGCGGTACTGGCGGCCCAAACAACGCTACCTTAACGGTGGTGCTGCTGATTTATCAAGCTGTGTTTCGGAATTTACAAATGGGATATGCAGCTGCGATCGCATTTTTATTAGCAGCTGCGATCGTTGCCATCACTTTGATTCAGCAGCGACTTTTCGGAGGCGAACGGATTTGACTAACACCTCTGGCTTATCCTGGCTCAAAGCCCTGTTGTACGTCTTACTGACACTTTATGCCATCATTACTCTAATTCCCTTTCTCTGGGCACTTTCAGCATCATTTAAGCCACTAACAGAGATTGTCAGTGGTGAACCCAACTTTCTCCCCAAGAATTTTACTCTTGACAACTACAGGCAAATCTTTCTCCAAGAACCGCTATTTTGGCGCTGGTTGTTCAATAGTGTAGCGATCGCACTCAGCGTCACGCTTTTAAACTTGTTGTTAAATTCAATGGCTGGTTATGCCTTGGCAAGATTGCGCTTTGTAGGCAAGCGCTTTTGGTTCTTCCTCATTTTGGCAGTACTAGCAGTACCGACGCAAATCACCCTGATTCCGACATTTTTGATTTTAAAAGCGATCGGCTGGCTGAATTCTTATCAAGGCATGATTGTTCCTAGCATGGTTAATGCCACTTTCATCTTTATGATGCGGCAATTTTTTGTTAATTTTCCTAAAGAACTAGAAGAAGCAGCTCAACTCGATGGCTTAAATACCTTTGGAATTTTTCGACACATTGTCTTACCTTTGGCAAAACCAGCACTAGCAGCGCAGGCAGTTTTTGTGTTCATGGGGAGTTGGAATAATTTTTTACTGCCTATAGTTATCCTATTTGATCCAGAAATGTTTACTCTTCCTTTGGGACTGAACACCTTCAAAGGTCAATACATCAGCTATTGGAACTACATTATGGCGGCTTCTATGGTCTTTACCCTGCCAGCTTTAGGCATTTATGCCTTTTTTAATCGTTACTTTATTCAAAGCGTCACCTTTACCGGGGGAAAAGGTTAATAGGCATTAGTCATTAGTCATTAGTCATTAGTCAAAAGTTAAAAATTCTTCCCCTGCCCCCTGCCCCCTGCTTCCCCTGCTTCCCCTGCCCCCTGCCCCCTGCCCCCTGCCTCCTCCCATTCCCCAAACAGTATTTTGGGCAACAAATTGCACTCCTAACGTGATATTGGTATTACAGCGACTCAATCTCTATCTATCAGTAAACAAGCATTATGGGTTTTGCAGACCTATCGATCGCAGAGATAGCAGCCGACTACAGCATTCCTGTAGAACAAGTGTTTTCTCTGTGCAACCAACTGGGAATCGCCTACAAACACCAAAAGACCCGTTTGGCGTTAGAAGATGCAAGGGCAATTATTTCCCAAATATCCTCTGAAATACGCCCCAAAGGTACTAACGACTTGGTGAGCGATCGCGAAGTCCCCTGAAGGGTTATCTCAGAACTTTCGCTAATAACTGATAGCTAATGATAAAAAACTAATAAGTCATTAGCAATTAGCAGCTTGGAGATTGAGAATCGCGTTTTTAGCTGTGTTGAGCGTCAAAATCTTTAAGGGGAAACATGTTTATAAGACTAATTGGCGTTGTTGTGGCTACTGTTTTACTCTCGTTTCAGTTGATTGTCGGTAGCGCGACAGCAGTGGAACTGGACAAAGCTACCCGAACAGTGCCATTAAATGCTCAAGGTGATACCGTTGTACTCAGCCTTAAACAAGTCAAAGAAGGCAAACGCTTATTTAATTACGCTTGCGCCCAATGTCATGCTGGTGGAGTTACCAAGACAAACCAAAACGTGGGACTCACTCCAGAGGACTTGGCACTGGCAACACCTAACCGTAACAACATTGAAGGTTTAGTAGATTACCTGAAAAATCCCACTACTTACGACGGTGAAGAAGAGATTTCCGAAATACACCCCAGTCTCAAAAGCGCAGATATTTTCACAGCAGTGCGAAATCTGACGGATGATGACTTGGAAGCGATCGCCGGTCATATTCTCTTACAACCCAAAATCGTTGGTACTAAGTGGGGAGGCGGAAAAATCTATTACTAAATCCTGGAGTTGAGTCATTGGGAATAGGGTATTGGGCATTGGGAATAGAGAATTGGGAAGAATTCAGTCCCTACTCCTAATTCCCCATTCCCCATTGACTAATTATTGGACAGCTTTTTGCAATAAATTGCTCTCCATTCTTAAAAAAAAATTGATCTATGACAGATTGTCATATTTGGTGTTGATTTTATTTAAAATGAGAAAGGGAAAAAAATTGTTTGTTAGGAGAGAGCTATGAAATTAATTTCGGCAAGCTGGCGACGCCTTAGTTTAGCTGTGTTGACAATCCTTTTAGTTGTTAGCAGCTTTGCTGTTTTTACTCCCAGTGCTTCGGCTGAAACCTACCAGGTGAAATTGGGTAGCGATAAAGGACTGCTAGCATTTGAACCGAAAAAGTTGACCGTCAAACCAGGTGACACTATTGAATGGGTGAACAATAAAGTTCCTCCCCATAATGTTGTGTTTGATGCGGTCAAAAACCCCACTAAGAGCGCTGATTTAGCTAAATCTCTGTCTCATAAGAAGTTGCTTATGAGTCCTGGTCAAAAGGAAACAACCACCTTTGCAGCAGACGCTCCTGCTGGTGACTATACCTTCTACTGTGAACCTCATCGTGGTGCTGGCATGGTTGGTACAATTACTGTCCAAGGCTAGAAACACCAGCGTTTGACACGAGATGATTACTCAATGAAATTAGCTCATCGCCACACGCTACACTCCTAGAGTGACGCATAAAATGCAGAAATGGCGGTAACGAGTTCTATCCTTACCTAAGACGCTAAACAATCTGTAGCGATCGAGGAGTGAACTTGTTACCGCCAATTTTGATCAAATTTGACTTAATCAGGGATTAATCGCGTTTATACTCTTGCTGGAGGCTTGTTGCGAGGAAATACTGTTGAGAATACTTTTATTAATTCTACTGTCGGCGATCGCCCTATTCAAATTCACATTCATTAGTCCAGCACTAGCTGCCGAAACATCCAACGGTGCTAAAATTTTCGAGGCTAACTGCGCTTCTTGCCATATAGGTGGCGGTAACATCCTTATCAACCAGAAAACTTTGAAAAAGGAAGCATTGTCAAAGTACCTAGAAAATTACAATCAAGACTCAATCGAGGCGATTATCCACCAAGTGCAAAATGGTAAAAATGCTATGCCTGCCTTTAAAAGCAAGTTAAGTTCTGAGGAGATCGTGGAGGTAGCTGCTTACGTTTTTCAAAATGCAGAACAAGGTTGGTAAAGTAGCTATACCGTATAGTTTTTTTGGGGTGAGCGTTTGCCTATCTTTAGTTACATAGCTAGACGCTCACCCCCAAAACATTGGAGAATTTATTTGTTGGAAATCCCTCAGTGCATTTCCTTCTTGGAACCTTTTAACGAACTTCTAAGTTAAGTGTTATGTATGACGAACTAGCGATCGCTAATTTGTCAACTACCAAAAACAATATTTTAAATCCAAAATCCTGATATAGAGACGCGATTTATCGCGTCTCTACATCAATAACCCTTAACTCAAACGGATTGTATTTTAAACAAGACGCTGCAAATGCGTCTAGATAAATTATCCCTACCTGAATCCGAAATTATCAACGGGCAATTATTTTTCTGGATTAGACTTTTGTCTGTTTTCCTTGACTTCGCGCAACCGTTCTACTAATTTTTTATCCGATTCAGGAGCAGATGTAGACTGACCCTGATTGATTTTCGGCAACAATAAAGGTTCAGAAGTAGTAGCTGCCGATGAAGGCGTAAACTGATTATTTTTAATTTGCAATTCAGATAATGGTTTGGGAGTAGCTGCTGGTGTAGTTAATGGTTTGAGAGTACCTGTTGGTGAGGATGTAGGCGGGTTATTTCTGATTTGTAAATTAGGTAGTGGTTTAAAAGTAGCTGCTGGTGAGGGAGTAAGCTGATTGTTATTGATTCCCGGTGTAGATAATGACGAGGGGTTTTGCTCTTGAGTAGTCCCAGTAAGATTGCTCGTGCTGTTTTGGAAACGTAGGTTAAATGGATAGGAACTAATCTGTTTATCACCCTTGGGGGATTGCTTGTTGAAGTATTGTCTTGCTTTTAATTGCAATTCTGGGGAAATTAACTTGTCTTGAAATTTGATATCTAAGACTTTACCATCAGGATCTACAACCAATACTCCCAAAACAGCACCTTCAAGATTTGACTTATTCGTGGATAATGTTTGGCGGATGACTGGTTTTTGTTCAGCGTTGGGGTATTGTCGCTGGACTTCCTTTCTCAGGTTGGCGTAAGAGTCTAGCTGTGCAATTGCCTGTTGAGTTCCCTTCGTTGATAAATCCGTTGCTTGTAATGTGCTTCCCCTAGTTCCAATTAAAGTACCCCCATTCGTTGGAGCTTGTTTTAGAGAATTTATTAGCGGATTTTGAGCAATTGTAGACGACGCATTTGGAATTGGTTGCGTCATTTGCGAAGTCGTATTTAGCTGTGCTGTATTTACCTGTGCTGTTGCAATGGGTGTACTGTCAGATAAGATTGGAGGCTGGGGATTCCGCAGAAGATCGGCAGGTATTTGCTGTGACTGCAATTCTGGCAACCTATTTACAGGTAGCGGCTTAGGTGGCTCGTATTTGGCGACGCTCTCACTTACATTCACCCGAGGAACTGGTCGAGAGAATCTGGCGCTGGTATTAAATTTAGAACTATCAAATTTAGACGCGTCAAACCGCAAATTATCACTCGGAATCATCCGCAAAGACTGCTTTGTAGGCAAGGAAGAGACTCGATAGTTATTCGATGATGCTGGTAGCGGAGGTAATACTAGCTGACTGGATGGTGATGGCGCTAATGGGGTTAATCCCGGTTGGAGGCTAAAGTTTGGAGCCGCAAGTGGGGCGACTGGAGGTAATTGTTGTAAACCAATTTTGGGTGTGCTTTGCGGCAAACGGTTTTGGTCGGCTTGGCTCAATTCCAAAAGCCCAACTGTTTTGGATGATGCTGTTTCTTTAGGCTTGTCAGACTCCATCGGCATCAATGGTACGATCATGGCGATCGCACCGTGGATACCAAGGGAGGCTATAGCTGCTATCCCAATTGGCTGGCTTAAGATTTCTGGTATATTTTTCAGCAGGGAGACGTAAGACATGGCTGTTATCGTTCACTCACTCAGTTACAGTTGACTAGCGATTTTATCTTTCCGACATTGCAAGATATTGCAATATATGCGTTATTCATAAGGAAATGATAACTTCCTCTGCTGGCAATCAAAACGCCAAAATTGCCATTTATTCAAGTTTTTAATTAATCAATGACGCTGCATCATATTTTCAAAATTCGAGCTTGCTAAAGAGTTCTTTGAAAAATTACTACTTTTGATTTTTTATTCTTATGACGCACACAATTAAAATTAATATCTGGGAGTTTTATTAAAGTTTAAGTAAATGCACAAGTTTGAATACATCAAAACATCTGCCGAAGTGACCTTGTTTTTTCAACTGTTTTTCAGTCAACTACACTTCTGTAACAGATGACACATGTGTTTGTCCGAGACTGGGCCCTATTTAAGAATACTACCACATCAGCAGCTCCTCAAACTGTTGCAAATTGTACAATTTTATTGACATTTTAGCCTTAAATGTCACCAAGGCTATTGCTTTTTTCTTCAAGGAGTGAGTCAGGCGATCGCAATTCTAGCTCTTGAATATGACTACTTCTTCGTCAAAAAAGTTCAAACCCTCAATCATTGCATCCAAAATTTAAAATGCCGTTACCGACAGTTATTTTGCCTGGATATCTAGAAAGTGCGATCGCTTATCGCCAACTAGAACAATCTTTACAGCAGTTGAATTTTCCCACGGTTACAGTCCCACTGCGACGGCGTGACTGGCTCCCCACTCTGGGAGTAACACCTGTAATACTGATTTTGCAACATCTCGATTACACAATCAAGCATATATTACGTGAACATAATGCTACTCAAATTAACTTAATTGGTCATTCAGCCGGAGGTTGGATATCCCGCATTTATATGGGAGAAAAGCCCTATTTAGCGCGCGGTGATGTCAAACCATTTCTCTGGCAAGGACATCCCTTGGTTGCTACTTTCGTCACCTTGGGTACACCCCATATTAGCCAAGAACGCTGGACACGCTCCAATCTGGATTTTGTTACCAATAACTACCCTGGAGCTTTTTACAAAAACGTTCGTTACGTTTGTGTGGCTGGCAAAAGTATCTTTGGGAAAAGGCGGCCTGGTAGTTGGTTAGCTTACAGTAGTTACCAATTAACCTGTGGTAAGGGTAACACTTGGGGAGATGGGATTACGCCCATTGAAGCTGCTCATTTGCAGGGGGCGGAAAATCTGGTGATTGAAGGTGTCAAGCATTCTCCCAGAAGTCCTGGGATTTGGTATGGCTCACCAGAAGCCTTAAAAGCTTGGGTACAGTATTTGATTTAAAAAACTTTATTTTTATATAAGAAAAGTAAAAACTATTAAAATTTCTTAGCTAAAATCGTAATAAGAATAAATACTTAGTTAAGAACAGGAGGGGTGAGCTATGCAAAGCACCCAGTTCGATAAGATTTTGCGACGAATAGCGACGATATTATCAGTCGTGATTTTGACTCTGTGTTTAATTTATATCTCTACCGGAATTTTGCTTTCTTTTTACTATGAACCGACAGCAGGCGGAGCTTATAACTCCTTAAAGATGATTAATACACAACTGCCATACGGTTGGTTGTTTTGGAGAGCGCATGATATTGCTGGTAACGCGGTAATTGCGATCGCTCTAATTCAAATTGTGGTGATGTTTTTGGGTCGACAATTTCGCAAGAGTTGGCTGGCTGCTTGGATTAGTGTGATTTTGTTAACCCTAAGTGCGATCGGGCTGGATTGGACAGCAATGATTTTAGATTGGACTCAGGAAGGGTACTGGCGTTTTAGCATTGAGCTAGGAACCATCGAAGCCATTCCTTTGATTGGTGGGCAACTGCGCGAAATCCTGACTGGTGGTGGAGCCATTAACACAATTACCGTCGAACACCTTTACACAATCCACAGTTATCTGATTTCGGTAACGACGCTAATTCTTGCCATAGTACATTTGTCTGCTTTACTCTGGCAGGAATGGCAAATGTATCAAGAAGCGCCAAAACCAGAAAGCGAATTTATTCCTTCTCAAGGCTAATAAAGAGTCAAAGAAGAGTAAAAGGGGCAGTGGGTATAAGGAAGAGACAAGGTAAATGGGGGAGACTTGTTCAATAATTTCCCCTTCTCCCCCTTGTCCCCTTACTTCCCCTGCTCCTCTGCTCCCCCGCTCCCCTGCCCCTCTGCCCCAATCCCCTCATCCCCCAGAAGCCTCACTAGTAGAAAGTTGAGATAATTGAGCAAGGGATAGGTCTTCAACCTCTGGTAACTTTTCTAGAGAGAGGGGAGTGGATTGGGTGGCACCAGATAAGCGTTTTAAAAGGCTAGGTCTGGGGTCATGCAATAGATAAATAATGCGATCGCCAATTTCCCAATCTTGGTTCGCTGGCATTACTTGTAAGCGTTCTGCTCGTTCTACCAATAGCGGTATCAAATCCCCAGTCCGAATCTTTTCTTGGATGCGATCGTATTGAGTCGAAAACTCTAACTCATCTAGCGTAGTTGTCCCTAATTTCACTCGTCCATCATTCAAATATTCATTCCAAGTTTTAATTGCTAAGTCTGGAATAAAAGCTTGATTAACTTTATTACTAGTCGAGGTACTCGCTTGCGGATCGCGGGGAAAAACAGCTAAGACGCGTGGGGGTTTAAACTCCTCAGCTGCTCGTTGAGCCAAAACAAAATTCACCTCGCCATTACTTGTCATAGCCAAAAAGGTACCTATAGAGGCAAGTCCGGCCTCTTCTAAAACCGCAGCATCTAGAGCACTACTGGCAATAACCCGGAGATTTTGCGCCTCGGCTTGTACAAGACATTCGGGGTCAGTATCAATCATCACCACGTTTTCTCCCCGTTCTTGAAAGAAGCGGGCAATCAGAAGACTCAAGGGATTACAACCCACAATCACTGCCCCAGTTACGTCCTTGGAGGTGATTTGCAGCCATTTGGCAACCCAGCCAGCTGTTAGCCCTTGGCAGACAACAGTCATGATAATTGTCAGGAAAACTAAAGCTTTGATGGAATCACCACCGTTAATGCCTCGCTGTGTCAGTGAAATCGCAAAAAAAGAAGCTACAGAGGCAGCAACAATTCCTCTCGGAGCAACCCAGCTTAAAAACAGTTTTTGTCGCCAGTTGAGGTCACTGTTCCAGGTACACAAGAGAATATTGATCGGGCGAACGACAAACATTAGTACCAAAACGGTGAATAAACTACCCCAACCCAAAGCAAACACACTGGCAATGGATAGGTCAGCAGCTAATAAGATAAATAGCACCGAGACGCTGAGAATTGTCAGCTGACCTTTAAAGCTGCGTAACAGACGTTCTTCCGGGACTGAGGAGTTAGCAAAGACTGCTCCTGCAACTACTGTTGTCATGACTCCCGATTCACTGCGGATCATCTGCGATAAGGTAAACAAGCTCCAAAGTATCGCCAACACCACTAAGTTTTTTAGCTCAAATGACAGAAAACTGGCGCGTTTGAAAATCAAACTCATCAGATAACCGCCAGCACCACCAATTGCTGCTCCCACACCCAGACGCATCAGTAAGCCGACGATCGCATTAATCGGGTCAGCATCGCCGTTCAAAATCGTATCGAGGACAACGAAGGCGAGGATAGCCCCTACAGGGTCAATTAAAACCCCTTCTCCTTCCAAAAGTGTTGCCACTTGTCGATCTACATTGATTTGTTTGAGCAATGGCCCAACGACGGTTGGCCCTGTCACCACGACTATGGAAGCATAGAGAAAAGCTATGTTCCAGGGAAATTCACCCAGCCAGTGAGCAGCCATACTCCCGCCAAGCAGGGTGATTAGCGTTCCTTGAGTGACGAGCAATTGTAGGCTGACTGAAACTCTACCTAACTCACGCAGATCCAAGTTAAGTCCGCCTTCAAACAAAATGATTGCCGTTGCGAGGGCAACTATAACTTCCAGTCCAGTGCCTAGCGAATGGGGATGCAATAGCCCTATACCATCAGAGCCAAACAAAATGCCCAACAGCAATAACAAGACGATGCTGGGTACACGAAGGTATGCAGCCAGCACTTGGGCGCTAATGCCTGCAAAGACAGCGATCGCCATCTGTATGGTGATTTCAAAAGATGCTTCCATATTGTAGATTTTGAGCGATTTATTTCAAAATCTCTTGTAAAAAACCGTAGATATTAACTCTACAGGGTACAACATCATACCCTTTGTTCCTTGCTGTCTTCAGTGTTTTTTAGAGATGTGTATGCTCCGAAAATCCCGGCGCCCAATGCTGACACACCCTGCGGCTGACCGCAGAAGCATCTACGAACTTTTTTATCTGTCTCCATATCTTTGTATCTTCTTCAAGCTTTTGCTTCCACCCAGTTTAGCTGCCACAAACTTTTTTTGGCAAAACCTGTTGACAAAGGCAAGGAAATTGGTTAACTTATAAAAGGTCTGAGTCCGATGCCCCCATCGTCTAGAGGCCTAGGACACCTCCCTTTCACGGAGGTAACGGGGATTCGAATTCCCCTGGGGGTACTTAAAAAGAATAAAAAGCAAAAGCTTTTTTATTTGAAATTTAGCAATAAAAACCATCATTCAGGAATACATCTGAATGATGTTTTATTGTTGTTATGCATACGGTTCTTTGCTGGCTAGTTCTTCTACACGTTGGTGAATAGCCAAAAGATTTAACCGCAAATCTTTGCTCAGACGATTTTCAATAATTCCCACTGGCATAGTGAGTTTAGGCCAAACTTGAATTGTGTAGGACAGATTTGTTCCTAAAGACTCACCGAAAGAATAAGGCTCTAAGCACCAGCTACCAGAAAAGCCTTTAAAATCTCCCTCTACCATGCGGAAATTAATTGTTTTAGGGAAGCATTCTTCCAAATCTAGAACTACCCGCGCACAAAAGTTGAAATTCAGTAAGCGTTGGGAGCCTACTTGCTCCAGTCGAATTCCACCATCGGGATGCTCGATTAAACAACTCTTGGCCAGGTTGGGGAGGAAGTCTGGTAAGGCTTCATAATTTGTCAAAACCTTCCAGATTTGCTCCACTGGATGGGGAATTTGGACTTTAGCGCTGATTTGCCGCTGCCGCTCTGCTATTTTCTCAATTTGAACTTCTACCTGAGCAAGCAAATCCTCTTCTAGGTTAGTGTCATCAGTAGAAGACTGCAAATCAGGGTTCTCTGTTGTGTTCTGTTTTTTAGTCACTTTCAGAATTATGGTTTGCTTTCGTCAGAAAATTGGGGCAGAGTCAAGGTGAAGCAAATTTCGCTCTGTTCAGAATCCGATATTGGGAGACTTTCAACAGCGATCGCTCCATCTAAATGCTGCACTAAAGACTTGACTAAAGCAAGTCCCAAGCCAGTCCCTGGAGTCCAGCGACCTTTCCCACGGCGGAACTTATCAAAGATGTAGGTCGCTTCTTCTTCAGAGATGGCACGTCCTGTATTCGTCACCTTCATGATAACTTGATCGATTTGCTGATCGACTCGGTGAGACGCTTCAAGGCGAACTATTGTATCAGACTCTGAATATTTACAGGCATTAGTTAATAATTCTTGCAGGATACGGTCAAAACTCTCCAGTTCAGTTTGCAGTTTGAGCGATTCCTCCGGCAAATCTATAGAAATTTTTAATCCTTTTTCGCCAAGTTTTTTTTCAAAAGATGCTGCTATATCTTGAATTCTAGTATTTAAATCTATAGATTCTAATTGCGGGGCTTCGTGAGGCGACTCTAGCTTTTGGAGTGTCAACAAGTCATTAATCAAGTTGATTTCTTTTGAACATTCCTGCTCAAGAATATCTAGATATCTACCCTGACGCTCTGGCGCTATTCCTGGCAAACGCAAGTTTTTTATTGACATCAGCATATTTGTCAAAGGATAGCGTAGGCGATCGCTCATATTACTCAAAAATTCATCTTTGAGTTCATTAAGTTTCCGCAGCTGCTCGACATACTGCCGGGTTCTTTCATGCAATTTCGCTTGGAGTTCTATACTACTCTGGAGTTTCGCCGTCCGATCGTCTACCAAAGTTTGCACTTGACGCAATGTCTGTGACTGAATGATGGCGTTACTCATTTGAGCGCAAACCATTTCCACAAGATTTAATTCTTCTGGTTGCCAATTGCGAATCACAGCTTGCTGTAGCACCAAGAAGCCTAAAATTTTACCTTGACTTTCCAATGGCACTAAAAGTACCGCAGGCAATTTCTCTATCGCAAATAATGGAGCAGCTGTTAAGGTATCGTTTTGATCTGTATAGTCATCGAAGATTACTGGTTTTCCAGAATCCATGAAGGCACGCTGGCATAAACCACAGTCTGAAATCAAGAAAGACTCAGTTAAGGTGTCTAGTTTACTAGTGCTAGAATTTTGTGTTTCTCTAGCCCATTGGGCGATTACATTAGCTTTCGCTTTGGGGATTTGTTTTTTAGCTTGAGTCTTAAATAGTGGATCTGTATATTTTAGTAAGATGAGCAAACCCCGATCTGCCTGTAGAGATTCGGCTGTTGAGGCGATAACTAACTGAAGCATTTGATTCAGCTCCAAGTTGCTACGACTCAATATGGTTAATTGCTTGATCAAGCTTTGATGGTGCTTGCTTTTTTGCAGGGACTGCTCTTGATGAGTAATTTGTTGAGCTTGTGCCACTCCAGAAAAAGCGATCGCGCAAGCCGACTCCACTTCTTTGAGCAATTGTTTTTCTGATTCACTCCATTCATAAGGTTGGAATTTAATCAGATTAATCACTCCATTATTATTGCCACCAAACCGAGTCGGAATTGCCAAAACCGCTTTTATCGGTAGTGGTAAATATTGACACCCAACTACCAGACTATTTTGAATTATGGAAATGTCTTCAATAGTCAATGGTTGGGCAGCACATTGTAGCACTGGCGAGTGCATAAGCAACTGTTCCATCGAAAACATTTCTTCTGGGTGTGGCAACCCTAGATACTCATCAGCACACCAATTAGTCGTAGTTGTTTCGTCTGATGTCTCACCCGCCACAGAAACCAAGCAGCAGCAATCCACTTGAAAAGCAACTCCTAGCAATTGGGCAATCTCTTGCAGCATCAAAGCCGTAGCAGAGTTATTAGCAATGATTTGGTTAATCTTTTGTACCAACTCGCGGGCAGGTTCTTCCTGATGCTGCATCAGCTTGACTTGATAAGGTTGTAGTCGATCTATGTCATCTACGTAATGTGGCAGCGATGATAAAGGCTTTTTCATTTCTGGCACGCCCTCGGATAGTAACCCCATTGTTCTTGCACCCAACCTCTTGGCATATTCTTCACCGTTAGTTGTGTTGCTATACCCTGATAATTGACAAATTTTGTGTGAATACTTTCTCTCACCTGTTATAGCCCTTTTCTATATCAGATGGCCAAATTTCCACCACATCAAGCAAATTGCTACATTGGAACATAAGTAATAAAATACTCAAAATATCCTATAAATGCTTAAGTTAGCTTATTTTTAACTGCACTGTCTGGAAATAATTTACTAACTTTATCCTGTCTGTAAGTATACATAAACCGTAATTTCTCTGGAATTACAGCAAAATTCCCCTTTTAAGCGCGTAAAATTACGTAACTTGGTTTATAAAGCTTTATTACATTCCTTGAAAAAACTAGTAGGTTTAACAAGCTACTCCTCGATCTCCGTAACTCTCAGTAAAATATCAACAAAAGTAAAGGAGGCACGAGGAGCTTGTTCTTGCAGTGTAGGCTTCTCTTCTCTAAAAAAGGCTGCATCAACGAGACGCACTCGTGTTCAGACCCGATCTACACTGATAGCGTAACTATGGTAGCGAGTTCATAAGCGTCTTGTTCCCAACTTATGGCAGAAATTTGGAGTAGAGCTTAAATATAAATAAATTCTTGCTCGCTAGAGGTTGCAGCTGTTCTGGCTAAATGGTGAATGCAGCCCAGTTATTAGTAAAAATAACTAGGCTGCATTCGTCTGAATATAAAAAACTACATCTATTTTCAGAACTATATTTTTTAAAGTAGTAACAGCATTTTGTACTCCCTGCTGGTAGGGCGGGCTAGATGCCCTCCCCACACCAGGTTTCAAAATAGACGAAGTTTATCCAGCCAAGCTCTCGACACTCAGAGGAACCATATCGCCATTCCTCGTTAGTCCTAACAACATCGGTTCTTGGGGTTGAATTAGTTGACCTGTAAGCACACAGCGTTCTTCTTGCTGAGCTGTGGCAGCTATGCTAGCTCGAATGTCGGATCGCGAAAATCGAGGCTTCCACTCACCTGATTTTTGCTGGACATAATTCCAAAGGATATCTCGGATCAGAGCTTGATATCCCTGATTCCCAGCTATTTCTTTGAGTTTATCTTTGAGTTCCCGTTCTAGGCGAATGCTGGTAACTTCCATATCGGTGGTTGGGGTGCGAGCGATCGTATGCATCAGTTTTTCTCCTTAAAGGTATAGACAGGATAGTAATACAAGTGTAGTATGTTTAAAGGAATGTTCAATAGGTGAAATTTTCTGTGAAATCAATCTACCCCATCTCTACTTCAATTTTGTGTGCCACCAATTGTCGAACCAATTGGGAATCAGCTGCTATGGAAGTGGAGTATTTATTTATGGGCGATGGTAGCCGAAATCATGGGCAAATCACAGAAGGTAATGATGATTATAAGTATGTAGCCATTAGTGCACTAATTGCAAAACCACAACTAGATCAAAAAAGCGGGGGGTACAGGCAAAGGAATCCTGTACCGATATGAGACCAGAAAATTTTCCGGTCAATTCTAACCCCCGCTTCACCGAAAACTTGAAGCGGGGGTTTTTTTATAAGGAGTTAAGCTGTGACGATATCTCCCATGCGCGGCGCGAACGCAATGCAAGTGTTAGAGCAATCTGTGGTGGTGTTTTCTCAAAATTACTTGCCACTATGTCGGGTCAATATCAAGCGGGCGATTGTGCTGTTAGTAACCAACAAGGCGCAACCGTTGGGTTTTACCACAGAAAGCGGATGGCAAGTTCACTCACCCAGTTTGGTAATTGATGTGCCAAAACATATTCGCTTGACAATCACTTCTAATGAGCGGATGTGGAAAGTTCCGCCAGTGAATCGGCGAGAAGTATTGCGACAAGACCATCACAGTTGCCAATATTGTGGCAGCAGCAAACATCTAACACTAGATCATGTGATGCCACGTTCTAAAGGCGGTTCTCACACTTGGGATAACGTAGTCGCAGCTTGTGAAAGATGTAACTCCTGTAAAGGCGATCGCACCCTGTTTGAAGCTGGTATGCAACTGCGTACCAAACCAAAAGCGCCAATCCACCCCGCGATTTCTTTTGCTGAACAGTTTTGGATAGATATGCAAGCAAACCTGGAATAACAGGAGAGCATAAGGAATGCTGAAATTAACTTACACTGAAAGCAGTTTTGATTTGGAATGTGTCACTCTGTCGCTAGAAGAATGGGTAGCGCAACGAGTGATTTTAGCCCTGCGAGTTGGGCAAAGTTTGTGCATTGAACCCAGTACCGCTTCCTTTTTGCTTCCTGTTGATTTACCAGGAGTAGAAGTACTCAGGGCTGAGGTAAAAAGAGATGACAGAGAAATCATTGCCCTCTGTGCGTGCGATGCCGAATATATGGAAGTCACCCTGCGGGGTTCTTGGCTATCAGCTAGTTCTAAGGATTCTGTCGGTGTGTTTGTCACCACTATGAGCGATCGCGCTGAGTTCTTTTTGCACAAACTTTGGCAGGAAGCTCAATCTTGTGCTTCTGTCATGAGCGAATAAACCAAATAGTCGGGTGACTCAATTTTGGATTTTGGATTTTAGATTTTAGATTTGTTCTCACGTTGAAATTCGGGGGTAACTCTTGGAGACCTGCGAGAACAAACATTTTGGGATTTCGGATTACTCAATCCAAAATCCCAAATTTAAAATCTAAAATCAGGTGAGGAGAATTTCTCACCCTTTATTGCGTCATTTTTAGTAGTTCAGGAATTGTCACAAATCGGTAACCTTGCTGTTTGAGTCCGCTGATGATTTGTGGCAAAGCTTCTACAGTTCTTTGGCGATCGCCACCACCATCATGCATTAAAACAATAAAACCAGGTTTCGCGCCTTTGAGGACATTATTTACAAATGCCTGCGGTTTGGCATGAGGATCGGTATCAGCGGAAGTTAGCGACCACATAATTACAGTATCTTTCTGGCTTTTGGCGTAAGCAGCTAGTCCGTTATTTAAGAAGCCTCCAGGAGGACGAAACAGAGAAGTTTTGACTCCTGTAATTTTGTATATCAGATCCGCTGTGCGATCGATTTCACTTTTGGCTGTGGCTTCATCCATTCGCCGATACCAATGATGCCAAGTATGGTTGCCAATGGCGTGTCCCTCGGCTACTTCACGCTTGGCTAAGTCTGGATTTGCTTGTAAAGCTTGTCCTACCCAAAAGAATGTGGCTTTAACATCATTTTGCTTCAAGATATCCAGCATTTCTAGGGTTGTCTTTGGCCAGGGCCCATCATCAATGCTGAGAGCAATAACCTTTTCATTGTTGCTGGGTTGCACCTTATAAACAGTTTTTCCCTGAAATTTAGCTGGGACTGTAAAGGTAGGATTTTCTACTTTGGCTGATGGCGGTACCTGGGCATTAATTTGGCCCTTTGCTGGATCTTGAAGTGCAGTATGGATTTTGCTTACTGGCTGGTTCAACCCCAATTGTGGGGAAATAGTTGGAGCAATACTACAAGCTGTAATACTAGAGGCGATCGCGACAAAACTAATTATCTGTTGTCGCTTGAAGGAGTTGTTTGTCACGTCAGGCTTTCAAAAACTCAACCAAGCATAACTGTAGTTTTACTTTTCAGAGTGGTTAGTTAAGTTCAAACCTAAGCGTAGAAGCTTTTCTAGACAATTTTAAAAGTTTTTTCTAAAACCCCTTGACACCTCTTGTAGTATTTTGTAGTATATTTGTAGTGAGGCGAAAGACAAAGCTTCTCAAGAGTCAAAGTTATGTTCTACATCCAACTAAAGGACAGGCGTTGGAATAAACCAAAGTCCTCAGTCAATAAAGCTGTTTCTACTTGCAAACCATCGGCAGTAGAAGCAAGAAACGAAAAAAGTTCTAAGTTTGCACTCATCAAAACCACTGAATACATCCGTAATACACAACAGGCTTGCTACCTAGAATTTCGGTTGTTTTCCTAACAGTTAAAAGTCAATTATCTGAACCTTGAAAACTAAATAAGAAATGGGCAAGTTCACCAATAAAATCTGTGCCTAAAAACCTCAAAGTTTAAGCACAGATTCTCAAAAATCGGGGTGTAGCTCAACAGGCTAGAGCGTTCCGTTGTCTGCGGAAATGTTGCGGGTTCAAATCCCGTCACCCTGGTTGTAGTCCCGTAGGCGAATAGTTTAAGCCGTCAGTTTCTCAAGCTGAAGATTGCGAGTGCGAATCTCGTCGGGACTCCCAAATGGCTGAGTAGCCAAGTGGTCGAAGGCATCGGTCTGCAAAACCGACATCGTGAGTTCAAATCTCACCTCAGCCTTTGGTGCCGCAGTGTAGCTTAACGTAAAGCCCCCGGCTCATAACCGGGTCGATGCGGGTTCAAGTCCCGCCACTGCTACCAAATGCAGGGATGGTGTAACGGTAACACCTCGTGACTCCAAATCCGATGTTCTAGGTTCAAATCCTAGTCCCTGCGTCAGAGAATTTTAGATTTTGGATTATAGATTTTGGATTAAATTTTTTAATCTAAAATTCAAAATTTAAAATCTAAAATTCTCTCAATTCTGCCCTCGTGGACAAATGGTTAAGTCAGTGTTCTTTCAAAGCACAGATGCGAGTTCAATTCTCGTCGAGGGAATGATTATGGGTCGGTGGCCGAGTCTGGTTGAAGGCGACAGTCTGTAAAACTGTTCTTTTTTGCGCGCAGGTTCAAATCCTGCTCGACCCACTATGGAGAGGTGGCTGAGTGGCTCAAAGCGTCCTCCTGCTAAGAGGAAACGGGTAGTTAATATCCGTCGCAGGTTCAAATCCTGTTCTCTCCGTTTTGAGAGTGTGGTGTAACTGGATAACATCTCAGTCTACGAAACTGAAGACGTGAGGGTTCAAATCCCTCCACTCTCGTTACATGGGAGAGATGATGGAGTGGCTGATTCGAGTTGAATTAAACCAGTCCACTGGGTAAAACCTATCTCTCCTTCTTATTTCTTATCCCCTGGTAGCTCAGTTTGGTAGTTAGCGCCTGTCTGAAGAACAGGAGGTCGTCGGTTCGATTCCGACCTGGGGGGCTTCGTTGCCTCATAGCTCAATGGCAGAGCAAGCGGCTGTTAACCGCGCGGTTGTAGGTTCGAGTCCTACTGAGGCAGCCATTCATTGCCGGGTGGACGAATTGGTAAGTCGCATCGCTCTGAACGATGAGGTTGCAGGTTCAAACCCTGCCCTGGCAATAAAGCCCTGTGGTGTAATTGGCAACATAGCGCCCTTTGAAGGCGAAGATTCCAGGTTCGAGTCCTGGTGGGGCTGCCAAACTTGCTCTTGTAGCCCAACTGGAAGAGGCTGCCGTCTCAAAAACGGTATGTTGTGGGTTCGATTCCCACCAAGAGTACCAAAATTTGCTCCTGTAGCCCAATTGGAAGAGGTGACAGACTTAAAATCTGTTTGGTTGTGGGTTCGACTCCCACCAGGAGTACCAACGGGATGTAATTCAGTGGCCAGAAGCCATGCTTTGGGAGCATGGAGTCGCAGGTTCAAATCCTGCCATCCCGATATGCCTCTGTGACGGAACTGGCATACGTGCTGGAATCAGAGTCCAGATTTTGCAGGTTCAAATCCAGTCAGGGGTATTGGTGAATATGCGGGGATAGAGCAACGGTGGCTCGTCAGGCTCATAACCTGAACATCGGCAGGTTCAACTCCTGCCCCCGTCGCCAAAACAGTGCTGGTGTAGCTCAATTGGTAGAGCAACTGACTTGTAATCAGTAGGTTGCAGGTTCAATTCCTGTTACCAGCTTGATGCGGGTGTGATGTAACGGCAGCATGAGACGTTTCCACCGTCTTCGTGCGAGTACCCTGCGGGAAGCAAGCTACAAATCTCGCCGTCCGCTCGAACTTGCGGGTGTGATGTAATCGGTAGCATCTGAGTGCGCCATACTCAGCGCGTGGGTTCAAGTCCCTCCACTCGCTTGCGTAGTCCTGTAGCTTCAACGGTAGAGCAAGTGCCTTACAAGCAAGAGGTTGCAGGTTCAAATCCTGCCAGGACTACCAAATCTTGGGAGTGTAGCTCAATGGAATAGAGCTTCGAGCTTCTACCTCGAAAGTTGTGGGTTCAAGTCCTACCACTCCCGCTTGAAAATGTCTTTGATTTTGAATTTTGAATTTTGAATTTTGAATTTTTATGGGGTCATAGCTCAAATGGCTAGAGCGCCTGCCTTGCAAGCAGGAGGTTATGGGTTCAAGTCCCATTGATTCCACTGATGATGGTGTCTGAAGCCAAAATGGTCGAGGCGCTGGTTTGTGGAACCAGTCATAGCGGGTTCAAGCCCCGTCAGACACCCTTGAATGGAAGATGCCGCTGAATGGACGGCAACTGGTCTTGAAAACCAGGGTATGGGCAACTGTAGGGGTTCGATTCCTCCATCTTCCACCTATCCACCTGGAGCCGAAAAGCGAGGCGCTGTGCTGATAACACAGAAATAGGAGGGGCAGTACCTCCCTGGTGGATTTATATCTAATGTTGGTATTACAAATCGCACTTGCTCATTTCTTTTTCAAATTAACTAGGGTGGTTGGCATACCGGCTGTGCAGCGGGCTTTTAACCCGCAGAAATAGGTTCGACCCCTATACCACCCACTAAACAATTAAAAATTAAGAATTAAAAATTGCAATCTTAGTTAGTCTATTGGCAATTGCTAATATGCTACTTGAATACGTTTTGGGTTATGAATAGCAACTAGCGATCGCTAGTTGAGCATGTTGCAATAATACATCTTTATCCAAAGCATGTATGGGATATTGCGGTGTTACTGCCAGTAGTTTCTCAATTCTTTCTCTGGCTGCTTCTACGACTGCTTCATCTAAGCTACCGTTACTGAGCGAATCAGCAAAATCTTCAGCAATCCGATAAGTTCTTTCAATAGATGATGAATTAATATTACGCGACACAATAAATAGATCGCAGCCTGCATTAAATGACCGCGCCACAGTACCTGTTTTCATAAACATATCTGAGATCGCTTTCATATCCAAATCATCAGATACAACTACTCCCTCAAAGCCAAGTTCCTCTCTAAGTATGGTTTTGAGGATAGCCTGAGAAAGCGTTCCTGGGACATCAGGATCTATCTTGGGAAATAAGATATGGACAGTCATAATCAAAGGAATTTGTACTTCGATTAAGGCTTTGAAAGGTATAAGTTCTCGAAGTCGCAGGTCTTCTATAGTTAAATTCAGTATTGGTAGCTCAATGTGAGAGTCCTTGCTGGTGTCTCCATGTCCGGGAAAGTGTTTGGCACATCCCAAAATTCCGGAATCTCGAAGTCCAAGGTAATAGTCACGCGCACCTTGAGTGGCAGTTTCGGGTGTGTTACCAAAGGCGCGAGGCCCAATCACGGGGTTGTCAGGATGGGAAAAAATATCTGCTACAGGTGCCCAAGATAAATTTATTCCCAGTGATTTTAGTTCTACTGCTGTGGCTTTTGCTACTTCGTAAGCGTGCGATCGCAGCAAAAAAGCGTGAGGAAAGCGGGTAATTGGCGATGGTGTACGAATTACACGACCTCCTTCATGATCGAGAGTGAGGAACATGGAATCACGTTCAGTATATTCTCGTATCTGGTTATTCAAATCTTTGAAGCTTTCCAGCCAAACCTGATATGGGGTGCCATCCAAAAAGTTCTTAGCAAAAAAGATCGCCCCAATCGGTTTTAATTCATTGAGTGCGCGTTTATCGTCATCGCTTAATGTAGTGCCGGAAATACCTAAAATTAAGTGATGTCCAAAGCGCCTTAGCTCCTGCGATACAGCCATAATCTTTTACCTGTTCAACCTAGAGAACATAAACATTTATCCTACACCCTTATAGAGAGAGGAAAGTTTTCTTTAAGTAATGCCCCTGATATTTCCTAATAGCAAATACACAAATTAGCCAAGAAATCAACTACTTGAGGACAACTTTTAAAATTAGCTATTTTCAGTCAAAGGAAATACTTTTGTTTCCCGAAATCACTTGCATGTAAATATAGATAAAGTGCACGCCGCAAAGCTATTGCCAACAATGGTATTGGCAATTTGTTTGGACAGGTGCGCATAGGTAAAATTCCCTTTGGCAAAAGTTTTTTGGGGAAGCGATCGCACAATAACTGCCAAATGTAACGGATTGCAACGTATAATGAAAACGATAAAACGGTTAAGAAATATTGAAGAGCAGTAGGGTTACATGCGAGTAGCGATCGCGGGAGCGGGACTAGCAGGACTTTCCTGCGCGAAATATCTTACAGACGCAGGTCACACACCCATTGTCTTGGAACGTCGAAACGTTCTAGGCGGTAAAGTGGCCGCGTGGAAAGATGCTGATGGAGACTGGTACGAAACAGGTCTGCACATCTTTTTTGGCGCATATCCGAATATGTTGCAGTTATTCAAAGAACTGGACATTGAAGATCGATTGCAGTGGAAAGAACACACAATGATCTTCAACCAGCCGGATGCACCAGGTACTTACAGCCGCTTTGATTTCCCAGATTTGCCAGCACCAATTAATGGTATAGTGGCGATTCTGCGAAACAACGACATGCTGACATGGCCAGAAAAAATCCGCTTTGGCATCGGATTATTGCCGGCCATGATTCAGGGGCAAAAGTACGTTGAAGAAATGGACAAATATTCCTGGACAGATTGGCTGCGTAAACACAACATACCAGAACGGGTCAATAAAGAAGTTTTTATTGCTATGGCCAAGTCGCTGAACTTCATCGGGCCAGATGAAATTTCGGCAACCATTCTTTTAACTGCCCTCAATCGTTTCCTCCAAGAAAAAAAAGGCTCGAAAATGGCCTTTTTGGATGGTTCGCCAACAGAACGATTGTGTCAGCCTCTAGTGGATTACATCACCGAACGCGGTGGAGAAGTCCGTTTGAATGCCCCTTTAAAAGAGATTTTGCTAAACGCCGATGGTAGCGTCAAAGGTTACTTGATGCGGGGGTTGAATGGAGACGAAGATGAAATTTTCACGGCAGATTTGTATGTATCGGCTATGCCAGTTGACCCTCTGAAGGTGATTTTGCCAGCACCTTGGAAAGAAATGGAGTTTTTCCAAAAGCTAGACGGGTTGGAAGGCGTACCTGTAATTAACGTGCATTTGTGGTTCGATCGTAAACTTACGCAAATTGATCACTTGCTATTCTCGCGATCGCCCCTCCTAAGCGTTTATGCTGATATGAGCAATACCTGCCGTGAATACGCCAATCCCGAACGCTCGATGCTGGAATTAGTTCTAGCCCCGGCAAAAGATTGGATTGCCAAATCCGATGAGGAGATTGTGGCTGCAACTATTGCCGAGTTAGAAAAACTCTTCCCCGACCACTTTGGGGGAGACAATCCAGCAACATTGCTGAAATCTCATGTGGTGAAAACGCCCCGTTCAGTTTACAAAGCGACCCCTGGTCGTCAACAGTACCGTCCCTCGCAAACAACCCCCATTAGTAATTTCTATCTCTCAGGGGATTACACCATGCAACGCTACTTAGCCAGTATGGAAGGTGCCGTACTTTCTGGTAAGCTGACAGCGCAGGCGATTTCTGAGGCCCTCCCGGTAGCAAATTCCTCAAACCTGCAAACGCTCACCCGACCGCCCGCAACGAATGCTGCAACTGCCTGATTCCCCGCCGCGCATGAAAACGCTGGTCTCTGTAGACGAGTCATACAAACTTTGTCGGCATCTCACAGCAAAGTATGCCAAGACTTTTTACCTGGGTACTTTGCTTATGAGTCCGGTAAAACGTCAATCTATTTGGTCAATTTACGCTTGGTGTCGCCGTACAGATGAATTGGTGGATGGCCCCGCATCTGCTATTACCACGCCAGAAACCCTAGACCTATGGGAACAGCAGCTGGAATCGATTTTTGCGGGGCGTCCATTAGAAAATTACGATGTAGCTTTAGTTGATACCCTCCAGCGCTTTCCGATGGACATTCAGCCATTTCGGGATATGATTGCCGGTCAGCGCATGGACTTATATCGCAGTCGTTATGAAACCTTTGAGGATTTATACCTCTACTGTTACCGCGTTGCTGGCACTGTTGGCTTAATGTCAACATCAGTTATGGGTGTGGATAACACCATATATGCAGCACCGTGGCAACAGAACAAACAACCTTATATTCCCATAGAAGAAGCGATCGCTCTCGGAATTGCCAATCAACTCACCAACATCTTGCGGGATGTGGGAGAAGATGCCAAACGCGGACGGATTTACATTCCCCTAGAAGACTTGGCAAAATTCAACTATACCGAGCAAGACTTCTTCAAAGGTGTGGTAGATGAGCGTTGGCGGGCATTGATGCGCTTTCAAATTGACCGTGCCCGTCAATTTTACACCACATCCGACCAGGGAATTACTTATTTAGCATCCGATGCCCGTTGGCCTGTATGGGCAGCATCAATGCTGTACGGTCAAATTTTGGAGGCGATTGAAGGCAACGATTACGATGTATTCAGTCAGCGGGCTTTTGTTCCCCAGTGGAAAAAGTTACGCACCTTGCCCATAGCTTGGATGCGATCGCAAGTCCTTTAAAAAATTAGTCATTTGTCCCTAGTCTTTAGTCATCAGTGTTTTATAGATAACCAACGACAAATGACCAATGACAAATGACTATTGACTCTTAAGAGCAAGTCTGGTAACATTGATATTCGTGAGTCAGGAGAGGTGGCTGAGTGGTCGAAAGCGGCAGATTGCTAATCTGTTGTACGGCAGGCAACTCCGTACCGAGGGTTCGAATCCCTCCCTCTCCGTTTTTCAGCTTTTGATACACAGAGTATATTCTGTGTAAAAAAGAAATACTAATATCGGCGTAAATATTTCTACTCCTAAAGATAGATGATATGATCTATCTTTTGGAATCTTGATAAGATCCAGCTAAGTTACAAATCTAGTTTGGATTTTATTTTTAGGCTCCTAAGTGTTTTGAGGAGTGAAAGTAATTTATGAGAAAAATTAGTGCCGCCTTAAGTTTAAGTATAGCTACCCTTGCGGCTGGGTTTCTACTTGGGGCTTGTGGTGATAACAGTAACCCCAACGGCACAGCTAACAACGGAAGTACCGCAACTCCAGCGGCAAACTCAACTACTACAAGCAGTGCTAAAGGACTAAAAATTGGTTCCCTGTTACCGACGACAGGCGATTTGGCTTCTGTAGGACAGCAAATGTTAGGTTCCATACCTTTACTGGTCGATACGGTCAACGCTTGCGGTGGGGTAAATGGCGAACCTGTTACTTTAGTGCAAGTAGATGACCAAACCGACCCGAAAGCTGGAGCTGCCGGTATGACCAAACTAGCAACTTTAGATAAAGTTGCAGGTGTCGTTGGCTCCTTTGCCAGTAGCGTTTCTAGTGCAGCAGTCTCCATTGCCACACCTAATAAAGTCATGCTGGTTTCTCCTGGTAGTACCAGTACCGTGTTTACCGAAAAGGCACAAAAAGGCGACTATAAAGGCTTTTGGGCACGTACAGCTCCCCCCGATACCTACCAAGCACTAGCCTTAGCCCAACTTGCTAACAAAAAAGGTTTCAAGCGAGTTTCTACAGTCGTGATTAATAACGATTATGGCGTAGGGTTTGAAAAAGCATTCGTGCAAACTTTTGAAAAATTGGGTGGAACTATAGTTAATAAAGATAAGCCTGTCCGCTACGATCCAAAAGCCCAGACATTTGATACAGAAGCGGCTGCTGCTTTTGCTGGGAAGCCAGATGCAGTCCTAGCTGTAATGTATGCGGAAACTGGTAGTCTGTTCTTGAAAGCCGCCTATCAGCAAGGTGTGGCGAAGGGAGTACAGATTCTGCTGACAGATGGGGTAAAATCACCTACTTTTCCCGAACAAGTTGGCAAGGGCGATGATGGTAAATATATTTTAACTGGAGCGATCGGTACAGTACCGGGTTCCGATGGTAAAGCACTAGAAGCTTTCAACAAACTGTGGAAGGATAAAAAAGGTGGTGCGCCAGGGGAATACGCTCCTCAAGCTTGGGATGCAGCTGCTTTATTAACATTGGCGGCGCAAGCTGCTAAGGAAAATACAGGCGTTGGTATAGCCAGCAAAATTCGGGAAGTTGCTGATGGCCCTGGCACAGAAGTTACCGATGTCTGCGAGGGACTAAAGTTACTTAAAGATGGTAAAAAGATTAACTACCAAGGAGCTAGCGGCAATGTAGATGTTGATGCTAACGGCGATGTCGTTGGTGTATACGATGTTTGGACAGTAGGAGACGATGGCACAATTAAGGTGATTGACAAAGTTACCCCTAAGTAGAAGTTAGGAGTCAAGAGTCAAGAGTGAAGAGTTATGAGTTATGAATTAAGAATTAGGAGTTAGGAGTGAAGAGTTATGAGTTATAAGTGAAACATTACGAACTCTTAACTTCTAACTCATAACTCCTAACTCTTAACTTTTAAAGCCCACTGAAGTTGTAACCAACTCCTAATAACAAGCCCACATCAGTTTGATCGAAGAATCCGGCATTGATAGCAGCTGTTGCCGTAAATTGAGAAGTTAGAGGCACATCTATCCCACCAGACACCAAAAAGGCAAATTGCGAATCATCACCAGTTTTATAAGCTGCACCTACTCCGACGTAAGGTGCGATCGCTAATGGTTCGCTAAAAGCATCTGCTGGTTTAAAGGTAAAATCGTAGGTGATCGGAAGTAGAACTGTGGTGTTATCCCCAAATATGGCTGAGGGTCGTATTGATATAGAATTTGTCAGTCCGATTTTACTGACTACGGCAAAGTTACCATCGCCTAAAGACGTGTCACCACCACTCAAACCAATGTTAGCAGCGACGCCCAGATAGCTACTACCACCACTGGTAGTTCTACCTAAATCAATATCTGATTGCGCCACTTTGGTAGCAGATGGTTGAGCAGGAGTTTGAGAAGTCGGTTGTACAGGTTCAGAGGTTAGCGTTGCAGATGAGGTCGCCACTGTGCCTGGAACAGGTGTAGGTGTTAAACTAGCGTTTTTCTGTATCGCAGCGTTAGGCGATTGCTCTACCTTAGTTAAATTTGTGACTGTAAAAGTTTCAGTTGTTTCTGTAGAGAGGTTTTGGCTAAACTCGTTGGGAGACGCTACGGTTGCGGAAGGTTCAGTTAATGGTCGATCGCTCAATTTGTCTACTGTCTGGGCACTTGCAGATAAGCCGCTACTGAGAAATGTAAGAGCAGCTATACTTGGCAACCAAAAAACACCTTTACGAAGAAAAATAGTATTCACGTTCACTCCTAAAACAATGTCACCACGAAAAATAAAGGTTTTTGTTGATTTCAGTCAACAAATTCCGGCAATACTCAAAATTTAACACCAAAAAATCGGTTTTACATCCTGAATTTCCTTGATTTCTCTAGTTAATATTTACTAGCAAAAAATTAAATTCTATAGTAATCCTGAATCACTCGCGAGAAACAAGATACCCAACAACTTTTACAAAATTGGGGATTTGTGGGTTGCAATTTTCACAAATTAAATAGAATAAATATATTTATTTTAAATATCCTGAATTTGATAGATGACAAATAGTCTCTTTGCTTAGAAGCAAGATAGTGTTTGTTAAGGAGGCGATGCCTACAGCGGGCTGCGCCAACGCGATCGCCATCTCTTCCATGAACGAAAGAAGTTTGTTAACATAACTGCCTTGCCATTAAAGGTAGCTAGATTGTGAAGTGATATTACAAAGCTTGCAAAAATATTTAGAAATTGCCTACAAGGCAAACATAGTTCTAACGTAGAACCTATTAGGAGAGACTTGAGGCAAATGTGATGAGCGAAAATAATATTCAAAAGTACCGGTTTGTCTGTACCCTGACTTTCGGTGATATCTACGGTCAAATAATTGTTTGGTTGATTACAATTACCCTAAGTTTGGCATCAGCTTTGGCGTTGATGGGTGCTAAACGGCCCGTGTACGCTTTAGCAACAGCGGGTCTCGTTGTTCTGCTATCGCTACCTTTCTTGTTGTTCGCGTTTGTCACTACCTTGTTAAATCATATTGAAGTCAGTCCTGTAGGGCCAGGAACCAAAATGGAACCCATACCAGGTAATGTCTCTCAGCAACAACCTGTACAAGCAACTAGCTAACATAGTTAGGAGTTATGAGTAGAGACGCGATTAATTGCGTCTGTACAGGAGTTATGAGCCACTTTATCTGTGCCATAACTCTTTGTTTTTAACTTTTCACTCCTAATTTCAAAATTTGTTACAACCTCCCTGTATAGAAGCAGGGAATTTTTTTGTAGAGATGCTACTGTTACAACGCACTAGCTGATTAATCACGTCTCTACAATAGAACAGCAGTGGTTTGCTATCAAAGGGCTAATTATGCTGGAACACGATGTGATTATTGTCGGGGGCGGATTGGCGGGATGTCGCGCTGCTGTAGAAATTGCCCGCACTGACCCTAGTTTAAATATTGCTGTGGTTGCCAAAACCCACCCAATTCGTTCTCACTCGGTGGCGGCTCAAGGTGGTATGGCTGCATCGCTGAAAAATGTTGATTCCGAAGATAGTTGGGAAGCACACGCCTTTGATACTGTCAAGGGTTCTGATTACTTGGCAGACCAAGATGCTGTAGCGATTCTCGCTCAAGAAGCGCCAGATGTGGTAATTGACTTAGAACATCTCGGCGTTTTGTTCTCTCGCTTACCCGATGGGCGCATTGCCCAAAGAGCTTTTGGCGGACATTCTCACAACCGCACTTGTTACGCTGCTGACAAAACCGGTCACGCGATTTTGCACGAATTGGTTAACAATTTGCGGCGTTATGGGGTGCAAGTTTATGAAGAGTGGTACGTGATGCGTCTCATTTTAGAAGAAAATGAGGCGAAGGGTGTGGTCATGTTCCATCTTTTGGATGGACATATCGAGGTGGTGCGGGCTAAGGCGGTGATGTTTGCCACAGGGGGCTATGGTCGCGTTTATAACACTACCTCTAATGATTACGCTTCTTCGGGTGATGGTTTGGCAATGACTGCGATCGCAGGTTTGCCTCTCGAAGATATGGAATTTGTGCAGTTTCATCCCACTGGCTTATATCCAGTAGGGGTACTGATTTCGGAAGCGGTACGGGGAGAAGGGGCGTATCTGATTAACAGTGAAGGCGATCGCTTTATGGCGAACTATGCACCCAGTCGGATGGAACTAGCTCCTCGTGATATTACCTCACGAGCGATCGCTTACGAAATTCGCGCCGGACGTGGTATTCATCTCAATGGCAGTGCTGGTGGCCCCTTTGTCTATCTGGATCTGCGCCATCTGGGCAAAGAAAAAATTATGAGTCGCGTTCCCTTTTGTTGGGAAGAAGCCCATCGTTTAGTAGGTGTTGACGCAGTAACTCAACCGATGCCAGTCCGCCCGACAATTCACTATTGTATGGGTGGTATCCCAGTTAATACCGATGGTCAAGTTCGCAGTAGTGGTGATGGTTTAGTTGATGCTTTCTTTGCGGCTGGTGAAACATCTTGTGTTTCTGTACATGGTGCAAATCGTTTGGGGAGTAATTCACTACTGGAGTGTGTAGTTTATGGTAAGAGAACTGGAGCTGCGATCACCAAATTTGTGCAAAAACGGAAGTTACCTTCTGTAGATGAGCAACGGTATCTAACAGAAGCCCAGCAACAAATTCAAGCTTTGCTAGAACAACCAGGACAGTACCGCATTAACCAAGTCCGTGAAGCTTTTCAGGATTGTATGACTGAGTACTGCGGTGTTTTCCGCACTGAGGCATTAATGACTGAAGGCTTGCAGAAATTAGAAGAAATACAACAAAAATACCCGCAAATTTATTTAGATGACAAAGGTAGTTGCTGGAATACGGAACTCGTGGAAGCTTTGGAATTGAGAAGTTTGATGGTAGTAGGGCAGACCATTTTGGCATCAGCCCTAAATCGCCAAGAAAGTCGTGGCGCTCATTTCCGCGAAGATTATTCCCAGCGAGATGATACGAACTTTCTCAAACACACAATGGCTTACTATTCACCAGCAGGAATTGATATTCAATATCGACCGGTAGCGATTAATATGTTTGAGCCAAAAGAGCGGAAGTATTAGCCAAAGGTAAATTTATATGAGAAATCGAGGTGATTACAAAAATTTTGTTCACCTCGATTAAAAATATGAAATTATTAAGTTATCAATCAGAACCTAATTGTTTCTGAATCACAGCTATTATCTTTTCTTCCCAAGCCGGATCGTTTAATTGTATTGCAGCATCACGATGACGAGATTTTCGTCTATCCATGTAAGCATAAAAGGCTTCCTTATTATCCTTGTGGGTGATAAAGTAACTTTTTAGCTCTTGGTCGCTCATTGCTGCATAGTTTACCTTATTCATGGTTCTGTACTACCATCTGGTGTAATTTCTAGCTCTATTTCTTCATTTTGCCCAGCTAATATAAAGCCCAAAAGATAGCGAATTAACAGAGAAAATCTTTTGAGTGTAGAGTTAGCTACAGAAACTACCCTCAAGCATCTAAGATATTATTGATCCGAAAAAAACTAATTATACGATTACATTTGCTAAATCCCAGATTCAGCAAGTGCGAAGATATTTTCTGTATGGCATAAAATTCTTACTATAAAAACAAGATTTTTATTTAAAATATGAGCAATTCACAAACTTGGTACATTGTCAAGCGTTCTGCTGGAAACTGTGAAATTATCTCCAGCGACCAACTTGGCGATGATAATCTAGAAATTATAGAACAGTGGGGGCCTTTTAGTTCGCAAGAAGAAGCGATCGCTCGACGTGTCGGACTTATTAGGGCTGGAAAATGCAAACCAGTTTAAGTTAGTAGTTAGAAGTTGACAGTGATGGACTTTATTCCTAACTCCTCACTACTCACTCCTAACTTTATTCCTAACTCTTCATTTTTCTGCTGTAGATGTGCCCTGAGCAGCAATTTTTTTACCTATCACTTCCACCGCTTTAGCGAATTGAGGGTCTGCAAGAGTCGCGAGTTTGTCGCGTTCATGGAGCCACAAATCTTCCATCTGCTTTTTGCTCAAATCCACCTTCACATCTGGCGAAATGCCTTTGTGATTGATATCCGTACCATTGGGGGTATAGTAATGAGCAATTGTCACCGCTAATCCTGAACCATCTTCCAGGGGACGCACTGATTGCACTAGTCCCTTACCAAAGGTTTGAGTACCGACCAAAGTAGCACGCTTATTATCCTGCAAAGCCCCTGAGAGGATTTCACTGGCACTAGCGGAACCTTTATCTACCAGCACCACCAAGGGTTTATTTGTTAACGCTTTTCCGTTTGCCTCTTCCTTTTCTGCCTCTCCTTGGCGTTCAACAGTGGAGACAATCTTACCTTTATCTATCCACATCCGAGCAATATCGACACTGGAGAAGAGTAAGCCGCCTGGATTACCACGCAGATCGAGAATATATCCAGCTACCTTTTTGCTTTCTAAATTTTTGATAGCGGTTTGCATTTCTTTACCAGCATTGGCACTGAACTGGTTCAAACGGATGTAACCAAGATTGCCTGCTGGAGTTTTCTTTTCAGAAAACTTAACTGGATGGATTTCAATTCGCGCCCGTGTAATATCAAATTGTTTTATCTGCTTGTCGCGTTGAATAGTCAAGTTGACTTTCGATCCTGCTTCACCTCTAATCAAGGATACTGCCTGGTTAGTATCCATCCCCTTGGTATCTTTGCCGTCAATTTTGAGGATGATATCTTTTGCCAAAACACCAGCTTTAAAGGCTGGTGTATCTTCGATTGGCGCAATTACAACCAATTGCTTGGTTTTTTCATCCTGACTAATGGTGATCCCAATCCCTGTCAATTCTCCAGAGGTATCCACCTGCATATTCTTGAATTCCTCTGGACTCATAAACCGGGTGTATGGGTCATCTAGCTTTTTCAGCATTTCCCGAATGGACTTATATGCATCCTGCGGATTACTGTAGGACTTGCTCAAGTATTCCTTACGAACAGCTTGCCAATCTACCTGATTAAAAGTACCGTCGACATATTGGCGCTGAACAATTTGCCAAACTTCATCTACTAATTCTTTAGGACTTGCTTTAAATAAAGCCTGACCTCGCGAATGAATGCCAAGGCTAGTAACAGCGATCGTGGAGAGTGTAACTGCCGTAGCACCCAAAACAAGCCTATTTTTTGTAATCACCATAATGACAGCTGCGTCAGAGGGAAAATAATATAGTCAGTATGCTCAATCTAACACAGGCTACCACTGTACAGACCGAGTATGTATCCTTAATTTAAACAAAATACTTGACAATCCGGCGACCTTGATGGTTAAAAGATACAAAGTTTTTGGGGATTGGGTATGGGGCATTGGGCATTGGGCATTGGGCATTGAGAAGAGACAAGGTAGACAAGGAAGAAGGGGAAGATAAGGAGAGACTTGTTCAATAATTCCCTGTTGTCCCCCCTTGCCTCCCCTGCTCCCCTGCTCCCTTTAAGGTTCTACCCAGCGTTCATCTGCCTTAATGAGGTTAATTAATTCCTCTACACCTTTATCTTCTGGGACTTTTTTAATTTCTTCCCGACCACGATACAAAGAAATATAACCAGGTGTTTTGCCAACATACCCATAGTCGGCATCTGCCATTTCTCCGGGGCCATTGACAATACAACCCATCACTGCAATATCTAGTCCAGTTAAGTGTTTAGTGGCTTCCCGGACTTTGTGCAGTACTTCCTCTAGATTAAACAAAGTGCGCCCACAGGAAGGACAAGCGACGTACTCCACCATCGTTTTTCGCAATCCCAAAGCTTGGAGAATGCTGTAACAGACGGGAATTTCTTTTTCCGGTGCTTCTGTTAGTGAGACACGAATTGTATCGCCAATGCCATCAGCAAGTAAGGTAGCAATACCAGCCGTAGATTTAATTCGCCCGTATTCGCCATCACCGGCTTCCGTAACGCCTAAATGTAACGGGTAATCCATACCCAGTTCATCCATGCGCTTGGCTATCAGGCGATAGGCGGCTACCATCACCGGGACTCGTGAGGCTTTCATGGAAACTACCAAGTTGCGGAAATCCAAAGATTCACAAATGCGGATGAATTCTATGGCAGATTCCACCATTCCTTCGGGGGTGTCACCGTAAGTAAATAGCATTCTTTCAGCCAGAGAACCGTGATTTACCCCAATTCGCATCGATTTTCCTTGATCGCGCAAAGAAACTACTAGAGGTTCTAAGGTTTCGCGGATTTTATCGCCAATTTCGTCAAATTCGCTTTTAGTATACTCAGTGCGATTAATGTTTGGCTTTTCAAACACATACAAGCCTGGATTAATCCGTACTTTCTCTATGTGCTTGGCAACTTCCACGGCGATTTTCAGCCCATTGTGATGGACATCAGCCACAATGGGTACGTCTTGGTAAGTTTTTATTAATTTTTGTTTAATTTCCCCTAAAGCTTTAGCATGAGCCATACTCGGCACTGTGACGCGGACAATTTCGCAGCCTATTTCGTGCAGACGACGAATACCAGCCACGGAACCATCAATATCAAGGGTGTCTTCGTTAATCATTGACTGTACTACAACGGGGTAGCCACCGCCAATGGTGACATTTCCCACCTTTACGGGACGGGTTTTGCGCCGCTTGATAGTTGTATCAAAGGTAGGTTGGCTGGATGTAGTATTTGAAGTATCTACTATGGGCAGAGTTTGCATAACCTGATTAGGTAAATTTGCTGTGGTTAAAATATCAGATTTGATAAATCTCTGTTTCCCAGATTGCCACAGGTGGTGGCTCTTTGGGCGATTAGGTAGAAAAAAAGGAAAATAAGACAGGCAAAGAAATAAAGAGCAATTCAAAGGTTTTGCTCATTTATTAAAGATATATTGCTGAAAAATTCTTTTAACTGAGTAGCTTGAGTGCGATCGCTTTAACCTGACTAAGTTGCGTTGCTCCTAAATTTACAGACACCAGATACTATCCGCTTTGACTATACCTCCATATTCATGGGAGAAAACATATTGACCAGATTCTAAACCAGTGGCATATTCCTCTAGCCAGTTCTGAAAACTTGAAGCGACGAGTTTTCTCTTGGCGTCATCGTGCCACATCTGAATAATTTGTCCAATTTTGCCACCTTTAGCAGGAGCTAAGTCTAGACAATCGTGATTGCCAGCACCGTCATAGGTTAGTGGTATCCATAACGGACTCCACCAATCTGTACAAATTCCTATTCCTGGTTCTGGCTGACTTTCAGAATCATCGAAATTACCTCCATCTAGAAGTTCCTTCCAAACTTGCCATTCATCTTGAATGCGTTCAAGAGATAGAAATTCTCGTCCATTAATCAGCCCATAATCGTAAGCTAATTGTCCATTATGGATACGGTAAGAACTCTTGACATCATCAGGAAACTGTATCAGCAGAGCATCTTCTACTGCCTCGATCTGACTCTCTGATGCTCCAGGGTTCAATGTATCAAGAACTTGTGGAGTATTAGCTTTGAGCCAGAATTCTATTCTTGTCCAAATTTCCTGCATACCTGTAGCTGCCTCGAATATAAATATTTTCCCTTATGGTTGGTTTACAGATGAGTGGTTAAATCAACGGTTGGTGATGTTGCGAAGCTTGGATGACAGCGATCGCTAAATTTATTTAGTAATACAAATATACTATTAAGTAAAGAGGATGAGGAGCGATCGCTCCTACTAGCAGCTAAATTAGACTTATCATCAAATTCTTTGACGCCCATGCTAGAAAAAACATCTACATTCCAGAAAGCCATAGAAGCCGTAGAAGCATTAGATCCAGAAGCTCAGGCTATTCTTGTAGATATTATCCAAAAACGCCTCAAACAACAGCGGCGGGATGACTTATTAAAGGCGGTTGCAGAAGCTCGTGAAGCCTATGCTAAAGGGGAAGTACGTAGTGGAACTGTTGCTGATTTAATGGCGGAGTTAGATGATTGATGCAACTGCTATGGAGTGCAAGATTTATTCGAGATTTTAAGCGTTTAGCCCGTCGAAATCCAGAATTACGCTCTGTAGTTGAGCAAAGATTACAGCAACTTGCCGAAGATCCGTTTTACGCTGGTTTGCGTACTCATAAACTTAAAGGGGATTTATTGGGTACATGGGCTTGTTCGATAGACTACAATAATCGGATTCTATTTGAGTTTGTTCCTCATCCCGATTCTGGGGAATTAGTAATTTCTTTGTTGACCTTAGGTTCTCATGATGATGTTTACTAAGGTAACGCTAGACTTGAGAAAATTGGGGGATTGAAATCATAGATGTTATTACAGAATAAAAGCGGCTGTAATTATGAACACCCAAATAACACCCCAACTACCAATTCCCCCACATTTTAATCCTGAAGAAGTCGGCGAAGTCTGGCGCGTACCTTACCAAGAACGTGCCGCCGAAGCTGAAATCTGGGCAAAACAACACGATATCAAACCTGCATCTTTAGATAAAACTCGTATTTGCCTACTATTAATTGATGTCCAAAACACCTTCTGCATTCCTGGATTTGAACTATTTGTAGGTGGAAAATCTGGGAAAGGAGCGGTGGATGATAATGTCAGATTATGTGAGTTTATCTATCGCAACTTGGGAGTAATTACAAAAATTGTACCTACTCTAGATACCCACACAGCAACCCAAATCTTCCATCCGATCTTTTGGGTGAACGCTGCGGGACAACATCCCACCCCAGCCGCGACTAGCATTACACCAGCAGATATTGAACAAGGTATTTGGAAAGTCAATCCAGCAGTTGCTGACACTGTTACTAATGGCAATTATGAATTATTAGAAAAACATACTTACCATTATGTTAAGCAACTAAGTCAAGACGGTAAATATCCCCTCACAGTTTGGCCTTATCATTCTATGTTGGGTGGTATTGGTCATGCTTTAGTTCCATCGGTAGAAGAAGCGATATTTTTTCACGGTATTGCTCGTCAGAGTCAGACGCAATTTGAAATCAAAGGTGAGAATCCCTTAACAGAAAATTACTCTATTTTGCGTCCAGAGGTGTTGGAAGATTTTGAGCAACGTCCACTTGGTCAAAAAAACACGCAACTGATTCAGCAACTTTTAGAATTTGATACTGTTATTATTGGTGGTCAAGCTAAAAGTCATTGCGTCGCCTGGACAATTGACGATTTATTAACAGAAATTAAACAGGTAGATGCTGCCCTTGCTCAAAAAATCTATTTGCTAGAAGATTGCACTTCTCCTGTTGTTGTTCCTGGTGTTGTGGACTACACAGAACAGGCAGATGCAGCATTTAAAAGGTTTGCAGAAGCAGGAATGCACATCGTAAAATCTAGCGAAAATATAGCATCTTTTTTTTAACGCAAAGGATCGCAAAGGTTTCGCAGAGGAACACAGAGATTTCCTCTGCGTTTCAAAACTAACTTCATTTTTTCAAATAGCCCTTTGGATCTTCTGCTACCCAACCCAGAGATGAACTAGAGCGCACTTCAAAATGGAGATGCGGTTGACTGGAACTTGGTTTTCCACTAGTGCCTACTGTTCCCAGTGAGTCTCCTTTTTTCACTTGTTGACCGACAGTAACTTTGATACTGTCAAGCTGGGCGTAGCGGGTTTGGAGTCCGCCACTGTGGTTAATAATGACCAATTTGCCATAAGAACCTCGATCGCTGGCAAAGGCTACGGTTCCAGGTGCGATCGCTACCACATTACTACCAACTGGTGATAATAAGTCAACACCACTGTGGAAGAAAACTTCACCTGTCGCCGGGTCTATTTGCCAGCCGTAAGCTAATCCTACAGTTGCTATTTGCGCTAAGGGATATCCCGACAAAGAAGCACGGTTTGGTGTACCTGCATCAGTAGGTAAAGGGGACTTAGTTACAACACCATTGGGCGACCAATTTACTCCCGGAACAAACACGATTCTGGGGTTTTGTTGGCAGCCATTCACCTCAAACAGGCTATCAGCGCGAACTTTGTATTGTGCTGCCACTTGTCGCCAAGTTTGACCGCGAGGCACTTCGACTACAATCCCATTGTAGGGAGGAATTTGAAGCACACTACCAACAGCGGCAGCTGCACCGTTCTGCAAAGCTGGATTCATGCCAATAATAGTTGTCGGAATGAGATTGTAGCGCTGCGCTATGCTCTCCAAAGTTTCGCCACGAACAACTTTATGGCGTTGGAAGCGAGATAGGGCTGGAGTTGAGCAACCACTTACAGCAGCGTTAGCACTGTTTGAGTATGGCAGTATGCTTACTAGGCCCAAGGCGCTTAAGCTACAGAGAAATAGTTGACGAAAGGGTAAAGTCATGTATAAAGGTCAATAGCGCATTAACTTTAGATTTTAGATGGGAAGAATGGGAATTGGGGAGCAGAGGAGCAGGGGAGACAAGGGGGGCAAGAGGGACAAGGGGGAATTATTGAAAATCTCTCCCAAGTCTCCCCTTCTTTCTTGTCTTTTTTGTCTCTTCTCCATGCTTAATGCCCAATTCCCAATGTCCAATCCCCAATGCCCCATGCCCAATGACAAATGCCCAATCCCTAATTTCTCGTAAATTGATCTGTCCACTTGCCGTTCGCTTGACTACACTTAGAAATTAGCAACTGCATTGCTGTTCTTGAGCAAAACAATATGAAGTTATCCTTAAAGCAACTGGCGGTTTATGTGTTTTTACTGGTAATTGGCGGTGGTGCAGGTTTGTTTGGCAGTCGCTATCTCATTCCCCAAAATCGCTCGTTCCAACAGCTAAAAAATGTAACAATGGCTTCGCCTCCAGAATCCATAGTTCCGAATTCTCCTAACGGAGCTATTGGGGCTACTGGTGGCGATAACGTGAATTTTATTGCGACAGCAGTGCAAAAAGTTGGCCCGGCTGTAGTGCGAATTAATGCGACTCGCAAGGTAGCCAATCCTATCTCTGACGCTTTGAAAAATCCCATCTTGCGGCGATTCTTCGGAGAGGATGACCAACCAATTCCTCAAGAACGCATTGAGCGCGGTACAGGATCGGGATTTATTTTGAGCGATGATGGAGAATTACTCACCAACGCTCATGTAGTAGCAGATACAGATACAGTGCAAGTTACCCTCAAAGATGGTCGAAGTTTAGAGGGGAAGGTGGTAGGAGTTGATTCTGTGACAGATGTGGCGGTAGTGAAAATAAAAGCGAATGATTTGCCGACGGTAAAACTGGGCAATTCACAAAACCTGATTCCAGGGCAATGGGCGATCGCTATTGGCAATCCTTTGGGTTTAGATAATACTGTCACTATCGGTATCATCAGCGCTACCGATCGCACTAGCACTCAAGTTGGTGTCCCCGATAAGCGAGTCAGCTTTATCCAAACTGATGCCGCTATTAACCCTGGTAATTCTGGTGGCCCCTTATTAAACGCTCAAGGCGAGGTGATTGGTATTAACACAGCCATCCGCGCTGATGCTCAAGGACTCGGTTTTGCCATCCCCATCGAAACCGCCGCCCGTATCGCTAATGAACTTTTTACTAAAGGGCGTGTAGAACATCCCTTCCTGGGTGTTGAAATGGCAGACCTTTCTCCCATCAGAAAACAGCAGATTAATCAAGAAAATCAACTGAATATTCAGCAGGATGCTGGAATTGTGATTAAAGGAGTCACAGATGATTCCCCAGCCAAGCGTGGAGGACTGCTTCCTGGAGACGTGATTCAAAAAATTAACGGGAAACCAGTCAAAACTTCAGCCCAAGTTCAGAGGCTGGTAGAGTCGAGCAAAGTTGGAGACATAATAGCGATCGAAGTCAACCGCAGTGGTAAAGTTCAAACCTTCAAAGTCCAATCAGGAGCTTATCCTGAAAAGAACTAATCAAAATCATTCGTAATTTCTAGAGAGGGTCATTCCGAATTACGAATTAGTGATTATTTGGTCAATAGTCCCAGAATGTTTGACTAGCGACTATTAACTATTGGCCATTAGACAAATGCTCTAACTGCATTCTTTGTTCCATCTGGCGCAGAAAATACCCCGTCATCATGGCCGACGCTAGAAGTCCAGCTAAATTCTCCCGATCTGTTGTGATTTGCACGTTGAAATTTTCTGCCGGGAGCATTCCCACTAGCCCTTGGACATTTTGCGAGATGATTTGTTTAATTTCGGGGCTGGCGGACTGAGCAACCCTAGCTAAAACATCAGGAGACTGATGCTGTAGATATTTGAGTAACTGATTAGGGTATTCCTCAGAGTGGTCGGAAACAAGTTGATTAGGGTGTTCCTCGGAGTTGTCATTCAAAAAGTCAGGATTAAACACCATTGGCAGTTTTATTTAGCTTAATTGCTAACTCTACTCTAAACCATAGAACAAGAGTAGCGCATTCACCACGGGTATAAGTCAAGAGGAGGGGAGTGGGGCAGAGGAGGCAGGGGGCAGGAGGCAAGGGGAAAAGAGGTTATTTTTATTCTTTTCCGTGCTCCCTATTCCCTATTCTCTACTCGCCACTGTTTTTAGTTCTAGTTCTAGTTCTAGTTCTAGTTGTTCTTCCTTCTGACTTGTAGAAAGTATTTGTGGAAGTTGTTCGATTTGGAAATATTGATGGAATTTTGGGGTTACTTGGAGTGAGTAAGAGCGAGAATCGCTGTCTCGGCGTTTGCGGATGAAACCAAGTTCAACAAGTTCTGGGACGTGCTGATATACTCCTGAACCGCGTAGGTTAATCAAGTCGCTTTGGAGTATGGGACTATTAAGGGCGATCGCTGCCAAAGTTCGCAATGCACCTACACCCAATTCTACTGGTATCATCGTTTGCACTAAGTCATGAAAATCAGACCGGAGTTGCAAACTGTAACCATCTGGAGTTTCTACTACCTCTAGGGCACTATCTCGGTGGGCATAGTTGTCCATTAGTTCAATTATGCCTTCTTTGACAGTGGCGCGATCGCACGCGGCATACTCGGCGATTTCGCCGAGCGACAAGGGTTTACCCTTTAAATAGAGAATTGCTTCTATCTTCGTCGCTGTGGCTGTAATCATTTAGTCATTAGTCGTTTGTCATTGGTCATTAGTCATTGGTCATTAGTACATGACAACTAACAATCAACAAGTGTGTGGCATTATATCGTAAATTGTCAAAGTATTTTTTAAAATTGGGCATTGGGCATTGGGCAAAACAGTGTTGAGTAATGAGTAATGAGTGCTGAGTTAGGAGTTATTCTCCCCCTGCTCCTCTGCTCCTCAGCTCCTCTGCTCCCCTGCTCCCCCAGTCCCCAGTCCCTAATCCCCAGTCCCTCTATTTGTGAGAATAAATTCTGCGATCGCTAAATCTTGTGGAGTGGTCACTTTTAAATTTGTCTCTTCTCCCTCGACAATTCGGACTTCGATGCCGCACTTTTCAAATAAGGCAGCGTCGTCAGTTACTTCCCAATCTTGACGGACTCCTTCAGCATGGCACTGTTTCAACAACTTGACATCAAATCCTTGGGGAGTTTGTGCCGCCCATAGTTGTCGTCTGTCGGGTGTTTCTTGAATTATGCCTTGTTCGTTGACAACTTTGATGGTGTCTTTGACGGGTACACCAGCAATTAAACCGGGACAGTGGCGAATGGCCTCGGCACAAGAGTTAAATAAATCTGGTGTTACCAGGCATCTAGCACCATCGTGAATCAACACTTGTTCTGCGGCTATTGGCAGAGATTGCAAGCCATTGTAAACAGATTCTTGGCGGGTGGAGCCACCTTGAATCAATTCCACTGGTTTAGTCAGCTTCAGATCGGCGAGAATTGCATTGAACTCTGGCCAATCGCTAGACTGAGAAATGATCCCGATCCAACTGATTGTACTGGCGGCTTCTGCGGCTAATAAAGTCCAAGCAATAATTGGTTGCGATCGCACTCTTAGCAGGAGTTTATTGCGGTTACTACCCATTCTTTTTCCGATTCCCGCAGCTGGAATTAGTAAATACACAGAATTCCTCAATCTTTAAGCTATATATTTTCCCCTAAAATAGGGAGCGAGTAAGCGTCAATAAATATTATGCGAGTAGTAGCCCTTGTACCTGGCGGAATTGGCGACCAAATTCTCTTCTTTCCGACTCTAGATGACCTGAAGCGCCATTACCCTGATGCTCAGATAGATGTCGTTGTTGAACCCCGGTCAAAGGCTGCCTACCGAGTGAGCAAGTCAGTTCACGAGGTGCTGAACTTTGATTTTAATGACCGTAACAGTCTGGCAGATTGGGGTAATTTAGTTGGGACAATTCGCGATCGCGAATACGATGTTGCCATTGCTGTTAAGCAAAATTGGTTGGTGGGTCTTTTACTCTGGTTGACGGGAATTCCTATACGCATTGGCTACCAAGGCAAAGGATCGGGTTTTCTTACCCATACTGTGCCGTTGAAATCATCCCAGTATGTCGCAGCAGTTTATCACGACTTGCTGCAACCGTTGGAAATAAATAGCCCTGTCCCAGAGTTAGCAGTAAATGTACCAAAACCAGATATTGAATGGGCACAAAAGGAACAAAAACGTTTAGGGGTTCATGAAACAGGCTATATCTTGATTCATGGGGGTTCTGGCCAGTTATCCCAGGCTAAAGAACTGGATAAAATCTACCCTGTCGAGAATTGGCAACAAATTATTCAAGCCTTCCAACAAAAGCAGCCGGATTTACCTGTGGTGCTTATTAAGGGGCTTGATGATGAGCTGTTTGTGCGATCGCTTCTGGAGTCTTCTCCAGATATCAAGGTGACTGCCCCAGATGATATTGGTAAGTTAACTGCCATAATTGCTGGGGCAAATTTGATGTTATCTACTGATAGCGCGGCCCTACAACTGAGTGTTGCAGTCCAAACTTATACCATTGCCATCTTTGGGCCCAGCAATCCAGCTAAGTTGTTGCCGAAAAACGATAAATTCCTAGCTATTGAATCCCTTACGGGAAAAACGGCGGATATTTCACCAAACACAGTTTTAGAGAAAATTTGGGGTGGCTAAACCAGTAGTTTTCCCAAACTTAGATACCTAGAACAGACAGTAAGCCTCAAAACCTCTCTCCTGGAAAGAGAGAGGTGAATATATAATGCATACAAATGAAAAGCTCTATAATTTATCACTCAGCCGTTGTCACAAGTTGGCAACGGCTTTCAGTTTTTATTTAGACAAATCGTATTCTAGTGCGTTATACCACAATAAAGTTGAGTTAAACCCAAAATCCTTAAAAATATACTATAGTTCAATACGATTCAATTAAGTTTCTGGTATTGATTTCGGCAAATAGAGGCGCGAAATTATACTTTGTGTCGGTCAATGGGCTAACGCTTCTCTACAGAAGATTTAGGGTTTAACTGAACGATATTGCAATATCAGAATAACCTCACACAGTTTACTAAAACGAAGAAAATTTTCTCAAAACTCTTCCATCACCTATTAGCTATTTAAAATATTTCAAAAAAAGCATCATCTAATTCATAACCTAGAATTTGCGCCATAGACTTTAAGCGCGAGAGGCTGGGTATGTTTTGTTGTTTCAGCCAATCACCTAAAATAAAGATTTTGTGCATCAAAAATATCTCTAAGGCTTCAGGATTGTACTGAATACCTTCTTGGGAACTAAACTGGTGTGGTACAAGCATGGCGGCATAACGAGCAAATTCCCCAGCTTTCCAATCTAGTAAAAATGGCAACCAGGGATATTTGGCATCTAGACGCACAAACCACAGGCGCACCTCTGGAATTTCTGAGAGTTCCCGTGGATCTCCAGGCTGGAGATCGTAATTGACATCAAAGCGTAGCTGCTGTTCGTGGGATGCAATCCCATCTTGCAGCATTTTTTCAATCACCGTTGATGCAGGGGACAGATCCAGATTGTTAATGAAGTCATTATTGAGTGCGATCGCAATTGTCATTGATTTAGCAGCCACTTTCTTGATGCTCAACTGTAGGATCGAGAATATACAGTAGCAGCTTTCAGGGATTGACGCTACATTGACTTTTGATCGCACAATGTCTTTTTCATAAATAAATTAGTATTTACTGATACTTTTTGCTGATAATTTCGTCAACCCATACAAGGTTTAAACACAAGTCTGACCTCGATCAAATTTATTTGATACTTTTGCTTAATTTTCGGTGATTATAACAAATATACATTTAGTTACTAGCTTTGATATGAGCCACTGGCTATCGCTATTCACTTCACTGATTTTTACTAAAATTAAATGTTACTTTTATCATTGCTATAATTACTCGCATCTAATTAAATAATTACTACACGATTAATATGGTACGCCATTAGAATCAGCCTACTTGGGCAAGGCAATGGCTGCCCCAAGGTGGACATTTACAGCAATTTTAAGTTAAAGTTGTAATGAGTTTGTTTTAGATTAAGGTCTGACAAAGTAGCCGTCAACAAGCAAAAAAAATCATAATCGCCACCTGTCACTTTCACAGCATCAAAAGCCAAAACATAAGTACAGGTGAGACAGCGGTGTGCAATATCATTGCATATATTAAATAACCAATAAACATTTAGACGGGAAAATTCCGCCCAACAGTTAACAAGCTGTAATATGCAAAAACAAACAATTACTACAAAACCAATTCGTTCCTTAGAAGATGCACTTGAGCGCTGTCAAATCCTGGGTATGCGCGTCAGTCGTCAGCGTCGCTTTATTCTGGAATTACTTTGGCAAGCAAATGAACATCTTGCTGCAAGAGAGATTTACGATCGCTTGAACCAACAAGGCAAAGAGATCGGTCATACCTCTGTTTATCAAAATTTAGAAGCACTATCCAGTCAAGGCATTATTGAGTGTATTGAACGCTGTGATGGACGTTTGTACGGCAACATTAGTGACTCTCACAGTCATATAAACTGTTTGGATACAAATCAAATTCTTGATGTTCATGTGGAACTACCAGAAGATTTGATCCGCAAAATTGAAGAAGAAACAGGAGTGCGGATTACTGAGTACAGTATTAACTTTTTTGGCTACCGCAATCCGCAAGAGGTCTAGGGAGCAGGGAGCAGGGAGCAGGGAGCAGGGGAGCAGGGGGCAGGGGAGCAGGGGAGCAGGGGAGACAAGGGGACAAGGGGGAATTATTGAACAAGTCTTTTCCTTTTTTCTTGTCTACCTTGTCTCTTCCCCATGCCCCATGCCCAATGCCCAATGCCCAATGCCCAATGCCCCATGCCCTATTCTCCAATCGAATTCTTACTAAAAACTGTCTCATCATCGACATCATCATCTAAATCTACTGACAAAATTGCGCCTTCACAGCTTTCAATTAGTCCGATCGCAGGGGTTTCGTTCCAATTAACGTTTGTGTTTGGCGTGATTTTCACAGTGTTTAAAAAGCGCTGCTGCGATGCCTGCGGCGGTAAACTACGCAAATGTTTCAGTTTTTGAAACAACTCTTTAGAGAACAAGGCTCCATTATCAGCAGCCAATTTTTTGTCACTCGCCGCAAGGATAGCGTCAAATAAGCAGGCGTTGGTGAGATCGGCAGAATTAAGATTTGTCCCCATCAGGTTTGCCTGTTGCAGGTTTGCGCCTGTGAGATTTGCCTGTTGTAAATTCGCACCTGCAAGGTTTGCGTGTTGTAAGTTAGCACCTGCGAGGTTCGCCTGTTGCAAATTGGCTCCAGCCAAATTCGCCCCTGTTAACTCCGCATTAGATAAATTTGTTTGCTCAAGATTTACCCCAGTTAACATCACTTGCAATAAAGAGGCTCCCGATAAATTCAGTCCAGCCAGAGACTTGATTCGGGTTGCGAAAGCACTTTTATGTAAAACCGTTGTCCTAGCAATTAGCACACTCAACACTTCTGGATTGAATTCTGTCAAATTGACTGGATTCCCACAAGGCCAAAATGGAACTTTTGTTTCTCGGTAGCAAGCACAAAGCAATAAAAATACATTCAGTCCCACCGCAGCATTCACCTGTTCAACATTCACAGGGTTTTGCAGTGCATGAAAATTAGTCAAAGCGTTGTGCGCTATCCCCTCATCTAACCAACGTCCTTGACAGTAAGCACGCCAGAAAGATAAAAGACGTTGAAATAAAACTTCAAACGAAAATTTGTGCTTTTGCTGGCGACGCAATCCGGCGATCGCTAGTTCTTCTATTTCTTGGCTAAGTATCCCGTAACCTAATAAATTATAAATATTCTGAGCTACGCTACTGGAATCAAGTACAAAAGTGTGCGTACCATAAGCCTCATCTTGGTACTGAGTCAGAAGTTTAAGTTGGGCAACAATAGCATCTGCACAAAGAGATTCTCCTAATTTGAGATGCGAAAACTCAATTAAACTACTTTTCGCTGCGCTTTCACCTGAGCTTTTTACATCCCAAATTTTAAAATAAAACGCTGGTAAAGTATTAAATTCACCAGTTAGATTAATTTGATGACGTTGCGAGTGTAAAATTTTGAGAGCGATCGCTTGCATCCGATCGAGTAAATCTTGGGGAAGACGATTAGCGAGTAGATTAGCGATCGCTTCTGGAGTCCGATGAATATGAGCTGTACCCGAACGCAGTAACATCGTCTTGATCCCACCAATTAACGGATAACCCAACAACCATCGACTCAGACGATGATGAATTTCCCATAACAGAAAAGACTTTTGGGTATTAGCTGCTAACTGCAATAGTTCATCATCTAGCAATCCCTCACGGTGCAAGAGGCCTAATAAATGCAGCATTAGGGGTTGACGGATAAGGGGAGATAATTCGCTTAACTTTGATTGGCTATTAAATAACCCTGCCTGTTTTAATAATGTAAATAAATTTTGAGCAATGGGTAATGATTGCACTTTTGCCCACTGTTGAAACCATTGCTTGAATTCGTCTACATCCAATGGCTGAATAATAATTCGCTTCAACAATAGCGGTAGTTCCGAGACGATTTCTGGTAAAGTCGTTGAGCGACTTGTCAACACAATTTTGTGGCGGTGCTGAGATTGAAGGTTTAGTAATTGCTGAATAAAAATTGCTTGTGCCCTGATACCCTGGACAGAATGGGGCAGTTCATCCAAACCATCCAGCAGCAACAGACAAGGGAGATTTTCTTGCTCTAACCAAGTTGAAAGATTAACACCAAAGGCAGAATTTAGAGTTTCGATTAAAGTTTTACCGTATTTTACATCTCGCAACCTAATTACTATAGGCATCCAAGTAGGGTAAAATTCCTGTGCTACCTGTGCTGCCCAAAGTTGGCAAAAACTAGTTTTTCCATAACCTGGTTCTGACTCAATAACAGCGATCGTTTCTAAATCAGTTAACTGTTGCTGCGCCCATGTTTTTAAATCAACTGGTTTAACAGCTTTTTTATCTTGTTCAGAAATATTTTCTTCTATTGGTAAGCCTTTTTGTGGCACATAGATATCCTTAAGAGCAAAGGATTCCATCAGTAAAGGGATACTGAGGTTTTTAATCAAACTTGCACGGTAATGTTCTCGGTGCAAATCAATTTTTTCACTGACTGTAGAACCAACTTCTGGGGTAATGAAACTGGGAGATAATGAGATCCCCAAACGGAAAAATTTTTGCAGTTGGGCTAAAGGTGCAGCATTCTCAGTGACGACTACTAGTATGTCACCAGGAAGTGAGTTGACTAAACGCTGTGTTAGAAGTTTTGCTTCCGGTTCCTCTGCACCATTGGCAACTAACCAAGCGATAGTAGCATTATTTATTTGTTGCACTAGTAATGAATCTGCAACCGAAGACAGTGCTTGTTCAGCTTGAGTATCAGTCAATTTACCTGGGCTGAGAGTTTTTAGCAATCCTTGTAGTTGCGAATCTTGGAAAATGAGTTTACCCACATCTTCTTTAAGTATGTGTGCTTGTATGGGTATAATTGCTCGGTCTAACCACGGTTTTTGTAGGCTTGCTTCCTGCTCTAGAATTGCTTGCAAAGCTTGGAGATAGGCAATTTGAAACGCTAGCCATGTCCCTTCGTTACGTTTTAACGGTTTTTTTTGGCTGAGGCTACGCAACAGTTTTTCTGTCAACTGGGAAATGACACTAATTTCTTCCCAAACAATACTTAAGGGCAGTTCTAAAACCTCTACCAAGATACAGATATCAAAAGGCATCAGGCTTTTGAGTTCCATATCCTGAACAATACGGTAGGCAATACCTGCCAATTGCCCCTCAGAAAACTCTCTGATTTGATTGATTGCAATATGGCGTTCTGCCAACCAGTGCCGAATACTCAGGTTCATTTAATCACACAGTGAAAGCTGTTTATGGCAATTACGATCGATTTATCAGTTTGCGAAAACAGATGACAATGGGGAAGACAAAGTTTTATATCAAAGTTGTTTTCTGATTGGTAAAAAACAGTGCCGATCTAATTGAGTGGATTATGAGCGATCGCCCTTTAAAATTATTGTTAATCGACCAAGACCCAATTTTTCGTCTGGGATTACGGGTAGCTCTGGAAGCGATTCCTAACCTGGAAGCGATCGCAGTTGTAGAAACTGATACCATTGCCTTGCAGATTCTAGCAGAAATTGCCGAAAAAGACCCTAACCAGGTAAATTTGATAGTTTTAGAATTTGGCAATGGTCGCTCTACCACCAGTCAACAGCTGGGTTTACAATTCTGTCGGCAACTCAGAGCCTTATATCCCAACCTACCAATCCTGCTCCTCAGTTCTATTCAAGAACAAGGACTGCTATTAGCTGCGAAATCTATTGGTATCAATGGCTACTGCTCCAAAGGTACACCACTTCCTGAGTTAATCGCCGCCATCCAAGAAGTTGCAGATGGTGGTTCTTACTGGTTCCAGGACACAGAAGCAATAATAACTCCTAACTCCTGTAGAGACGCGATTAATCGCGTCTCTACTCCTAACTCCTCACTCCCCTTCTTTAAACTGCGAAATCATTTACGTTTGTCAGGAATCGCTAACATTGATGCTACCCTAGCCGCAGTAACAGCACAATTACAAACTCCCGGACTACCAGTACTAGATCGAGCCATTCTAGCTGGACAGCGGCGAGAACTGTTAGCGGCTCGTTGGTTGCTAAATCGGTTGTTGGTTTCATCACAAGAAAGGCAAGAGGAACAGATTCCGCTTGCAGATGAGCCACCTTTGACTCCTTTATTAAGTGGTGCCATTCAGCAAAGGCAAACTGTATCACCTTTACTGAGTCCGGGAACCCTACAATCTGCCTTGTTTACATCTTGTGTTGCTAAACTTCAATTTTCTTTACGAAATGTCACAGATATACCTTTAGAAATTGATATCTTTCGTGAAGATAAAAAACGGGAATTACTTTATCTAATCCTACAAAAATTAGCTGGACAGTTGGATGAACTGCGTACTTCTCAAATAGAGATAAATCAATTATATGAACTAAAGAATACTTTACTATGTGATTTATGGCAAGCAGCAATTACAGATTTTTTTGGAAAATTTTCTCGAATAAAAATAGTTAATCAAAACATAGAAATTGTTAATTTATTGCTACAAAATACAGAAATTGTACAGAAAGAGATTATCAATAAAATTCCCCTAGTTTGTGAGTTATATTCTTATCTGTTATTTCAAACAGAATTGAACATTGATAATACTTCCTATCCAGTAGTAAGTGCCGAAGCTAAGTCTCAAGCATTAATGATTTTAGAGAACTTATTGATTCAGGTAGCGAATGGAGTAGTGCAACCACTATTAAATTATTTAGCAGATGTAGAAGAGATTAAGCAAAACTTTTATGGACGCCAATTGATTTCTACAAGAGAAATTGAACGATTTAGAAATGATTTGTCGTGGAAATATAGATTAGAAAATTATATAAACGAGCCAAAAGCAGTTTTTGAAAGTCGGTATGAACTATTTGTAATTGCGCCTCGTGGCATTGCCAATACTTCAGTTTATGCCCCTCGAAATCAGGAGTTAGTAAAACTTTCTAATATTCCTTTAGTAGTGACATTGCTCCTAGAATTTAGTGATGCGATCGCACCGCGTTTAAAATCACTATTAGCAGTTTTCGGTAGCGGTATAGTTTTTATCCTTACCCAAATAGTTGGTCGGGGTTTAGGTTTAATCGGTCGTGGTATTCTTCAAGGTATTGGTAGCGTTTCGTCAGTAGAAAAGAACTTTAGACGAAATAGCGATCGATCTAAGTGAACCAGCAGGCAAAGATGAGAAGGAGGGGACAAGGGAAATAACTCAATGCCCAATGCCCAATGCCCAATACTTCGACTTCGCTCAGTACAAGTGCCCAATGACAAATGACAAATGACAAATGATTTTATCGGACTAGCAATTTCTTATGTTTACGCTATCAGTCTGCTTGTGATTGGCGAGGGACTACGTAGGCTGTTTGGTGTAAAGCCGGATTTGACCCGCAAAGTAATCCATATTGGTGCAGGGATGTGGGCTTTCGGCGTCCTGCTACTGTTTAAGAATTGGGAAATCGGAATTATACCTTTTGCTACCTTTATCGGACTGAACTACTTGTTTTACCGCTACCGAATCATCGGCGCAATGGATACCCAGGATAGCTCACCTGGTACGGTTTATTTCGCTATCTCAGTGACACTGCTTTTCGGGCTACTGTGGCGACCAAATGGGCCAGTAGATAGCGTTGCGATCGCTGTAGCTGGCATAATGGCGATGACCTGGGGTGACGCACTAGCAGCATTAATCGGTAAACGTTTTGGGCAGCATAAATACCAAGTGGGAAGTTCTGTGCGTTCCTGGGAAGGTTCAGCAGCAATGTTTGTAGCGAGTACAGTAGTGATTTTCTTGGTGCTGTTACTGCTACCTGGTTCTTTGCTAAGTCCCCTAGCAAAGCCTTTAAGTTTCGGATGGGCATTGTTGACGGCGGTGATAACTGCTACTTTTGCAACCTTAGCAGAGGCAGTCTCGCCCCACGGCACAGATAACCTCAGCGTACCTCTAACAGCGGCGGGAGTAGTTTGGATTTTCATGCAGGGTTTTTAAGGCACTTTTAATTACTTCGTTCCCAATCTACAACTAGAATTTCAGCCACTCATAATATAGATTCTCAATAAAAATAGCTATTTCAGTGCGATATCTGCGGCGGGCTGTGACGCTTGACGGCTCACTAACACTGCGCTATCGGTATCGCACTATTAATTCGGCGATTTATACCCCTAATTTTTAGCACCTAACTTTGGAGTACTGCTACTTCATACTACAATACTACTATTTTGAAATTGGCAGTGTTCGTAAACACAAGATATCTGTGATCGAGAACACATATTTTTTGATTGAGACAACTATATGATCTTCCCCACATGGGCAATACAGCAAGAATACATCTTGTAGCCTGATTTCCATCTTGTTTCTCTTAACTCCAGCGATACACTGTTATGCTTCATTTTCTGATTTAGCAGAAATTGTCAAAGCATACCTGAAAGGATTTCCCACAATTGAAGAAGGCAGAAGCCTGTAAGTATCAATCAAAACTTTAGTTGTGGGTGATTGCCCATTACTAGAACAAAATTGTGTCGAGATATAACACAGACACAAAGCATCCTTGCTTCAATCTCATGCTTTTAAGGGTGGGATTAAAGCAGAAATGCCTTCATATCTCGTACCTTCTAGCTTCTGAATGCATTTTTCATCAAAAAACAACTCTAGCAACATAGGTACAATCAATATGAACTTTAAACAATTTGGTGTATTACTGTCTCTATCTACAATTCTTGGAATCAACGCGATCGCGAACAAAGCTTTGGCTGATGAGCCTAGTATTACTTTTGGAGATGCAATCGGGTCTGGTGGATGTAAGGTTGCCGATCAGCTTGTTGGAGAGGATGGTAGAACCTTATCGCTCATCTTGGATAACTTTAGTGCATTCAGTGGTGACCGTAAAAAGTGTATTTTACGCGTTCAAAGTTTTATTCCAAGTGGTTTCATCATCCAAAATGTACAAGTACTGTACCAAGGAACTACTGATATTAATAGCAAGAGTAAAGGTACCAGCTTAAGCAGAACTTATAGCTTTAGTGGTGGTGCTCTTGGTCAAGCCGTAGCTTCCCCTAAAACTAGCAAGTTTACATCTAGTAAGGCATTTGCAGAGCAAGATGAGATTACTGTTTTAGCTGCTACAGGTTTATGTAGTGGTGGTGGACAAGGATTATTAGGTATTAATCTGACTGCACAATCCTCAGCAGGAAGTTCTATTTTTGTTGATACAGCCGATCTCAATGCTGGAGATGTGATACTTTCTTTTGACCTAAAGCGTTGTTAATAGTTGCTTTTAGCGATTCTGGGGATAGATGGTGATACACGCACCAAATTCCAAATTTAGTGGTCTTCAATGAGTGGTGAGTCTAAATCCCCCACTCATTGAATCTACCGAATGTATTCTTCTTTAAAATTACAAATTTCTGTTCATGGAGACGAAGTTATGTTGAGATTGAGTAATGCACGTAATTTTTTCATATTAATGTGCTTGTTTTTTTTCTGTTATGATGCCAATTCATCTAGCACTGCTGCTCCAGTAAACGACCAGCCGCGATTTTCGGTTAACAGAGGATGTAATATAAGCTTCAATCCGCAAATAAATCAGTTTACGCTTCGCGCTCCTATAACTGTAAAGGCACAATCGTCAAGGGCTAGATGTATCATTAGAATTGATACCTCTAATACTCAAAAGCAATTTAGACTCGTGCCTTTAGCTGTAAAAGGTGTAGTCAAGAAAGCACCAGCACAAGTAGCTATCACATCGTTTTTACTTGGCGATAAACCAACTCCATATCAAATAAGATATGAAAGTACTATAAATTTTGATTTGACCAAGCAAATACTTCCAACTAACTATACAACTACAGGAAAAAGTGTTTTAGGCATTAATTTAGTATTAACAACAACCGGAGGAGAATTAGAGTTGACAGATTTCAAATTTACACTTCAACAAAAATAATAAGCTCAATTTTGAGGAATGCTCCCCAATTCTGATGAGGTTGGTCTGCGATCGAGGTGCTGTCAATATTAGCAAAGGCAGCGAGAACTGCAAAGTCAGTAATGATATAGGACTAATATCTGATTTTTGAACGATATTTTAGATAAAACCCTTAGAAAACGGGGTTTTCAGTTTCAAAATGTTTTCAGAAATTAAATTGGAGTCCTATATCAATACCTTGTTTAAGTTATTATAGTGACAATTCCGTACGTAAGTGCTAATTCCAATTGCGACGGACATGGAAGAAGCCTTCTAAAAACTCTTGCAAAGGAATGTTGGTATTTAACTTTTGCTTACTCCACTCTCTTGCAGTTTGTTCCAGAATTTCTGAGAAACTGGGATAGGCAGGAGATAAATTTGCTAGGTGTTTAACTTTAATTTTTTGTGATATTGCCAAGGCAATCAAATTAATTAATTCTCCAGCTTCTGCCCCCAATATCGAAGCCCCTAAAATTTCTCCATTGCGTAGCACAATTAATTTACACATACCAGTGGTTTCATCCCGAAGTTGGGCTGCTGCCACTGTTTTAAAATACTGTCGCAAAACTAAAACTTCATCTCGACGAAATTGGCGTTTTGCCTGTGCCTCTGTCAAACCCACTTGCGCCAGCATCGGCGCAGAAAATATCGCCCAAGGAATTGAGGAATAATTTACTCGTAATCTAGGGAAAAATAGTGCATTGTTCAGGGCAATTTTTGCTTCATAATTAGCGATATTGGCAAAGTCGTAACCACCAATTACATCACCACAAGCATAAATGCGGTGGTTAGTGGTTTGCAGTTTATCATTTACTACTAAGCTACGCCGATGCCATTTCACACCTACTGTTGCCAAATTTAGAAATTCAAGATTCGGCTGTTGGCCAGTCGCCACTAAAATTTCATCAGTTTCAATGGCCTTATCTCCTGCTTGAATCCACTTTTTATTTTCAATTACCCTCACCTGAGTTACTGGTTTTTCGGTGAGTACGCGCACACCTTCGACTTCTAGCTGCGCCTGAAGCAATGTAGCTATCTCAGGGTCTAGATATGGAAGAACATAAGGATGCTTGACTACCAGCGTCACACTGCAACCAAACCTTGCTAAAGTTTGAGCAATTTCAATGCTTTGGGGAATTCCACCGATAATTACCCAATTTTTGGGTAATGTCGTTCCCTGGAACGATTGCCAAATATTAGAAAGGGTTAGATAGCCAGTGGCTTGTAATCCTTCAATCTCTGGAATTTCTGGACGCGAACCACTGGCTAGCAAATAAGTACGGGCACGTAGTAGGCGATTGTTAACGGCAAATGCCAATTGAGGTGAAGATTGAAACTGACCACTGCCAACGATCGCATCGACTCCCTGCGCAGCTAGAATGGCTGGGGAATACTGTTCTTGGAGATTTGAAGCGACGCATTGAGCATACAGCATCGCTTCTTGCCATGCCATAGATATTTGGCATTCTTGTGAGGTATCAGTGTGTGTGGCATGAATACCAAAACCAGCCGCATCCTTCAACTTCTGCGCTAGTTTACCAATTTCGGTAAGAGCATGGTGATGAGTAAACCCGTAGTCTACTTTGGGTTGTACCAGGGCAACTGTAGCATGTAGTTGGGTTGCAGCAAGTGCAGCATAGTATCCAGCAAGACTGCCACCAATAATTACAACATCGTAGTCAACGGTCACGTGAATTTAGATTAGAGTTAGGAGTTAGCAGTTAGGAGTTAAGAGTTAGGAGTTAAGAATTAGGAGTTAGGAGTTAAGAGTTAGGAATTAACAGTTAAGAATTAAAACCTTTTATAAGTTATAACTCCTAACTTATAACTTATAACTCCTAACTCTCTTTTAGCGCTGTTAGTAAGCGTTGGTTATCAGACTCTTGACGTACAGCAACCCGGAAAAAGCGATCGCCTAGTTCTTTAAAACTAAGGCAATCGCGGATTAAAATCTGGTGATACTTAAGTAATTGTTGCTGTAAATGGGAAGTAGATTCTTGGGACTCAACCAGTAAAAAGTTAGCAGCACTTGCTTGGGGTTGCAATCCTGGGATTTCAGCTAAACCCTGAAACAGTTGGTTTCGTGCAGGTGGTAGCCATGCCCAGGTTTGCTGCTGAAACTCCGTATCTTGGAGTGCCGCAATTGCCGCTGCTGCCGCTAGCGTGTTTACAGGCCAAGGGTCACGCCATAGCTGCCACTTAGCTAGGCAGTCGGGGTGTGCGATCGCATATCCCAATCGCAGTCCTGGGAGACTGTAAAATTTGGTCAGCGATCGCAACACTACTAAATTCGGATATTCCTGCACCACCGGAATCAGGCTTTGTTCCTCATTGGGCGGCACAAAATCCATAAATGCTTCATCCACCACAACCAAAGCAAATTGCTCCAGGTAGGGCAAAATAGACTCCCGTGAAAATAGTTTTCCAGTTGGGTTGTGCGGATTATTCAGCAATAGTCCTTTGTCCTTTGTCCTTTGTCCTTTGTCCTTTGTCAACGACCAATGACCAATGACCAATGACAAAGGACACTCCAGCACATTAGCGTTATACGCTGCCAAGGTTCGGTAGTAATCGCCAAAGGCTGGAGTAATCAAAATTGTTGCGGCTAATTGAGCTAATTCCCTACCGATTAAAGTGAGTAATTCTGCGGAGCCGTTACCCGGCAGAATCCACTCAGACGGCAATTGATGGAAGTGACTGAGAGCTAGTCTCAGTTCACTATAGTTTGGGTCTGGATAGTGCTTAAGATTACCAATTTGGGACTTAATAGCAGCGATCGCGCTGTTTGGAGGCCCCAACGGGCTGATGCTAGCAGAAAAATCCAGAATAGCATCAGGGGGACAGCCAGCCAGTGCTGCTGCCCAGGCTAAATTTCCCCCGTGTGCAGGTTGCCGCATTAAAAAAGGGTTCCCGAAGACAGAACCTATGCTTTTGGGGGTGCTACCTTTTCTCTAAACAGTTTTCCTGCGGAGAAGGCAGGAACCCTCGTCGCTGGAATTTCCATTTTTTCATTTGTTTTCGGGTTGCGACCTTCACGGGCTTTACGTTCCCGTGATTCAAATGAGCCAAATCCCACCAATGTCACCTTATCACCAGAGGAAACCGCTTCAATAATCGTTTCTAGAGCAGCAGTTAAGACTGCATCCGCTTGTTTCTTGGTAACACTAGCCTTTTCAGCTACGGCATCAACTAATTCACCTTTGTTCATGTCAAACTCCTGAAGGTTTACTTGAGATTCCAGTACGGATGCACATTAATACATCCGTACTGGAATCTTTGTTTGCGGAAATACAAAAATCATCCTTTGGGAGTATTTTTTCTCAAAACGGCTGTACATCCCATCGGCTCGACTTTTCAATGAATCATTCTAAGGTGTAGTAGCCTGATGTGGATAGATGAAACCATTAATTTATATAGATTTCAGGATTTTTTGTAATTTTAGGGTACTTGTTTCACTAAAAACCACCCCAAAAGTAGGAAAAAATACTTAGTAAATCCCGCAATTGCAAAGAAAACAGGGGAGTAGGAGGTGGAAGATGGTCAATGTTTGTTGGCATTGATTAACGATGTTGAAGAGTTATTGCTGAGATTAACCAATTTTTATGGAAATTGAAGGCTCAGATTCCCAATTTCTCTAAAAAGTCGCAGATTTTGCTCACTTTTTATCTGATGTGGAAAATCCAATGCGAAATTTAACCCCATAGCAAGCTTCTTTAGTAGCGAAGAGGGAAAAATTAAAACTTCTCCCCTAGAAGGCTATCCATTAGTTACATGTTTCTTAACATTTATGGGGCGATGCCTACGGCGGTAAACTACGCTGCAAAAACTTTTTCTGGTGCATCCGTTACGCGTAGCTTACCGTAGGGGTACAACGAACGTAGGCACTGAACAAACCTATTCCCTAGCAGAAATTTTCTGTTGCACCCAAGCCCGAAAAGCACGGGTAGTAGCAATTTCCCCATTCTTCTTAGCTTCTTGGATAAACCGAGGAATCTCCTTGACCGAGACAGGTGCAAAAGTAGGGCTGGTTTCGACTTCTGAGTATTGCCCACCTGCAAGCGTGTAGACTCGCAACACACTGCCGTTATAGCGCCAAAATTCAGGGACTTCCATCGCAGCATAAAGCCTCAGCTTGTCTATTGCAGACCTAGAATATTCCACTTCCAGCACTAGGTCAGGGGGCGGGTCGATAGCTATGTCAATATTTTCTTTATCTCGAACTAGGGCTTCATTTTGGATGTAATAGCTACTATCTGGTTCGGCTCCCCGCTGCAAATCATCCCGCGTTAAAGTTAATGAACCAGCGCGTCTAATTTCCCAGCCCAACTCTTCGCACAGGACACCAACAAAACCTTCAATGACACGGTTTGAGTTCTCGTGCGGCATTTGTGGGGTCATAATTTCTATCGTTCCACTGTCATAAGTCAGTCGGGAATTACGATCTGAACCCATTTCAGCCAGTATGGTTTTAAATGTCTGCCAGCTAATGTTTTGGAGTAAAACCCGATTTTCTGCGGATGTTGTTATTGCCACCATAGTTCAGTTCTTTGCAACAAAACTTTTTCCAGTACTGTATCCCTACGAACCTTTTACCAAATTCGTTGTATATTGAGTACAAAATCAGGTAAAACATTTTCGCCGGAAATAGTTTGAGAACATTTTAAAACTTCCACATCTTGTCCTGGACGATAAATTTATACTTCCTGTTTTTTTCGGTTAATCAACCAACCTAGACGACAACCATTTTCGATGTACTCTTGCATCTGGTTCTGAGTTTTTTTCAAGCTGTCATTAGGCGAAAGTATCTCAATTACAAAATCAGGACATAGGGGAATAAATTTTTCTTTTTGTTCTTTAGTCAAAGCATCCCAACGAGATTTTTCCACCCAAGAAACATCTGGAGAACGGTCAGCCCCGGATGGTAAAGTAAATCCAGTTGATGAATCAAAAACTTCGCCCAATTTATTTTGATCGTTCCAAAACCATATTTGAGCGTTAATAGTAGAATTACTTTTTCCTGTTTCTCCTCCCGTAGGTGGTATTATAATCAACTCTCCTTCCGCATTGCGTTCTAATTTTAAATCTGGGTTTTCTTCACACAATTGATAAAATTGCTCTCTTGTCAGTTGAATTACAGAATTGAGGTTTAATGTAAGTGCTGTCATCAGAGTATTTACCTTTTTGTTAGCTGACTGGCTACAAATCTTCAGTTAAAGTTTTTTAATGAAAATTATAAATAACATTTTCCCAATGGGGTTTTATTTGCAAAGTTTTTCAAACCAAGAAATTCAACAAAATCTAAAACTTCCTCTTGTTTGTCTTGTGGAAGAAAGTGCCACTTTGTTAATAACTCTTATTCTGAAATCATTAGTATTTACCCACTACCATTACTTTTATTGTAATTGGGTATTTTTATTGTAGAATAACGTTTAAATTTAATCCTACTTGCGAACAAGAAGATCCCCGACTTCTTAAAGAAGTCGGGGATCTGAGCCTTTAGCAGAAATGACTCACTTACTCGTTATCTTTAATTATCTGCCAGGAACCTTCAACCCCCGACGCTCAAGGATTTGCCGCACTTCTGGGCTAGGGGCGTAGTTATAGCCGTAGGAGGAGTTCTCAGAGTCATCCATAATCTGAGGTGTAAGCAACACAATCACCTCTTGACGCTGGTTTTGTCGGTTTGTACTTCTAAATAACGAACCAATCAGTGGAAGATCGCCTAAGATAGGAATTTTGGAGACAGCTGTCCGATCTTGGTCTTGAATAATACCACTTAGGATTAGTGTCTGACCATCTCGTAAGCGAATTAAGCCAGAAGTAAGAGAGCGCTCAGACACTAAAATAATTTGTCCATTTCCTGTATTTTCTGAGGCGGAAGGAGCGCTGACAGTAGGAGCAACCGATAAAGAAACGAACCCATTATCGTCAATCCGCTCAATTTTGACACTCAAGGTTAAGCCAACTTTTTGTTTCTCAATTGTTCTTTCTGTTCTAGAACCACCAGAAGTATCCGTTGTTTCCAGGGTTATATTTCCCACTACTTCTTGAGTCAGATTCACCAGAGCCTGCTGACCTTCTTGCACAATTAAGGTTGGGTCGGTCAAAATCTTGGCATTGCCATTTGTCACTTGAGCCTGCAAGCTAGCGAGAAGACTTTTAGTAAATGTTATTGGCTTTGCAACAGTGCTAAAGACATCATTCACGATCGGTGTACTAGTCAAGCTAGTTCTTACTTCATCACTAGTAGCTGGTCTTTTACCTCCAAAATTCAGAGAGGCGATACCACCATCATTGCTAAAGTAATTGTTACCAACCCCAAAAGAAAAGCTAGTGTTGTAGTCTTGAATGTTCGAGAGGTTGACATCAATAATCTTGACGTTGACTACCACTTGACGACGGCGGATATCAAGCTGAGTTAGTTGAGCCATCGCAATCTCAATGAGTCTAGGAGGGCCAATTAAGGTAAGTGAATTGGTGCGCTCGTCTCCTAATGCCTGTAAACCTCTTAGTAATGGATTAGAGTCTTGAAAACTAGCGCGTTGGGTTTCCAGTCTGGTTTCTGTGGTCGTCTGAGTTTGGGTGATGGGAGCAGCCGTATTACCCACGGCTACAGCACTAACACTAGTAACTTGTCGTTCGCGGCTGACAGCAGTTTCTGCTCCTAAGCCAACCAAAAAATTCAGAGCGGTTCCCACCGTTACCTGATTGAGTCGCATACTACGCATAACCATGTCACGCGTTGCATTAGGTAGTTTAGCTCCGACAAAAACTGTACGACCACTACGGTTAGCTTCTAAACCACTCAAGCGCAAAACGTAGTTAAATACATCTTGCACTGGCTCATTTTCTATGTCTAAAGAAATAGTTTGAGAAACTGCTGGTGCATTAGCACCGCCACCTGGCTGACCTCCACCACCTTGCTCACCTCCTACGTAAGCCAAGTTCAAACCGGCAGCACGAGCAAGCAATGACAAAACCTCACGTACTGGGGCATCTCGCAGTACTAGACGAGGTACACGTTCCTGAGTTGCTAAGTCAACGGTACTAGGAGACGCATCAGTAGCAGAAATAGCAATATCTCCCACTGGTGGGGCGACGGCTCGAGGTAAGAACGGTGGAGCCTGACTCACAGGTTGACCTGGCCCAGCAGCTTGTGCAGGTTGTCCGTCAATGGTGACTTCCGGGTTAGGAACGAGAACACCTGGATTTTGACCAGGTTGGGCTGGAGTTGTAACAGGTGGTGCTGTGGATGTTGGGGTTGTTGGGGCTGTTGGCGTTGGCACTGATGCTGTAGAGCCTGTTGAAGGGCTAAAGCTGAGTGTAATTCCATTTGGCGATCGCATCACGGGTTGACTGCCAGGTGCATTGTTGCTCCCAGTTACCGTCACCCGAATACTATTAGCATCAAGCTGACTAACCTCAACAGAGGCAATTCCTGGTGCTGGGTTATCTTGACGAAAGCTATTACCTTGTGGTAATCGTAATTGAGTGTTGATAACATCAGCGACTAAAGCCTTGCCTCTTTTTGTAGTGAAAACTTGGGGGCGCGATCCGGAAGAAGTTTTCAAAGCGACGTTAATTCCACCATTAACTGGATTTAACTGGACATCAGTAACTTGACTAATTTGTGCCCAAACTGGTTGAGCTGCCAAAAATACAAAAGCAGCAGTAGCTAAAATAAAACTATTACCGTGAAGCTGTTTCACAGTTCATTCCTCACCTTATAAAACCTTGTTTACAAACAATTTTGAGTAGGCGCTTAGAAACCACACGCCAATTGCTTATGGGGTTTCCCATTGGCGCTAACCTCTCTTTTTTGAAGAAGATCGCGTTGGCTTAACTACACGAGACTTTGCCCACCTACCCTGCGGAAAGACCAAGGGCGAAAGTGAGTTTCAAAATCCTCAATTATTTCCTTAGTGTGTGGGAAGGGTTTGTCTACGCTTGTGTAGCCGCGAATTCTATTCGTCCTAGCTCTAATTTGACTACTTTTTCGGGGCAGCTTTCGCTGCTGCGGCAATTTCCTCTGGACTAAGTGGCATCAATACCTGTAACTGGAATGATGTATTAATCGCTGCTGGGCCTACCTGCATCGGCGTTTTATCTAATGGGGATCTTGTCTCTGCTGGAGCCAAAGTTGCTTGATAATCTTTAACTATTAACAAAGGTTGTAACCGCTCAATGTTACGAATTATCGATTGTGTTTGTTCATAAGTTGCTGTAATCTCAGCGCTGATCGTACTGCGTTGCAGCTTGCCGTCAACCCCTAGTCCTAGACTTCCATCGGTAATCGGTTCTGGTTTTTGGGAAATCGGCACATATCTCTTCAGTTTGGCTCTTACTGCATTAATAGAAGTTGCACTATTGCCAGACTCAATTAAGCGGTTCAAATCCAACAGTAATGTATCTAAGGTTTTTTCGTTAGCAAATAAACTTAAAACCTGAACTTTTTGCTGCTTTGCCTGTGCTAGTTCGTCTTTAACTTTGTCAATCTGTTTAATATTGGCTTTTTTTTGCTCAATTTGCGCTTGCAGTTCAGAGCTTTTGGCTTGCTGCTGCTGATAGCTTTCCCAAGCTGGCATCAGCAGGTTTAAAAATATATAAGCTGCTCCCGCTAAACCAACTACCCCTACCAAGATCCCAATAATTTTTGGTGTGAAGGCAATACCAAATACTACGGGTGCGGCTGGCGTTGCCTGATCGAATTCCCCACCTTGTTCGGAAAAATTTAAATCATCACTCAGCGTCATTTTGAAATGACTCCTGTTTGTTGCATATTACGAATTCGAGTTACTAACCCCACTGTGCCTTTTTTTTCCAACTCTCGAATTAATTCCGACGCTGGAACGTCGTTCATGCTCGATTGAATAGTGTATTTAACTATTTGAGGTGGCTTAATTACGACATTATTAGAAGATTGACTCGCACTTGATGTTAAGGGAGCATCTACTAACGCTGCTGTCAGAATTCTGGTTTCTGTGGGCTTCAAAAACTGAGATTGTTGTAAACTCAATAAGAAATCATTGACATCATTAAAGGAACGAGCCAATCCGTTAATTTCTAATCCCCCTGCGGGATTATTTGGTGGCTGACCTGCCGCTACTGCAATGGGTGGGATTTGCTTGATATTCTCGATTTGCACTGCCGTTGGGATGCGATCGCGCAAATCTTGCAGCATTGCTGACCAAGGTCGAATTTGGTCAAATACAGTAACTAAAGCTTGGGTTTCCCCTTTAATTGCCTTTGTCTCGTCTTTGATTTTGTTAATATTTCCTATTTCTGTATCTAACCTCTTGCTTTCTTGATCTAGTTGTGCAATCTGACCATCTAATTCAACAATCTTCCCTTGCAGCAACCACCAACCAACTCCAAATAAAACCGGAAGACCTATACCTACTGCAACTCCTACATACAGTAGTGTCAAATCCCCCGTAGGAAGTTTTAGGGCTATTCCTCCTTGTTTCTCTGGCTTTTTCTGGTATGCTGGGCGGTCTTTAAGAAAGTTAACATCTAGGCTGTACATTTTATTACACCTCCCGCATTCCTAGACCTAGTACGATCGCCAAGCCAGAGCGTTGTACCTGTGGATATTTATCAGTGTCAACTTCCAAAGATAAAGACCCAATTGGATCTATTTGGGTAGTTGGCAAACTCAATCGTTGGGTAAAAAATTCATCTAGCTGTTGAAGTCCACCTCCTGGCCCGGCTAATAAAATCTGCGCTACCTCCAAATTTTCACTTTGATTCAGGTAAAAATCGATGGAACGGCGCAGTTCATCCGTTAGTTCTCCCAAGACTCTCAATATGGCAGCCATGCCAGGATCGAGTTCGGTAACGCCAGTTTTACCCCCGTCTATGGGAGTTGCAGGAATAACCATTCCGTGTAACAGTTCCATATCTCGTGATGTAGGTAAGCTCATTGCCCTTGCTAAGGCAGTTTGCATTTGATAAGTCCCGATGGGGACTGTGCGCGAAAATTGCGGCACTCCGTTAACGATGATGGCTATTTCTGTACTATCGAACTCGATATCAACTAGTACTGCTGCTTCTTGCGGCCCAAATTGTCGCAGTTGTTCGCGAATAGTCCGAATTAGAGCAAAACTGTTAATTTCTAAAACATCAATTTGTAATCCTGCCTGCTCGAAGGTACTTATATAGGTATCTGTAATCTCCTTGCGGGTGGCAACTAGGAGTACGTGTACTTTTTCAATGCCATCTTCATCTACAAAATACCCAAGTTTCTGATAATCTACATCAGCCTCTTCACGAGGATAAGGTAAATACAAACCTGCTTCATGGTTCAGCACCATTTCTCGCAGTTCTTTATCGTCTAACTCTGCTGGTACTGGTATAATCCGAACGATAGAATCTCGTCCTGGGACACCAGTAGCAACGCGAGAAGTTTTGATTTTGCTCTCAGCTAGCGCCTGCTGAATTAATTGCGCCATTGCTGGAGGGTCGCTGATTTGACCATCGGTAACTATCCCTTCTGGAACTGCTACCGATGTATAGATTTCTAGTTTCAAGCCTTGACCCTGCTTGCGTAGCTGAACTACATTCACCCGTTCGGGAGCAAGTTCAATGCCTACCCCTTTCTTCGATTTGCCAAACAGACTATTGAAGCTTTTTACCACAGTTGTGCCCGCTGGACTGCTAAATTGAAAATTTAAATTTGTTGCAGTAAAGGCGTTATATATTACGTCTTTATGGGTAATTTATTTAGCCTATAATCTCAACAATTCTGTCTAAGCTTTTCACACCGATCAAGCGTAAAAATACTGGGAAAATGATTCAATTGCGAAAATTTAAACAACTTGTTGCTTTTGTACTGCTTGGCTTATTAACCAGTTGGATTGTAAGTTGCAGTACAGGTAATGTTAATACAAGTACAAAACAAGCTACTTCAGGAGCGGGAACTGTTGAGTTTTGGACAATGCAACTCCAACCTCAATTTACCGACTACTTCAAAAGCCTAATTGCGAATTTTGAATCGCAAAATCCAGGTATAAAGATTAACTGGGTCGATATACCTTGGGCAGCAATGGAGAACAAAATATTAACAGCTGTCTCCGCAAAAACGCCACCTGATGTAGTTAACTTGAATCCGGGTTTTGCTTCCCAACTTGCCGGACGAAATGCCTGGTTAGATTTAGATGCGAAAGTCCCGAATGATGTACGTTCCTCCTATTTACCGAATATCTGGAAAGCAAGCACGCTTAATGGTAAGAGTTTTGGGATTCCCTGGTATCTCACCACACGGTTAACCATTTATAACACTGATTTATTAAAACAGGCAGGTATCAATAAAGTCCCCGTAACCTACGCAGAGTTGGCACAAGCCGCGCAACAAATTAAAGACAAGACGGGGAAATATGCCTTTTTTGTAACTTTCGTACCGCAAGATTCTGGTGAAGTGTTGGAATCTTTCGTGCAAATGGGAGTCACTCTCATAGATGCTGAAGGTAAAGCGGCGTTTAATTCAGCACAAGGAAAAGCTGCGTTTCAGTATTGGGTAGACTTGTATAAAAAAGGTTTGCTTCCTAAAGAGGCTTTAACTCAAGGACATCGCCACGCGATCGATTTATACCAATCTGGAGAGACTGCGTTTCTAGCTTCTGGGCCAGAGTTCCTGAAAACGATCGCTAATAATGCCCCCAAAATTGCTCAAGCTTCGGAAATAGCACCTCAACTCACTGGTGACACAGGTAAGAAGAACGTCGCGGTGATGAACATAGTTATTCCTCGCGATAGCAAACAACCAGATGGCGCTGTGAAGTTTGCTTTATTTGTCACCAATGACGAAAATCAGTTAGCCTTTGCTAAAGCTGCAAATGTTCTGCCTTCTACAATCAAAGCATTGTCTGATAGTTACTTTAAAGATGTTTCAGCTAATGCTTCAACAATAGAAAAAGCACGAGTAATGAGTGCTCAAGAACTGCCAAAGGCAGAAATATTGACCCCGACATTGAAGGATTTTAATAAACTGCAAAAGGCAGTTTACGAAAACTTGCAAGCAGCAATGTTAGGGGAGAAAACTGTAGATAAAGCTGTAGAAGATGCGGCGCAAGAGTGGAATCAGAGGTAAATTCGTAATTCGTAATTCGTAATTCGTAATTCGTAATTCGTAATTCGTAATTCGTAATTCGTAATTATGATTTATGAAATATATTGGTGGTTGCTAAAAAGTCGCCGATTAAATAAAGGGAACCACACAAAACGATTAAATCGTCTGTGGTAGCGGTTGAGGTTGCAGCTGCTAGTGCTGTGAATAAATCTGGATGGATTCGGCGATCGCTTAATTCGGGACAGAGGCTGTAAGCTAGATTTGATAAGTAGTCTAGATCCGCAGAAGTTCTTCCGGGCCAGGGTTCTACTGGTATTGGCACTAAATAAAGGCGATCGCCTGGTCGCAGTAATGCGGTAAAAATATCAGCATGATCCTTATCGGCAAACATTCCCACAATCCAATTGACGGGCTTATGGTTAACTGAGTCTAAGCTATCAACATATTGGCGAAGAACTTGAGCGGCGGCGGTATTATGAGCGCCATCAAGTAATAATTTATGGTTGTTCCAAGTAATCCATTGCATCCGCCCTGGCCATTTAGTTTTGGCCATGCCGTTAATTATGGCTTCTTCTGAAATCTGCCAACCCTGTTGTTGGAGAATTTCTAAAGCAGCTATTGCCAAAGCTGAATTAGTTAACTGAATTTGTCCCGCTAACGGCAAAGGGTATTTAATTAAGTTTGAATTTTGAATAGTTTGATATTCTGCCCATCCTGTAGCGATTTCACGGGCGGGTTGAGGTGTAAAAATTGGACATTGTAATTTTAAGGCGCGCGATCGCACCACTTGGTCTGCCTCTGGTGGTAATGGCCCAACCACAACGGGACATCCAGGTTTGAGAATACCTGCTTTTTCTCCAGCAATGTCAGCGACAGTAGGGCCAAGTTGTTGCCAGTGTTCCCGGCTAATGGAAGTAATGAGTGTAACCAAAGGTTCCAAGCAGACATTGGTTGCATCTAAGCGCCCTCCCAGTCCGACTTCTACCACAGCTACATCAACTTGCTGCCGAGCAAAATATAACCAAGCAGCCGCCGTAATTACTTCAAACTGAGTTGCCGATTCGTCCTGATGACGAATAACCGCTTGGACTTTTTCTAATAATTGACTCAATTCCTCAGAGGAAATTTGCTGCTCGTTCAGACAAATACGTTCCGTCCAATCAACTAGATGGGGTGAAGTGTAGCGTCCTGTACGATAACCAGCCTCTGTGAGTACTGAGGAAATATAGGCACAGACAGAACCTTTGCCATTAGTGCCAGCAACATGAATTACCGGGACTTGGTGATGGGGATTGCCGAGATTTGCCAATAGGTTGACAATGCGATCGAGTCCCAAATGAACACCAAAGCGTTGCAGGGGTTGTATTACAGAATCGATATCCAAGGAATGGGAGTAGGGAGTGGAGACAAGGGGACAAGGGGACAAGGGGACAAGATGAATAATCAATGCTCAATACTTCGGCTTCGCGGTAGTTGAGCGCAGTCGAAACTCAGTACAAGTACCCCGTGCCCCATGCCCCATTAATGAATTTAAGCTTCTCTATCGAAAAAGCCTTGAAATTGTCTTAAAGCCGCAGCGCCAATATTAAACACTGCCCAACTAGCAGCAATGACTACTGGTGCTAAAACGATCGCTATACGAAAATCGATATCCATATCTAAGAACCCCTCTTTTAAGTAGAAATTAAAGTTTTGTCAACAGCTCTCATTTTTATTTTTAGCTGAAGTGGGCAATTTTTCCAAATCCAAATGTAAAGAATGTTTAAATTATGGGGTATTGAGCATTGGGCATTGGGCATTGGGCATTGGGCATTGGTTATTAATTCTTCTCCCCCTGCCTCCCCTGCCTCCCCTGCTCCCCTGCCCCTCTGCCCCCCTGCCTCCCTACTCCCTACTCTCTAAGCCTTGCTAAAACCAATATCAGTACCCTTACCAGCATGAACTAAAGCTAACTTTTGGTAACGTTTAGCGTGTTCAATCAGTTCTGCGGCTTCAACATCTGTTACTTGCCGTAATACTTTACCTGGAATACCGACAACTAATGACAAAGGCGGTACATTTTTAGTTACCACTGCGCCAGCACCAATAATGCTTCCAGCGCCCACTCGTACCCCATCTAAAATCACTGCGCCAATGCCAATCAAACTTCCACGCTCAATGTAAGCAGAATGTACTACAGCGCGATGCCCTACGGTAACATGATCTTCTAAAATTGTTGGAAAACCAGCGTCACCATGTAGAATTGCACCATCTTGAATATTGGTACATTCGCCAATTTCAATTCGTTCTACATCTCCCCTCACCACTGCTCCATACCAAATGCTCACTCCTGTTGCTATATTTACCGAACCCATAACAACAGCATTGTCCGCAATGAAGGCAGCTTGAGAAAAATCAGGAGATGTCCAGTAAGAAGCGGTAGACACGATAGAATATGAATATGGTACCCAGGAACACTGGAGAAACACCAACCTTTGAGGCTGGTTGCACAACCAGGATATCACAGCGTCAAGCCTCTACGCTGAGGAAAACACTAGTGAACAATGTTCCTGCCGCAACACCGTGTCTATGCAGCAGCGAGCAAGTAACCCAAAGTGGTTGAGCCGAAGTGTATAATCCAACCCACTAGTGCTGGTGAAGACAAAACTATGTTTGTACGCACTTCATGATGAATCCAGGTTTGCAGTACCCGATGTTTGGGCCGGAAATACAGTGTCCCCATTGTCGCCAGACTATTCCGGCGTTGACACTCACAGATACCTATCTGTGTCCGCGTCATGGCGCGTTTGAAGCTAATCCTAAAAATGGAGAGTTAATCCATTTGCAATCGGGGCGTCATTGGCGGAGATGGAATAATGAATGGTATAGACAACATACTCATCCTGATGGTATTCGCTTTGAAATTCACGAAGCATTAGACAAGCTCTATACCCAAGGTTTTCGAGCAACACGAGTGATTATTGCTCGACGCTATCAGGAATTAATGAGTGGCTACTTAGAACGCAGCACGCCTTGGCGTTCTGGACAACCAGAAGCTACTGCGGCACGTTTGTACGGTTTACCCGTGGAGTTTAGCCCTGATACCTCAGATGATGCCTGTTGGGAAGTGATTAATTTTGACTTGGAAAAAGAGCCTGGTGTCCCTGTACGCTACCCTTATTTCAGGTTGTTTGAGTAATGGTCATTTGTCATTAGTCATTTGTCATTAGTGAATAACAAAGGACAAATGACTAAGGACTAAGGACTAAGGATTAATATGCACCACGCTTCTATTCGGACTGCGAATATTCATCGAGCGATCGCTTTCTACGAACTTCTAGGGTTTACAATCTCAGAACGCTTTACCACAGGCTACACCCTAGCTTGCTGGATGGAAGGATTGGGCGGCAGCAGAATTGAACTGATCCAAATTCCCGAACCAAAGCCAGCCCCAGACGCGTTTGCTGACGAACATTATGTAGGGTATTATCATCTCTCGTTCGATTTAACAGAGATTACACCAGATTTACCTAGCTGGTTGACAAATTTGCAAGAATGTGTATTATTGGCGGCTGAGAGTCAAACCGAAGGATTAGAACCGTTGAAGGTGCTTTTAGAACCGACACAACAGCAAATAGGCGATCGCATTTACGAAGTGGCTTTCATCGCCGATACTGATGGCTTACCTCTGGAATTCATTCGGATTTTAGCAAAACTCTCGTAATTCAGCTTTTTTATTAGCTTTGTTGCTAATATATTTTTTTTCTGTATTGTTACTGAAGTCACAGATTTTTTCGTCAGATTAGAGTGTAGTCATTCTTAAAAATAACTATGTAACTTAATTTACAGATAAATCTGCTAAATACATGTATGGATTTTCCAAATTTTATTCTAAATTTTATAAATATCCCTTGCCGATATTACTTTTAAGTTTATGGCTAGTAGCTGTTTTTTTGTTGAGCGATCGACCTGCTCATAGCCAACATCCAGTTATATTTACTAACAAAGAAAAATATCAGTCAACCTTGCTAGCAAAAAGAATAATGCCCTCAACACTGACAGAAAATGTCCGCAAGACAGTACTAGAGAATGGTCTAACTGTCCTGACAAAGGAAGTGCATACTGCGCCAGTGGTGACGGTGCAAGTGTGGTACAAGGTTGGCTCGCGTAACGAAGAACCAGGCGTGAATGGCATTGCCCACCAGCTAGAACACATGATGTTTAAAGGTACAAAAAACCGTCCAATTCAATTTGGACGTTTGTTTAGTGCTTTAGGTAGTGATTCTAATGCTTTCACCAGCTACGATCAAACTGCATATTACGGTACTGTGGAACGAAACAAGCTGAAAGCGCTCTTGGTGCTGGAAGCAGACAGAATGCGAAATTCCCAGATTGAGCCGGAGCAATTAGCCAGTGAAAAGCGGGTAGTAATTTCCGAGTTACAGGGTTACGAAAATAGTCCAGAATATCGCCTCAACCGCGCCGTTATGCAAGCGGTGTTTCCCAATCATGCTTATGGGTTGCCTGTAGGTGGCACCAAAGCTGATGTCGAGAAATTTGAAGTTGAGCAGGTAGAAAAATATTACCGCAATTTTTACAGTCCCGATAATGCCGTCTTAGTGATTGTTGGAGATTTTCAAACTGCAAATGCTCTTGAAACAATTAAAGAAGTGTTTGGTAAATTACCAAAAAAAGTTAGGAGTGAGGAGCTAGGAGTTAGGAGTGAGGAGTTAGAAGTTAGCAGTAAAAATACTTTTACCCCATCTACCTCACTCAGCACTCCCATCGTATTGCGAGAACCGGGAGCAGGGCGGCTGTTACAAGTTGTGTATCTGTTACCGGATGCAAACCAACCGGATGTCCCGGCGCTGGATGTGATGGATTACATCTTGACAGAAGGACGGAATTCTAGACTTTATCAGGCATTGGTGGAATCAGGTTTAGCTAGTGAACTTACAGCATCCGTTACCAGTTTGCGAGAATCTGGCTGGTATGAGTTGTTGGTAACGGCTGGAGCTAAACAAGATTTGAAAAAAATTGACTCAATGTTGAGTAGTGCGATCGCCAATGTAGCAGAAAAAGGTGTGACATCTGAGGAAGTAGAACGAGCCAAAACTCAATTAACAGCAGATGTAATTTTGAGTAACCGTGATATAACTTCTCAAGCAATCCGATTGGGCACTGATGAGACAACTGTTGGTGATTATCGCTACACAGACCGCTATTTGGCAGCTGTTCGTTTGGTGAAGCCGACGGATGTTGTTGCTGTGATTAACAAATATCTGACAAAAGAAGCGCGGACAGTTGGCTTTTTTGAACCAACCCAGAAGCGGATAACAGAAGTTGCTGACAAACCAGACTCAGCCCAAACTACAGAAAACTTCTCTCCTGGCGTACCCGTGCTTTTTTCTGAGGTGATAAAGTACTTACCGTCGGCGGATTTGGCTACAGATGCGATTGCCCAAGTCTTACCCCAGGAATTTAAATTGACTAACGGATTGCGGATATTACTGTTACCCGATCGGAGTACTCCTACCGTTACCTTGAGCGGTTATATTCAAGCTGGGACGGAATTCGATCCAGAGAATAAAGCCGGATTGGCTGCTTTTGTGGCAGATAATTTGCTAAATGGTACTAAGAGCAAGGATGTTTTAACTATTGCTAAAGTCTTAGGAGAACGAGGGGTAAGTCTAGACTTTCAAACCTACCGCGAAGGTGTACATATTGAAGGTGATAGTTTAGCAGATGATTTGCCAATACTCCTAGAGATATTAGCAGATGTTGTGAAGAATAGTACCTTTCCTAGCAAAGAGTTAGAACTGCATCGTCAACAAACTTTAACTGATTTGCAACAGGAATTAGATGAGCCATCAGAAGTAGCCAGAAGAGTATTTGTTCAGTCAATTTATCCGAAAAAACACCCCTTACATACCTTCCCGACAGAGGAGAGTTTACAGCAGATTCAGCGCCAGGATGTGATTGATTTCAAAGCTAAACATTATCGCCCAGATACAACAGTGCTAGCGCTGGTGGGAGATTTCGATCTAGACAAAGTGCGATCGCTGATTAAAAATAAGTTGGGAGACTGGGAAGTTAGCGGCCAAGCACCCACATTAAAATATCCCCCGGTGGCAATGCCGCAGAAAATTGTCAGTGTCAACCCAGTTTTACCAGATAAAACCCAAGCTGTAACTTATATGGGTTACACAGGCATTAACCGTTACGATCCTCGGTTTCATGCAGCCTTAGTATTAAACCAGATATTGGGAGGCGATACCTTATCTAGTAGACTAGGTGCAGAAGTGCGCGATCGCCAAGGTTTGAGCTATGGAATTTATAGCTCCTTCCAAGCTCTTAAGAATGCAGGGACATTTTTGATTGAGATGCAGACTAGTCCTGAAGATAGCAGTAAAGCGATCGCTAGTACCCGCCAAATACTACAACAAATCCATCAACAAGGTGTCACGGCACTGGAAGTTGAAACAGCTAAACACACCCTTATCAGCAACTACAACGTTTCCCTAGCAAACCCAGAGGAATTAACAGATAGAATTCTGATGAATGAGGTGTATGGACTAGATAAAGTAGAATTACACTCCTTCACTGATAAAATCCAGAAAGTTACTCTTGCCCAAGTTAACCAAGCGGCTCGTGAGTTACTCCACCCAGATCAAATCGTAGTCGTTACTGCTGGGCCATCTGTGTTAGCAGAGAAAAGTATTAGGTAGAAATAGGCACTGAGCATGGATAATATAAAGAATAGGTAAAGTGGTTTTCCCCGTTCCCTATTAATTGTTATTGCTCATCAGCATTGCCTTTTGAGAATTAGTGATGAAAATTTATAACTATTTTTACGAAATTGTAATTAAATCCCTTACTTTCACAATTCATACTTGGGTACAAATATTACGGTGTAACTACGTGATATTAACGTTACTTCTAGCTCTAAATTTCATCGCTGCTACTCCAGCAATGGCGGCGAATAAGTCTTTTGATTTGCTCAAGCAACCAGCCACAGAAATTACAGTTAGCTTGGGTAATGCGGCTAACGACCTCAAATTTGAGCCAAATCATTTGGAATTTGAGGTTGGTAAACGTTATCAACTACGGCTTAATAATCCCAGCCAACTGAAACACTATTTTACTGCTAAAGATTTTGCCGATGGCATCTGGACACAAAAAGTTGAAGCAGGCAAAGTAGAAATCAAAGGAGCCATTCACGAACTGGAACTCAAACCCAGTGCTGAAGCCGAATGGGTATTTGTGCCCTTGAAATCTGGTACTTATGGCTTACGTTGTACAATACCAGGACATACAGAAGCGGGTATGATTGGAGAAATTGCCATCAAAAATTAAAAATAATTGAGATAAATACAACATTTCATGAAATTCTCTGCGTACCTTTGCGCTTAACTTTGCGCCCCTTTGCGTTTAAATTTGAAACCTCAATTCACCACAATTTTAGACTAAACTGTACTAACTCCCATAGTGTTAAATTATAGATATTATTTCTCAATTAATCTAGAGAAAGCATTCATACTTCAGCGTCACAGCCACCAGTAATTATTAATTTCCCATGAACATTTTCAGTAACTTACTTTCTCAAGCGACTCAGCCTGCACCTGCGAAAAAACAGCGCCGAGGAATTGAAATTAAATCGCCGCGTGAAATAGAAATCATGCGGCAATCATCGGCAATTGTCGCAACTGTCCTCAAAGAAATTTCCGAGCTAGTAAAGCCAGGAATGACAACAGCTGATTTGGATGCTTATGCAGAAAAACGCATCCGCGAAATGGGTGCAACACCGAGTTTTAAAGGATATCACGGTTTTCCGGGTTCTATCTGTTCCAGTATTAATAATGAAGCAGTACATGGCATTCCTAGCCCCAAAAAAGTGATTCGCGTCGGGGATGTATTAAAAGTAGATACGGGTGCTTATTACCAAGGCTTTCATGGTGATTCTTGCATTTCAATTGCTGTCGGTGAAGTGACGCAAGAAGCTGCTAAATTAATTCGCGTAGCAGAAGAAGCTTTATATAAAGGCATTGAACAAGTAAAGGCTGGTGTATACCTACTTGACTTAGCTGGAGCAATTGAAGATCATGTGAAATCTAACGGCTTTAGTATAGTTGAAGAGTTTACTGGACACGGTGTCGGTCGTAACCTGCATGAAGAACCTTCAGTATTCAACTACCGTACTCGTGAGATGCCAAATGTTAAACTCCGGGCAGGGATGACGCTGGCAATTGAGCCAATTTTAAACGCGGGTTCCAGACACACACGAACATTATCTGACCGTTGGACAGCAGTCACTATGGATAATTCTTTGTCGGCTCAGTTTGAGCATACAGTTTTGGTGACAGAGACTGGTTATGAGATTTTGACTGACCGTTCTAAGCTGTAATTGTCAGTTGTAATTATCTGTTGTTGAGAGGTGAAGCGTTGAAAAAGGACGATTTACCTCTTTATTTATTCAATAACTGCTATATAGTAATATTATCTAATTTTCATCAATGATTTAGGACTGCTGATTAGTCGCCGCATAGTTAGTTTTATAAATAGAAAGCATCTCTTTAGCTTGTACAGAGACAGATGTACTCTCTGGAATAGCTTGTAATAAATTAATTGCTTGTTGCCACTTATCTTGTGCTTGCTGACGACTTAATTGTGAATGAGGTGAATTTTGAACAAATAAATTAGCTTCTGTTGCTAGCTTGTGAGCTGATTCTAAGTTTGCTACAGCTTTCTTTTCAATTAGCACTCTTTGACTGATAAATTTATAGTTAATTTGATAGTAAGCTAATTTCTTCTTTGCCCGATCATAAACTGATGTTTTATCAGGAATACTATCTAACAAAATTATTGCCTGATACCATTTGGTTTCTGCTTGTTGCCAGACTTTTAGAGGATGCGGTGGCTTTTGAACTAGAGAAGCAGCCTCCATACCAAGTTTTTGAGCAGATTTAAAGTTGGCGATGGCTGCGCCATCGTCTGCGACGATCGCACTTCCTTCTTGAGTTAAACTTAGACTTTGTTCTCTAATTTTCAAACCAGCAAAAGTTAAGATTAATAAACTTGAAGCGATAATCAAAGCTGAACGTATTATTTTTGGTGTTGAAAACTTTGTTAATATTCCTACTTCCTGGCTACTAGTTGTTTCTCTACTACTTTCCTGTTCAATGTTTTTCAGGGCTTGTTCTCCCTGTTGAGTTAAAGTATTACCCCTAATAATTAAAGCAGCAATTTGTTCTTGGAAAGAATCACAATCATTGAGAATATCTGTCAATTCTTGAAATTTTCCCTCACTCGATATAATTAATTCGTGGTCATCGTCTAACCACTCTAAAGCGAAACCAGATTTACCATAAAAAGCTGAGACACCTAATAAAATATTTAATAAGCTACGACTATTTTTAATAGTATCAAAAATATAATTTAATTTTTGCTGTAACTGTAAGAGTTGTGTTTGATAATCGCCAATTTTTTCAATTTGATGTTTTAAAATATTAGATTTAGCCAAGGCTAAGTCAATTTGTAAGCTGTCATTCAAGGTTTGAAATTCATTAGATATACTTAAATTAAGAATATCAGAATTTAGTTGATTTACTAATTGAATGTCGCTAAGAATATCAGCAGCTATCGCTTGTAAAAAATAACCCCATTCAATCCAATCATCAATTTTTGATTGTAAATCAGTTAATGAAATTTTAGTTTCTGAGTTTCCAAACTTTTCTGCGCTCGCTGGCTCGACTAATCCCAAATTAGGTATAAATAAAGTAGCTGCTGCGCTCAATGGAGGAAGTGTAGCGATCGCAGAATTCTTAGTGCGCTCGAATCTCAATTCCTGAGCGATTATTTTTTTAATACTCCGTAGCTGTTCCTGAGCATTATTGATTAAGATAATTTGTTCCATAATTTGATTAGAATCACCAATAGTCAGTTTTAAATTTTGAATTAGTGTTGGCAATTTACTAACAAGTATTTCTAGGTTAGCCATAAATACCCCTTGGGGATTTGTCGAAAGTTTATGCAGAACAATTAAAATAGCTTGAGTAATACAACCACGTTTATTGCATCTGAGCATCCTAAACAAGTCACAAATCTTAGGAGCTATAAAATTTATAGTTCCCGGAAATCCTGCTAAAGTAACAATTTCAGTTTAAAAATCCCAGAGAAAGACAAAATTACCCATTCACTAACCTATGAATGAAGTTGATTTAGCATTTACCCCAGCACTAGAGTTGGCGCAATTAATTCGTCGCCGGGAAATATCACCGCTAGAGTTGGTAGAAATATATTTAGAAAGGATTGGGCAATTAAATCCCCAATTAGGAAGTTATTTTACGGTGACGGCAGAGTTAGCGATCGCAGATGCCAAGGCCAAAACAGAATTATTAACAACTACCTCAGAACTACCGCCATTTTTTGGCGTACCGATTTCCATTAAAGACCTCAATGCTGTAGCAGGTGTTACCTGTACTTATGGAAATCCGGCATTACTGAACAATATCCCTAACTATGATGATGGGGTTGTAACGCGGATTAAGCAAGCTGGATTTACTATTCTTGGTAAAACAGCCACTTCCGAATTAGGTTCTTTTCCCTACAGCGAACCTATGGGTTTTCCCCCAGCCAGAAATCCGTGGAATTTAGAATACACCCCTGGCGGTTCCAGTGGTGGCGCGGCGGCGGCGGTAGCGGCGGGACTGTGTGCGATCGCTCAAGGTTCTGATGGCGGTGGTTCAATTCGCGGGCCTGCGGCTTGTTGTGGTTTAGTGGGACTTAAACCATCCAGAGGCAGAGTGAGTAAAGCACCCGTAGGCGAACGCCTCGCTGGAATTGCCGTCAACGGGCCGATCGCCCGCACTGTTGCTGATGCTGCTGCCCTTTTGGATGCCATATCTGGTTACATGACAGGCGATCCTTACTGGTTGCCAGATCCCGAACCATCATTTCTCGCCGCCACTCAGACAAAACTCGGTGCTTTGCGAATTGCCTTTGACACTAGCATTTCTCCTTTGGGAGAAGCTGACGTTAACTGTCAGCAAGGTGTCCGCGAAACAGTCCAGTTGTTAGAACAACTCGGCCACCACGTTGAACAAAAATCCCCAGATTTTAGTAGTTTAGTTGAACCATTTCAAATCGTTTGGCAAGCTGGGGTAGCCGCATCGGGACTTCCTGCTGAAGCTTTGCAGCCATTAAATCGCTGGCTATTTGCACGTACAGGTTCCGTTGGAGAATACTTGCAAGCAGTTTCTCAAATGCAGATAGTAGCACGTCAAATTGTGGCGTTTTTCGATACCGTGGATGTGCTGGTATTGCCAGTTTATCTACATTCACCTATCCGCGTTGGGGAATGGGCTTCGCTCAGTCCAGAAGAAACATTCCAAAATATTATTGAGTGGGTTGCTCCTTGTCCGCCTGCGAATGCAACTGGACAACCTGCGATCGCAATTCCTGTCGGCTTTGATAATCAAGGTTTACCCATCAGTGTACAGCTAATTGGTAAACCTGCCGCTGAAGCCACAATCATCAGCCTAGCAGCACAATTAGAAGCGGCTAATCCTTGGATTCATCATCGTCCAGCCTGGGCAATATCAGGCTGATCGTGCAAGCGTCCCTGGAACAACTTTCACAAATTATCGTGTTTGCGGGTTTAAAAACGGCAGAGAAGATCGGTTTACAAGCTTACACTCAGGTACAAGGCTATCGCAAAGGAGAGATTATTCTCCATGAAGGCGATCGTTTACCAGCAAAACTCTACGCTGTTGTCAATGGATCGATTCAAGTTACTAAAACAGCAACAACGGGGAAAGAAACAATTCTCCGTGCGTTAGCTGCTGGGGAAATTTTTGCGGCTCCTGCTTTGTTGGGAAATGGAATTTCTCCGGCAACTGTCACTGCTGAATCTGATTGTGAAATCCTCACTGTAGAGCGAGATGCTTTATTAAAAGCTATTGGCGAAAATCCTGAAATTGCCTTACGAATGCTGATGGTTTTTAACAGTCGGATTCAGCAATTACATCAAACAGTCCACGGATTAGTTTCTGAAAGAGCGATTGTTCGCCTTGCGAGATTAATTCAATATTTTGCTGCTGAATCGGGAACTGAATCTACTTCACAAGGCGAGTGTTTAAAAGTTAAATTATCTTATTATCGGATGGCTCGAAGTAGCGGCATTACTTACGAAGAATGCGTGCGATTAATTAAAAGTCTCAAGTCAGTAATTGTTTATCATCGTGGTGGGACAATTACTATACTTGATACTGAGAAATTAGATGCGATCGCATCTGGAGATATAGATTAGTAGTGGCGCACAGATGTGCGCCACTACACGCGGGAGACAGCAATTCAGACTGCTACAGCTGCTCTATCTTGTTCGCGTGCAGCCACAACTAAAACTAGACATAGAGCTGCGATCGCTTTTTGCCATTCCTGCCTAACTTGCGCATCTTCGACACCTTCAAACAACCCTACCAAGCGGGGAATAGAAGCTTCTAAAGCCAGACGAGGTACTGGACGGTGCAACTCAACTAAATGAGTTAAACTTTCTTGATTATGGACAAAACCAATTACCCATCTTGTAGTGTGATCGGGACTATCAGGAACCCGTTTGACTCCCAACTCATTTTTTAACCAGTTGTAAAAAGGTGGTAATTCCTTAGCTAAAACTCCTCCGGCGGTGGGTAAAGTTTCCTTAAGTAAACTGGTATCTAAGCTGTTTAATTCTTGTTGCAATCCAGGTGAATTGAGAACTTCAGTTAAAGGTTGTGATAGTATTTCTTCCAACTGAGTTTCAGAAAAGTTCAAATTTTGAGCAAAAGTTAAAAGTAGCGATCGCATTTTTTTTAGACTCCAAAATTAATTAAGTTTTCGCTGTGACTTTCTCTGAGAGGGTGAGCAAAAATGTCAGGTTTTCTTCAATTTTTCAAGCATCAGATTAGTAGATATCAAGACAAAAACACCAATTCATAAGATTTTCGGATTATGAACTGTAAATAAAAGCTGATAATCTTCCAGGCTGAAAGTTTGCCCGCTGAGATAATTTCTCTGTAGCTATTCGTCTACGAGAATGCAGATACTTTTTACCCGCTGCTGCTAATGCTTCGTGTTCTGTAGCTGTTTGAAAATAGAGGATAGGGTTGATCATCTGTGCGACCCTCTGAACTTGTCTTATCCTCAATTTCTCAGTAATTTATGATATTGTCTCTGAGGTAGCTCATAGAAGCGATATTAATTCGCTTGCCACTCATGCTCAAGGATCGCGTAAAGAAAGTTGTCGTACCATCTGCCTTTGATTAACTCTTTTTCCCGCAGATGACCTTCACGACGCATACGAATTTTTTCTAATACCTTTACAGAAGCAACATTTTCTGAAACACACCAAGACCAGATACGATGCATTCTCAATTCTTCAAAGCCAAACTTTAAAATTGCCTGTGCTGCTTCCGTTGCATAACCTTGTCCCCAATATTGAGTATTTAGTTCATAGCCGATATTTGCTTCCCGCATTTCTGGGTCATTTACACGAATACCACAATTGCCAATTAGCCGATTTTCTTCTTTGAGGACAACAGCTAACTGAAACTTAGTCCGAGGTTGCTCTTTTTGCTGATTGATAAACATCTGGATAAACTCGCAAACATCGTTCTGTGTGCGTTGTGTCCAGTAGTTATAACGCAAGTACAAAGGATCGGATTGATAGGCAAAAACCGCCTGCCAATCTGCCTCTACAAAGTCACGCATTAGCAAGCGGTGTGTTTCTAATATCATGTCTTTTTTGATAGGCAATTTCTACCATATTTATATTAGCCAGTGGAATGATTGGCGTTACTGAATTCAGGTAGGAAAATGCTTTTGCATGATTTCAAAATCTTTGTAAAAACGTTACATAGCAACGTCTTTACACGCAGATTCATAGATTGAATTAGTAACGCCGAATAATTAAGTTGCCCGATCGATTTTTTGCACTTCTTCGTCAGATAATTTCACGTTGATAGCACGTGTTGAGTCTTCAATGCTGGAAACCTTGCTAGCACCAGGAATAGGCAAAATAATAGGCGACTTGGAACGCAACCACGCCAAAACGATATTATACACCGACACGCCTTTTTCTTTAGCTAATTTAGCGATCGCAGAAATATCTTGCAAATCCTGATGGCGACGCCTACCACCAAAGGGACTCCAAGGTAAAAAGGTCAATCCCTGCTGTTCGCAATATTCTAATACGCCGTCATTTTCTGGCTGTCGCTGCCAAGGGCTGTATTGATTTTGCACCGAAACAATATCGACGATATCCCGCGCCCGCTTAATTTGTTCAACGGAAAAGTTAGAAACTCCTACAAACCGAATCAAACCAGCCTCCACTGCTTCTTTAACTGGCGTAAGAGATTCTTCAATGGTGTAATTAGGATCGGGAGAATGGTATTGCCAAACATCGATGGGTTTAGCACTGCCCAAAGCCTCAAAACTGGCTCGAATTGTTTGGCGCAAATGTTCTGGGTTGCCGTTGTTTGTCCAGTTGCCATTGGGACGCATCAACCCGCCCTTAGTTGCTACAATCACTTGGCTAACATCGCCTTTGTAACTACTAAGTGCTTTGTGAATTAGCTGCTCATTGTGGTGCTTATCTGACTCATCTTTGCAGTAAGAATCGGCTGTGTCAATAAATGTAATACCCAAATCCAAAGCCCGATGGATAACTTGGATTGATTCCGATTCAGGAGGACGATTAGCAATTGACATCGGCATACCACCCAAACCAATCGCACTTACAAAGATACCAGTTTTTCCTAGCTGTTTGGTTTCCATGCTTTTAGCTATAGCTTTCTGCCCCAATTATCTATCAGTTAGTTATTCATCAGAAATCCTCCCTAGTACTTAGACTTGAGGATAAGTGAATGTAATTCTTCTTTCTGCTATGTGTGACATACCACATTATTTGACAGATAAACGACGATTTACTCTAACTTATACTTAATAAAGATGATTGACATGAAATTTTTAATTTCATTTTCTAAAAGTCATCTTTGATTGGGTCTTAGAGGTTGTTTGAAAAGTGGTTGGCTGTGATTAAAATTACCCCCCTTAATCCCCCCGATACATTGGGGGAAACCAAAAATCCAGTTCCCTCCCCTTTACAAGGGGAGGGTTAGGGTGGGGTAAAAAATATTTAATACATCAATCATGACTTTTCAAACATCCTCTTAGTGAAATTAATTATTATTGATACTTACCAATATTTATAGCCGTTTGCCATGCTATCAGAGTAGGAATAGTTGCGATCGAGTAAAGTAATATATTAACATTTACGCCCGTCAAACGGACGTAAATATCATTAAGTAATTGTGCTGGCTAAATTATTTCCTCTAAATTTATTAGGAAATTTAGAAATTTAATTAATAGCCCTCTATAGTATAACCAGCAGATTGAACCATCTGTTTAATTGATTCTTCAGAAGCCGCAGCATCTACAGTTACGGTTTTAGTATCAACGTTCACATCTACTTTGGCATCAGATTCCATAGTCAGAATAGATTTAGTTATTTTCTTAGCGCACTCATCACCTTTAATATCGGGAACTTTCAATTTAATTGCCATTACTTACCTCATTACGTAAACTGAAATTTACATTTAATAAATATAATATCTATTTTGAGAGTGAGGGCACATCTTACTTGAGTTAGGGAATTGAGCATCACATAAATAGTAATAACTAATAGTTCTACCTAAATCGTTTTTGACAAACTATTGAAGCAGTCAAACTAAATGAAATGCTAAAATATATAAAGTTATTTATGAAAATCCACTTAGAAACCACTAACTTTTAAAAAGCCTTTTTTAGTTTGTGATGAGGACTCCACAAGACATTCTCCCTACTTTTTTAGGCATTGGTGTTAGAGATAGTTATTTTAGTAAGACTACCCAATCGTATAAGAGTCTATGCGTAATTCACAAAATCTTTTTATCTGTAGTTTTTAATTTATTGTATGCTTCAGATACTTTTGCCCAACATTTGAAGTACATATAGATTCAAAAAACAGCTATCTTGCGGCATAAATATATTGTGGGTTCCCAACAAAAACTTTCAGCGACATAATTATGATACGAGTGTTAGACACTGCTTAATTTGGGTATTTACGCTAGAGACTGCTTCACATTGCGAGTGGGAACGATTCCTGAAATGTACCAGTAGTTGAAATGCGATCGCTAGAAGCAACGAAAAAATTAGCATTTCTCGTTTGATTTATTTTCCAATATCTATGACGAACTATGACCCTCGAAGTAAAACTCGCTAACGCTTCTCTAGGAGAGGCTACGCCTAATTTGCTTACGCTATCGGTGGCGCAACTCCAGGATGCTGAAGTCATCTTACTCATAAACACAACCTAGTTAACTACAAATACCCACTTTGTCAGTTTGTCTAATTGAGATATGTTTGGTAAATAAAATAAGTAGCCTAGATCATCGGCTGTTATTCCACACTTGACATAAAGCATTGTGAGTGCAAAACGTCTGCCAGAAACCATTGCCCATGTCAGAATTACCCGCCAATCCTGGCAACACGGCTTCCTTGAGGGTGAAGTGAGTGCGGGTGAGTTTGAGTGGCATTTCCAGTGGCATTTTCGTCGGGGAGAACTTGCCGTCAAGCCTTCCCAAGGTCGCGCCTTAATCAAAGAACCTCTGGGTCGATTCTTAGAGCAACAAGATTACCAGCTAGAGCCTGGAGGAGACTATGCTTTTACGATTCGGGCGGAACTTTAAAAGTTTGGAGTTATTCAATTTTGGATTCTGGATTGAAGAAAAAAGTATTCGACTGAGCGCTCACGCCGAAGTCTAAAATCTAAAATTGGCTGGTTGCTGATTCAGTGAGGCGATTTAAGTATCTTTCGATTAAAAGGATGGCAACAATGTCATCTATGGGTCTTGGAGGCTGTCGTAGACCCTGTGGCAATAGCTTGATTAGCCCTTTGGGCGGGAACATTTGCCAATAGCGATCGCGTGCTTCTAAGGTTGTGTAGCGCTCATCTACTAAAATAATACTCAACGGTTCTGTCAATTCTTGATATAATCTCTGTCTCCACTGTTTGGCTGTAGTTTGGTCGCCCATGACCATCAAAGAGATCGGAAACCTTTGGCGCAGTGTCTCAATGCTAGCGATCGCCTCTTTTGCTAACACGACTTGATGATAATACAGTTGCCGATCCAGTCCCATCACCCCTAAACCACACTTATCTCGACCTGGATCGAACCCCAAGATGACTGGTTGTGTTGGTGAAAATTCACGGAAATTCATAATTAATTAAAAATTAAAAATGTTCGCATAGTATCTGCTAAATAAAAAATGCAGCTACAGCAATTATTTTGACTGCTGCTCAATATGTTTAAATCTTACTAATAACAGTGTGCAAATAATTTTTTAAGTACTAAAAATAATTTTTCCGTTAACTATTGCTACCAATTTTACTCTCAATGGCCCGGCTGTATAAGTATCCTCTGCTGCGATCGCTTTGATCTCCAAAAGTTGATTATACTGTCTTAATTGGCTGACAAAGCGCAGAAAAGTCCCCTCTACTTGCACATTTTCGACAATTCCGGCATTACGGGCACGAAATTGGGAAGCAGAAATCAGTATTTCTAGCCGCTGCTGTAACTGATAAGATGTCATGGTTTGGGAATCAGCAGTAGTCGTGGCTAACACCGTGCCTCCCGAAAAAACCAGTTGATTCTGGGCTGTATCCGCAAAAAATTCGATCTGCTTTTCTCCCCTGACGTAATTACCAGCAGAAAAAATTCGCACGACGTATTCTTTACCATCGCCAATTTGCTTGCTTAATTGATCGACCCTATCCTGGGTCACGCGCAGCAGTTCTAAGTTTGCCGAATTTGCACCAGGTTCGCTTAATTCGAGGTTGGCGTTGCGATTGGCTTCTTGTAAAAGTTGTACCACTGCTTGACGAGCAGCGGCAGGTTGAGTAACACGAATTACAGCAGCGGACAGAACTTGACCGCGAACTAAGGCCAGCTTACCCAAACGCAGGTCGCGGTAGGACTGATAATATTTTTCCAGTCTGGCAACTTCCTGTTCTAGTTCCTCCTGTTGTGCTTCCAATTCTTTGAGGCGCGATTCCCGTTTGGTAATCACTTGCTCTCGTGCTGCAACTTCTACGTTACGCTTTTGAATCAGTTGATCCAGTTGAGCAATTTTTTGATCGCGCGCTTCTATCGCTTCTTGACGGTTAGCAAGTTCGCGATCGCGTTTTTCAATTGCTGTTTTGGCTTCGTCAATGGCTGTTTTCGCTTCTGCATATAGTCTTTGACGTTCTGTCTTCAAGAGTTCAACTGCCGCCTGTAGCTGTTTTCTCTGATTGGAAACGCTTTGCAACTCAGCTATGGCTTTTTGGTACTGAGTTACAACTTGTCCTAGCTGGCCTTGAGTGCGTTGGAGTTGAGTTTGAGTTTGAGCTTGTTGACTAATGGTACGGTTCAGCTGGGCTTGCGTTTCCCTCTGTTTAGCATTTGCCGCCTGCAAGGATTGATTAATTGCCTGCAAGTCTTGTTGTGCCTTTGCTTGAGCAATTCTTGCTTGGTTTAGCTCGCTTTCTACCTGACTTTTCTGCGTTTCTGCGGTTTTTAGCTGTTCTCGCTTCTGTCTGAGGTCTGTTTGAATATCTTCTAACTCAAAGACTCCTTTTCGCAAACCTTCGTCGGCAGCGAATAAAATCCCTAAAGTGGATGCTGAAATCAAACCACCAGTAAAAATTGTTACTAGTACGGCGGTGTTTTTTGGACGAAGCTTAAAAAGTGAGAGGCGGGCTTTGCCAACTCGTGTGCCGATGCGATCGCCCACGGTGGCAATTACGCCTCCCAGAATCAAAATTGCTGCGATGAGGATGTATCCGGTGGTCATCTTTAGCTACCGAAATCCTTCCTGATACAGCCTACTACTTTTAAGCATTGTCTGGAAAGAAGTGGAAATTGGCAATAGCTGAAATTATTCAATTTTAGATTTACCTCTAGCTATTAGTGTCATTTTTCAAAATAGAACACGCGCCGATTCCCCTTTCTCCAATTGTTTTTATGTGAACTGTCTACTTAAGGTAACAGGTTTATGCACAGTAATCTTCTTTTTGTGGATAGAAATCATTTTTTTCTCACGCAAATCTCCCAGTAGCCTAGTAACGGTAACACGAGTTGAACCAATTGCCTCTGCGATCGCTTGATGAGATAATTTCAAATCAATTGTGATCCCATCTGCACAAGGAACGCCAAAATCCCGACAAAGAATTAACAAAAAACTCACCAACCTAGAACCCATATCTCGGTGAGCAAGAGTTTCAATCATCATCTCTGTTTGTAAAATGCGCGAAGACAGACCTCGCAGCATTAACATTGATAATTCTGGATTTTCCTTGAGTGCTTGTTCCACTTGTTCAATTGGTGCTGACAGTAATTCCGCAGGCGTAAATGCAACCGCATGGTAAAACCGATCCGACTTATTTCCTGTCAGCAATGACAATACACCAAAAACACTATTTTCCCGCAGCAACGCTACCGTTATTTCCTCTCCTGCCTCGTACACCCTGGAAAGTTTAACAGCACCTTTCAAAAGAAAATAAACTCGTTCGGCAGGATCGCCAGGAAAAAAGATCGTTTTATTGCGTTCAAACGTTTCCACAACTGGCGGAAACGCCCCGGTCGCCATCTGACGAAAAACATTTGCTAGGGCTTTATCTTGTGTCACGATCATCTCCCTTCCCCTACCCAATGCCGGAAAAACAAAAACTGATTACCTAAGAATACACCCGAAAAATGAATAAAGCACCGTCAACCTTTCTGTACTTTCCTATACTCCAACTAATCTCTTCATAACTCTTTGTTTATAATGATACATAATTGTTGATCCTTTCAGCTACTAATTGTTGATAAGTACTTCCAATAGCTATATTCAAAAGGTTTTTTGAAGAACAAATAAAGATATCTTGAGAATATCTTTATAAAAAATCAAGGTTTTTGTCACAGCAAACACCCTTAGCAATATTCATTTTTGTCAAGCCTGTATAAAACAAAGACAAAACGTGCCTCAGATTCTAGTATGCTCCTAATGATCGATCGCATTAACAATTTATATGCTAAATCTGACTGGAAAAAATGCCCTTGTTACAGGTATTGCCAATAACCGCTCGATCGCTTGGGGCATCGCCCAACAACTGCACAAAGCTGGAGCAAACCTGGGTATTACTTACCTGCCGGATGAACGCGGCAAGATGGAGAAAAAAGTCGCGGAGTTGGTAGAACCTCTTAACCCCAGCTTATTTCTTCCCTGTAATGTCCAAGATGAAGACCAAATTAAATCTACCTTTGAGACAATTCGCGAACAGTGGGGAAAGCTAGATATCCTCATCCATTGTCTGGCTTTTGCCAGCAAAGACGATTTAAGTGGAGATTTTAGCCAAACCTCTCGTTCTGGCTTCAACACCGCCTTAGAAATTAGTACTTACTCACTAGTGCAATTAAGTGGTGCAGCGAAACCTTTGATGACAGAGGGAGGTAGTATCGTCACCCTGACATATTTAGGTGGTGTTAGGGCAATCCCCAACTACAATGTTATGGGAATTGCTAAAGCGGGTTTAGAAATGAGTGTGCGTTACCTGGCTGCTGAACTAGGGCCGCAAAATATTCGCGTGAATGCCATCTCCGCAGGCCCCATCCGTACATTGGCATCTTCAGCAGTGGGTGGAATTTTGGATATGATTCATCATGTAGAAGAAGTAGCTCCCCTACGACGCACCGTCACTCAGCTAGAAGTAGGCAACGCTGCGGCTTTCTTGTGTAGTGATTTGTCCAGTGGGATTACCGGACAAATTCTATATGTAGATGCAGGATATGAAATTATGGGAATGTGACGCGATAAAGTTAGGAGTTAGGAGTTATGAGTTATGAATTTTTAACTCCTAACTTCTAACTCCTAACTCTTTTCACTCCCCATGCAAACAACCAATCGCCAAGTTAATTCAAACTACGATCGCCTAACTGAAACTTCTCGGATTGCCACTGTTCACCGCACTACTGGTGAAACTGATGTGCAAGTTACCATCAACCTGGATGGTAGAGGAACTTGCACAGCAGGAACAGGCATTCCGTTTTTGGATCATATGTTGCATCAAATTGCCTCCCACGGGTTGATTGATATAGATGTCCAAGCCAAGGGAGACTGGGAAATTGATGACCATCACACCAATGAAGATGTAGGCATTACTTTAGGGCAAGCTTTCAACCAAGCACTAGGCGACAGAAAAGGCATTGTCCGCTTTGGTAATTTTCTTGCACCACTGGATGAAGCCTTAGTTCAGGTAGCGCTAGACTTTTCTGGACGGCCTCACCTCAGCTACGGCTTGCAAATTCCTACTCAGAGGGTAGGAACATATGACACCCAACTGGTGCGAGAATTTTTTGTAGCTTTGGTGAACCATAGCCAAATGACACTGCACATTCGGCAACTGGATGGTATTAATTCCCATCACATTATTGAAGCGACATTTAAAGCCTTTGCAAGAGCAACACGGCAGGCGGTAGAAATTGACCCCCGACGTGCTGGCTTTATTCCCAGTTCTAAGGGAGTTCTATGACAGGAGTCAAATTGAATATTGGGATTAGGCATTGAGCATTGGGCGAATGGCACTAAGAAAAGATAAAACCCCTGCTAGGGCTGGGTGTTGGGGGTAGGGTGTAGGGTGTAGGGAAAAAGTAAGAAAAGTACAATCCTCGTGCGAACATCAATGAACTTCTTGCTCACTACACCCCACACCCCACACCCCACACCCAAAAGCCTTACGAATAATAGGTTTGCCGTTAACAAGCGTGCCATGCGGCATTGGGCATTGGGCACTTGTACTGAGTTTCGACTGCGCTCAACTACCGCGTAGTCGTAAAGCCTGCGGCATAGCTACGCTTCGGGCGCAGCCTCTTCAAGAGTTGTATTCGGCATTGGGAAAACTATACCCTTGTCCTCCCAATCCCCACTCACCAGTTTGAGCTAATTGACACACTCGTTTGTGATGGTTATTATCAGCCTACTGGGTAATTTTTAATTAATACCAAGCTGATAAATAGTGATTTAACCGAGATGAAGTCTGTTGCAGATGACCCTAATTCTCAACTTAATACGACAGACACTCCGCCAGTAGTCCTAACTTCTGAGTTGCGAAAAGTCTATCGCACTGGTTTTTGGCTAAATCAAAAAGTCGTATCTCTCAAAAACTGTTCTTTAACGGTTTACAAAGGCGAAACCTTTGGGTTGTTGGGGCCTAATGGCGCTGGTAAAACCACCCTTTTAAAATTATTGCTGGGAATTATTCATCCTACCTCTGGACGGGGATTATTATTGGATAAGCCAATAGGCGATCGCAGTGTTAAGCAACATATTGGCTATCTGCCAGAAAATCCCTATTTGTATGACTATCTCACTGGTTGGGAGTTTTTACAGCTTGCTGCTGGGTTATTCCAAATTCCCCAAAGTGTCCAACGCCAGCGCATTCCCCAACTATTGGAATTAGTCGGTTTATCCCAAGCTGATGCCCGTAAAAAGCTTTTGCGCCGCTATTCCAAAGGAATGCTCCAGCGTGTTGGTATGGCACAGGCGCTAATTAACGAACCAGATTTGGTTTTTCTAGATGAACCAATGTCTGGTCTCGATCCGGTGGGACGCTACCAAATGCGAGAAATTATTCTGGCGCTCAAAGCTGCTGGTAAGACGATTTTTTTCAACAGCCACGTTCTTAGTGAAGTAGAACAGATTTGCGATCGCATTGCCATCCTCGCTCAAGGTGAACTAATTTGCTCTGGTTCGCTCAATGAACTCTTAGGCATAAATCACACATATCAAGTAAAAGGTCAAGGTGGTGACTGGGAAATTCTCAAAAAATGGATACCCACTCTCATATTTGAGCCTGATGGTTCCTGGCACGGTACATTACAAGATGGTTACTATGATTTTCTTGCCAGTCTTCGTCTTATGGAAGGTAAAATTATCGCCATTAACTTGTCACGTCAATCCTTAGAAGAATTTTTTATTCAACAGATCCAAAGAAAAAACAACCCATTGAATTAGTCTTGTTGCTAAGTAGTAAATTGTCTACTGGCTTGAAGAACAAAACCCAAAATTCTGCCTTTTTGAGTTCTCTTTGCCAACGCAATCCACAAAAAATAAAATTCCGACATCTTTTCAAGGTTATTTGTATTTATTTAATGAACTCGTTCCTAATTTTAGTAGTCCTTTACTACTCATCGCAGATTTTAAATGTCATCAAATTAACTCTGACAATAAAAATTTATTCGTGACTACTTGATTGTTAGCTAACAGATAATTTATTGTAGAAACTGGGTTTATTGGCGTAAATCTTATGTTTTTTGATATTACTCTATTCAAGCAACATTAAATTTAAGCTAACTTCACTAAAAATTTAACTTCAATAAACAAATTTCCTCCGGAAAATCACACTTTTCTAGGAAAATAAGAGTGTCGGGGAACATGAATACTTAGGTATAGTCAAAATAAAAATGTTTAGACAGTACTTTATTGATTGTAGTTTCAGAGTCTCAAGTAAATATGCTTAACAAAAGTTTGTCTAAATTCCTAATTCAGCCAGCTGTAGGTATGGCTTTGTTAACTGCTGTCAATGCCGCTGTGTCATCTGCCAGTCTAGCTCAGGGACAACCATTACCACCAACAACACAACCACCAATTACACAAACACAATTAGATACTAATTATTCATTAGGAGGCGGCGATCTCATCCGTGTAAATGTATTTGAAGTACCTGAATATACAGGTGAATACCAAATTCCCCCCGGTGGAGCAATCAACCTACCTTTAATTGGCAGTGTATCGGTATTAGGGCTAACAACTGAACAAGCTTCTGACGAAATAGCTAGAAGATATGCTCGCTTCCTCAAACGCCCCTTAATCTCAGTCAATCTCTTGTCTCCTCGTCCCATCAATATTTTTGTTGCTGGAGAGGTGACACGTCCTGGAGCTTACACTCTAAACTTGAGCGGAGGCGCCGGGAACAATCCAGGCGTACAATACCCCACTGTATTAGCCGCATTAACAACAGCGCAGGGGGTGACTTTAGCTGCGGATGTGACTCAAGTTCAATTACGGCGTAGAATAGGACGTTCTTCAGAGCAAGCTGTCACCCTCAATTTGAAAGAACTCATTCAAACAGGCAAGTTATCGCAGGATATTACCTTGCGGGATGGAGACACTATAGTTGTGCCAACAGCAACCAACTTCAACGTCGCAGAATCTCGCAATATATTTGCATCCAACTTTGCCGCCAGTCAAACCACACCCCGCACAGTAACAATTATTGGTGAAGTTAACCGTCCTGGTTCGTATCTTGTCACCCCAGGTAATACAGATAGCCAAGTGGGCGCAACCCCTAACAGTGGCACTGCCAGTCCCACTGGTTTACCAAATGTGACACGAGTAATTCAATTAGCTGGCGGGATTACAGCACAAGCTGATGTGCGTAATCTCAAGCTACGCCGACCTACAAGAACTGGCTCAGAACAATCTATAGATATTAATCTTTGGCAACTGTTACAGAGTGGTGATGCCAATCAAGACATCATTGTGCAAGACGGAGATACAATTGTTATTCCGACGGCAACTGAAATTAACCCCGCAGAAGCGACTCAATTAGCTACCACTACTTTGTCTCCTACACGAATTCAGGTTGGTGTGGTAGGCGAAGTTAAAAAACCAGGCCTAACAGACGTTCAACCAAATAGTTCTTTAAATCAAGCTATACTCGCTGCTGGCGGATTTAATGATGCCAGAGCTAGTAGTAGTGCTGTTGATTTAATTCGCCTCAACCCTAATGGTTCTGTCACTAAACGTATAGTAAAAGTGGATTTCTCGGCTGGGATTAATGAGCAAACTAATCCCATACTCCGCAATAATGACGTTGTAGTAGTCAACCGATCTGGTTCAGCTAAGACTGGCGATACCGTCAACACCATAACTGGACCTCTAGGTGTTATCTTTAATCTTTTGAACTTATTCGGACTTTAGTTTAAAAGATAGATGCAAATTGGGGACGTTAGCCAACCCTCTTCGTCCCTAAAATTGCACTATCCTTTAATCAAAAGCAAGTTACACATAACAAACGCTTCACAAGACATTGCTTCTTCCAACTTGCGTTTTCTAAATGCTGTGATACTTGTTAATACAAGTCTGCTATAAATACTCTGACAGCCGCTCTCTTCTGATTTGCCAATGTTCTAAGCTATCTGACCACTTTTATATATCCGTCATTATAATAATTTTAAGTAATATTACCTATAAAAAAATACTGTAAACTTTAAAACTCTCACTGTAAATTCATAATGTGCATTGATAGGCTTTTGAAATCTTTATTGTAGGTACTCGGATTTCTTATGATAATGAGAATATTTTAGAAAGCAGATTTCGTAAATACTAGTTCATCACTGATTTTTAGTCATTCAGTGATTCTTATTATCATAAGAATTATTTAAGTAAATCAACTAATTGATGACAGATATACTATTTTAACCACAGATACCGCGTATACACAGTAGAATGATGTCGAATTGGAAATGACGCCATTTGTACGGTTGCTTGGTGTTCATGAATAGGGTAACTCTGGATACTGATATTTTTATTCAGTGACTTTATCAGATGTTTGCAATTTTTTGGAACACAAGCTCGAAAGGTGGTTCAGCCATATTTACGCGAAAATGCGCAGGTTTAAACCTATAAAACCGTGTATAAACTTACAAGTGGCAGTGATACGACCGTATCCAATACTGGGTTATTAACTAAGGCTAGAGTTACTAACCGTTAACGATTGAGTTTTTGCAACATACCCTATTTTTTCCCTATGATGATTCATGGTTTCGGTTTTCTCAGTTTGAGCGCATCTCTTGTACTTCCCTGGGGATTAACAGGTCTGGTTCAAGGGCAGAGAATAACAGAGTCTTTCTTTAAAGATGTTCCTCAGCCATCCACTATTCAGGAAACACCACTACCTAACCGCAAGTTGATCAGTGGTATTTCAACTGGGACAACATACTATGTTAGTGGTAACGGAAACGACAGAAATAGCGGACTTTCTACCTCATCCGCTTTTAGAACACTTCAAAGGGCAGCAAACCTGACTAATCCTGGCGACACGGTACTTATTATGAACGGGCAATACAAAAATGGGCCCAAAAACGGTGCTGTACTAAGTATTAAACGTTCTGGAACTGCAAATGCATGGATTAAATATAAAGCATATCCTGGGCATTTTCCAAAAATTCAGCACAATACGTGGAATGGTATCTCGATTTCAAATGGAGCTTCATACATCGAGATTAACGAGCTGGAGGTTATAGGGAACAATGCTAATATCACCCGTAATTATGCGTTAAGTCAGAAATATAACACATCAAATCAGCTTACTAGCGGAAATTGCATAAGCATTGATGGAGGAAACAAAGGCCGTTCTCATCATATAAATATTCTAAACAACAAAGTGCATGATTGTGGAGGAGCAGGTATCTCAGCAATCCAAGCTGATTATGTGAAAGTGGATAATAACACTGTTTTCAATAACGCTTGGTACACAGTTCATGGTTGCAGTGGCATTTCCCTGCTTAATAATTGGAGTTCTGACAACAAGCAGGGATACAAGATATTTGTGACCAATAACAGAAGCTACAATAATCGAATGTACGTTCCTTGGATTGGTTCCGGAACGATTTCAGACGGTAATGGTATTATTGTTGATGTTTCAAAAGGATATAGAGGACGGATTTTAATTGCAAACAATCTCACCTACAATAATGGCGGTTCAGGTATTCATTCCCATGATAGTCAGCATATCGATATTATCAACAACACGGCATATTTGAATCAGCAAAGTCCAGAAGTTAAAAAAAAGGGAAAAGGCGAAATTTATGCGGGTTATTCGTCTGATGTCAAAATTTTCAATAACATTATGTATCCTTCCCCTGGTAATGTTGCGAATAGCAATATGAAAAATGTCAACGTCAGTTATAACTACAATGTTTATCGTAATAATTCGACAATCAAGATTACAGGGCCTAACGATATGATTGCAGATCCACAGTTTGTTAATGCCTCGGCTCGTGACTTTAGATTGAAATCAACAAGTCCGGCAATTAATAGTGGCTTAAAGTGGAGTAGTTTGAAAACTGATTTTCTAGGCAATCCTCGTGTGTCCGGTTCTGCACCTGATAGAGGAGCATACGAAAATCGGTAGTAGTTAAAAGTATGGCATTGGGTTGTAGGATAAAGTTTTTATTGATATATAGCTTTTGTCTACAACTCAATTCAAGAAGGCCAGCAACAGCCACGAAGCAAAACAGTGAAGATATATCTTATCCGATCTAGGAGCGCTATATAAATAATTCTTAGTCCGGTTAATTACTTATTATTTAAAACTTCTGGCGTCTTTACGTCAGTCTTTATTAATAAATATTTATCCGGACTTGATGTAACTCCTAAAATAATTTTTTAGAAGCTTTATTTCTTCGCCAGTCCCTTAAGCTCTTTTTTCAACTCTCTTGGGTTAAAGTATTCGTGAGAATGATATCGATAACTACTAGATTCATTTTTATCAATGACTCCATTGACTACTAAACCTAGAACGTTGTAATTGGATCTCTCTAATATCTCTTGAGCAGCATTAGCACTGTTGGAATCAATTACTCCGGGTCGGGCTACTAACAAAATACCATCAGTCATTTGGCTTAAAGTCAAAGCATCGGCTGCCAAAAGCAGTGGAGGAGCATCAATAATTACAAAGTCATACTTATACTGGGATGAGAAACTATCAATGAGTGATGCCATCCGTTTTGAGTCAAGCAAAGCAAGTGGGTTGGGAGGCCTAACTCCAGCAGTTAAAACATCAAGGTTGTCCATTACCTTAGATACGGCAATGTTAAATTCAGCCTGACCTACGAGAACCTCACTTAAACCAACTTCATTGGTTAATTGCCAGAGATGATGTTGAGAAGGAACTCGCATATCTGCATCTATTAATAAAACTTGACGTCCTAGTTGAGCGATCGCTGCTGCCAAATTAGCTGAAACTGTAGACTTGCCTTCTTTAGGAATTGCACTAGTTATCACAATGGTTTTAAGCAATTTATCTGAACTTAAGAATTTCAGATTTGCTTGAATCATTCGGTACATTTCACTCGTTAAAGAGTGGGGAGTATCTCTGACGGCAACTGTTTGAGACGTTGATTCTGCATTTGAATCACGGGAACGAAGCTTTTTAACAGACAAAGGAACAATTCCTAGCAAAGTATATCCAAATACATCTCTAATTTCTTTAAGTGTTTTTAGAGATCTATCTCTCATCGCGAGAAAAAGTACAGTTGTGGTAGCAAAAAACAAACCGAACATGACTCCTAGCACCAAAACAATTATTTTTTTGGTTAATGTAGGATCTTCAGGCACTAAAGCCTGAGCAATAATTCGGGAACTAGGGGTATTTGTATTTTCAACTAACTGTAATTCTTGAACCTTTTTCAATAGAGTTTGATAGGTCGATTCTGCAACTTCAACTTTCCGTTCTAACTCCCGCTGGTTTTGAGCCAACTGGGGTATGAGTTTCACCCGCTGTTCATAGCTGGCACGAGAATTATATAGTGACGAGAGTCTTTGAGTTAAGCCAAAACGTTGTATTTCTGATTGCAGAAAGTTTTGTATCAGGCTTTGTCTGAGTTCTCCAATCTGCAATAGGCTCTGGGGAACTTGTGTTTGATTGCCAACAGTCTGACCAACTTGCTGTTGTAGGAGAGATTTTAAATTCGCTTTTTTTGCTTCTAGGTTAATAATTACTGGGTTATCATCTAGAAAACGGCTGCGCTCAACCGCTAACTGCCGATCGGTCTCTTGGAGTTGTGTAAGAATTCCCTGTACTGCTGGTGACTGACTGAGGGCACTCACAGCGATCGCTTCTTGAGAATTTAGCTCTACTTTCTGCCGTAGTTGATTGGTTTGGGCATTTACCTCATCCAGTTGAGCCTTGACAGTATTCATCTCATTGTCTAGATTTCCAATAGTCGCAACAGCTGACCTTGTTTCCTCTGATAAATCTGCAATCTGATGCTTTTGTTTAAATATACGTAGCGCTACTTCTGCATTATTAACAGCAGCTTGAGTTGTAGGAAGTTGCTTGGCCATAAACTGACGAGTCGCTCCTGCCTCAGAGCGATTTGTCAGAATATCATTTTCTAAATAAAACCTCATAATTGTGTTGACTACTGCTGCTGCTTCTTCAGGATTGTGACTTTTATAAGTAATACGCAATACATCTGTCCCACCAACAATTTTTAGGTTCAGGGCTTTTAGTAGTGCTTTCACCTCCAAAGGTTCACCTTCGTTGTCTTTTAGTTGTAGTTTGTCTATTGTCCGTTGTAATAAAGCTGGGGAAGAAATAACTTCTATCTGACTGCTTATGGGATTTTGAGTTGCTACCAATGGTTTCAAATCTCCTGCTTCTCCTCCTTCAGAGGTATCAGGGTAAAGATTATTGCCTGCTACTTTAAAACTGGGAATCCTGAATAACAGTTTTCCTTCTGCTTCATAGTCTGGCTTCAGAAATTGTGTAGATATGGCACTCAGAATAACTGTCGCCACAAATATACTGAAAGCAGGCAACCACCAGCGTTTCAATATCAATAAGTAACGATTAAGGTCTAAATCAATAGATTCTCTAGATTCCATAGATTTTTCTGACATAAATCTTCCAAAGTACAGGTCTTAAGCAAGAAACTCAAAATTGACTTATAACAGTCACAAACCAGTGCAATTGACAATACTGATTATGTATAATTTTACAATATAAAACATAGTATAGACGAATACGGTTCAGTTAAAGCTTAACTCTTTATCGAAATCCTTTTTTTAACGAACCGCCAAAGGCGCAAATAAAAGAAGCAAGAAGTGCTTAAATGAAATGTATTGTAGTATATATTTAAGTGAAAAATTTAGTCCCCATTGAGTGAAATGTGTAACGGTGGTGTGTACCTTTATTGAGCAAAACCTTTGTTAATTTTGGAATTTCAGATGAGTTAACTACGTCCTAACTATAACGACCTTCCCATAAATCAACCCTTTAGTAACAGGAGGTTAAATTAAATTTTTTTTGCATTAGCCATCAACCACTAATATTCATTCACATTTATTTCTGGATTATCAAAGACTTGATTTTTGGCTTGGATATTATACGGCTAGATTCCTTGTCAGATCAACTATCTTAGCCAAAGCCAAAATTTCAAAGTCAAGTAAAAAATCCGTTCTTTAGTCATTTTGTAATTTTGACCATAAACATCTACTCATTAGTCAACTCATTTACTACTCAATATAGTAATTCTGAAAGTTAAAGTAGCTACCTACTTTGCCAAACTTTATCGTAAGCATCTAACAGTTTTGGAGCTTGATATTGCCATTCAAGAATTTCCTCCATTCTACGTCGGCCCTCGGCTCCGATCTTTTGTCTACGTTCAGGAGAATCTAGAAGTTCCAAAATTTTCTCGGCAAATTCTACCTCGTCATTAGGTTTGGCATAAAGAGATGCTTCTTGTGCAGAACGTCTTCCCTCTCGCAAATCAAACTGGACAATTGCTTTTCCCATTGCCATGTATTCAAGGATTTTATTCATAGTGCAGTTTTCGTTATAAGCAGATGTTGGAGAAGGTTCTACACACACGTCGCAGCTGGAAAGCCGCTCTAAAAGTTCTTCACCTTGCTTAAACCCTGTAAATTCTACAAAATCATTCACTTCTAACTCTTTGGATAAGTCCTTGAGCTTTTCTGCCATAGGACCACTACCAATTAGCATAAAGTGAATATCAGAGCGATTTTTTTTGTGGACAATGTAATATACCATTCTTAAGAGATAATCGATACCTTCTGGTTCTCCCATGACACCCATGTAACCTATCAAGTAGTTTCTACCTCTGCGGTAATTGGGGTTTGGAGGCATTCGGCGAAAGCGCGAAAGATCCGGCGCACTACGAACTACAAATACTTTCTCTGGTTTCTTGTGCCCACGCTTAAGAGCTACTTCTCGGTGTGACTCGTTCGTTGAAATTACCATATCTGCTGTAGCATAGGTTAAGCGTTCAGCCCAGCGTAATCCATAATAAAAAATATCGCGCCGACGATACTTAGCTTCATACATTTCTGGACTGAGATCGTGATGATCGAAGATAATAGATATACCATGAAATAATTTAAACCATGCTGCTACCAAGAAAAGTAAATCGGGCGGATTACAAATATGTATGACATCAAAACCACGCTCTCGCCATACCCTTTGAGCTAGACGGAATTGCCAGTTAATCGCCCAACTGTACTCTCGGAGATAGCCAATGACAGAACTTTCTTCCGGTGGTAGAGGGTGACGGTAAATGTGAATCTGCTCAATAATTTCGTAATCTTTTTCAAAGCCATTACCCGTAGGTGAAATTACACTAACTTCATACCCAGCTTTTTGCAAAGTAGTTGCTTCCATCCATACCCGTCTATCAAAGGGAACTGGGAGATTTTCAACAATAATTAATACTTTTTTCGGTGATGCCATAATAATTTCAATTTTTAATTAGTTTAGTCAGTAATTATTCACTCACTCGGAAAAATGGTTGAAACCCTGAATTTATGGGTATAGCCAGGGTAAATGTGAAAGGCTACTTTAGTAAAACACTCAGTCGTCAAGTCTAAAATATACCTTATTTATGGAACTTATATTCAGAACTTGGCGAAACTGGATTAAATAATAAATATGCATATACACATCATGACAGCTATCAGTTTTGCTGTTATTAGCTGGTTACAATTATATTGATTAATCATCTGATTTTTAGATTTTGACTGAGAGAGATGCCGCCACATAGAGTATCCAAGTCAAACTATTTGATTCCATTAAGTTAGACTCAGTGAGGCTAGATAAAAGTATATATGTCATGTGTATAAGTGGCCAAATATCAAATGCTGTTTTGCTACTACGCACCCAAGCAAATCCTTGCAGATAATTGCGCCAAAATCCAAAAAAGAAGACTCCTAAGCCCAAAAGACCCAAATCTAGGCAAAGAGCCAGATATCCATTGTGGGGGTGGCTTGGCGTCCATGCAGCTGCAAGCCAAATATCGGCAGATTCGCCATTCCATCCTTGCCAGAATCCACCATAACCGTAACCAAGCCAAGGATGTTTCCAAATCTTATCAATTACTAATGGCCACAACTCTGTTCGACCCGTCAGCGTCGCATCTTTACCAATTGCATTGAACAGGACATTCGCGTTACTAGACAACCAAAAATATAAGCTTTGGCCGATAGTAGCGATCATTATTAGGGTTGGTACCATGAACTGGTAAGACCAACGCCAAATTTGAAAAGCAAAAAATGTCAATATTATGATTAATAGGTTAACTAAAGATGAACCGGAAGCAGAAAGCCGTAAGAGTAGTATTGACAAGACAAACCCTGCCCAGAAAAGCCAATTACGTCTTTGAGTTTGATAACCAAGTATAAAAAAAGTCATACTACTTGTTACCATTCTTGCTCCCAGACCGTTTTTGTGCGTGAATACTCCACGCCACTTTGAACCATCCAAATCGCTCTGTATTCCGTATTTAGGCAAAGCTATGGCAAAAACAAAACTGAGTATTATAATAATTGCAAAATTCCAAGCAAGTAAATGTAACTGCTGTTTTAAGCTATATCGCGAAGCAAAATATAGTCCAAACAAACTGGAATTAATTAGGGAAAAACTATTTTTTAATGTTGTTGATGGTTCAAAAGACCAAATAATAGAAAAAGCTGACAATAAAATTAAAGAATAAAGCCAAAAGTCTTTCCTAAGGAAATAAAGAGTTTTCTTCCAACGCAAAACTAATAGTACTAAGGTAACTAGGTAGATTAAAGAATAAATAATTCGAATCACAGAGCTATCATATTCTACTAAATCAGTCTGCCCTGCTCCTCCTGACAGTACAACAACAAAAATTGCCCCTGAATACATCAGCAAGCTCAAAATTGTGAATACCTGTTCAGCAAAAATTAGTATTTTCCTCATAAATAAATTAACTAATATTTATTTTGCATATTCAGTTCTTTATAATAAACTTGAACTGTTTGAGCGGCAATATTTGACCAATTTAAATCTTCCTGACAGCGAGCTAATGCCGCAGCTTGCATACGTTGTTGCAAATCGCGATCGCTTAACAAATAAATAATGGCATCAGCTAAAGATTGAACATCACAAGGTGGAACTAACAACCCATCTTTTTTATGCTGAATTATCTCACTTAATCCCCCTACTTCAGAGGCTACAACCAAGGTTCCCATCCCATAAGATAAGGCTGCCACTCCACTTTGAGAGGCTTCTATGTATGGTAGAACTGTTATCGTACTGCGTTGAAATAGATTACTTACTTCTTCAAGGGGGATAAAGTCATTGATAATTTCGTAGTGTTTCTCATCATAACCATTAGGGAAATATTGTTTGATATTTTCTCCCCGTCCAGCGATAATCAGTTTGACTTCAGGTATACGTTCAGCAATTAAAGGCATAGCCTGAAGTAAATATTTCAATCCTTTGTATGGCCAGATGCGGCCAAAAAATAGTAACGTATTTGGATCGCGAGTCTGACTATATTTCTTACCCCGACGCTGATACAAACTACCAAGTTCCCCATGTGGTAAAACATTGACTCGCTCTTGAGGTATACGAAATTGTTCAATTAGAATCTTTTTTAGTTGATGAGTATGAACAATCAATTGTTGGGAACGATAGAAGGCAATACGCCTAGTATACTCTGAACCGAATACAGCCATGCTATCTCCTGGGTGACGGAATATGTCGTGGATAGTTGTCACCAATGGCGGCATTTTGTTGAGTAACAAAGTCCAATCATACCAAGGATCGTTAGTTTCTTGCACATGCAAGATATCCGGCTGTATGTCTTTGATAATACGCATCATCGCGTACATCGACAATAGGTTGCGTGGATCGCGAATCCGTGGTTTTTTAAAGCTAATTACGCGGATGTTGGGATCGAGAACATTGCTACAGACATTTGAAACTTTTTCCGGGTGAATTAGTGTTAAATCAACATATTTAACCAGACTGTTTGCTAATTCAATAGTGTAATCTTCAAAGCTAAAATGTAATAAAGCAACTTTAATCATAATTACAATTATATCCTCCCTCTTAAATTCTTTATTTCATCAGTTTTTATATTTTTTTATTTATGAGTTAATAATAATTTATTTGAGACTAATTACATTACTGCGATCTTAACAATTTCAACCATAAAAACCGAAACCCTCCAAATGCACGAATACCTAAATAAGTTACAAATAAAGTATAAACACAAGTTGCAATAATTAGAGTTAATATAAAGTTTAAACTAAGTTTTTGTAAAAATATTAATATAGGTAGCATTACAATAGTTATTATTAATGGTCGGCGCACAATTCGCCATAAATTTAATGAAAATAGGCGAGTATAGGTGAAATAAATATACTGGCTAAAACCAGAAATAGTCATCAATAATACCATTAAAGCTGCACCTAGTAACTGATAGCGCGAAACTAATACCACACCTCCTAAGCTCCCTAATGTACTGGTAATAACTACTTCACGTAGGTTCACTATCTCGAAACCATTGGCTACAAGTAAATAAGTCAGTGAGCGGGTAAACGGCAAAAAAATAAGTGATGCAGCGCTGATCGTAAGAGCTATATTTGCTTCAGCAAAGCTAGCATTATAGAGAAAAACTAATAAATCTTTGCCAAACAATAAGATCCCAAGAAATAAGGGCAATGCGATGATTAGTAGGATTTCGATAAGATTTTCAGCTATCTGCCTCTGCTTTTCCCTTCCTTGCTCTACTGCTTTTGAAAGCCTTGGAAATATTGCTAAACTCATACTGTTAGCAATAATCAAAAACGGTTGTAATAATTGTGTTATTCCGCCAAATAAACCTACTAAAAACTCGTTTCCTAATAATGAAAGGATCAGTATTTGAATTCTGCCAATTACTACAGCTATTGCTTCAATAGCAAAAAATGTGCGCGCATTTTTGATTGTATTCAAGACAAAATTTCTATCGATTTGCCATTTTATTTTTACTAACCGAGCGATAAAAATCCATTCAATTACTAAAATTAGTGTTTCAGAAAAAACTAGGATCGCCCCTAAATATTCAATTCCATATTTTAGTTGCATCGCCCAAATCATGATTATTAGGCGTAAAATATAAACTGGCACTGTAGCGATCGCAATCAGATGCATCTTTTCTTTCGCTTGAAAAATTGCCTCTGTGATATTAGAAAGCGCAAAGGGGATGATCGTTAAACCCATTATGTAACAAACAGTCGAGGTTTTAGTACTATAGGGAAGTAAAAATACTACAATCACCAATGCTCCATAACTGAAAAAACTAAATATTAGCTGTAAGCAAGTACCACTCATTAAATAGACTGATGTTTTTTGTGGTTCACGAGCTAGTTCTCTAGTGAACAATGTTTTTAGCCCTTGTGAAGCAATGCCTACAAAAATAAAATAGTAGCTATATGCTAGTAGATACTGCCCTAAAGCCTCAGCTCCTAGAGTACGAGCAATCGAAGCGGTTAACACAAAGGCTGTAATACTTTGTACTAACCGATTGAGTATCATTGAGAAGGAATTACTTATGAATTTGTACTTTTCTACCATTCTTATAATTCTTAATTCAGCTTAATTCTTTCATTTTGAGTCATCATGATTTTTTCGGATATATCCTGCTAGATTTTTTAGAACATCCTCTGTGTAATGTAAAAAAATCTAAATTGAATCCGCCACAAATTAAACTGAAAACTGCAATAATTTTATTGATTTATACGAAAAGTAAATTCTCTAATCATAGCTGCCCAGCTAGAGATTTTTTGTCTTAGTAAGCACCATCTTTTTGCAAAACCACCATAACTGTTTTAAGGAGAATTTCAAAGTCTAACCTTAGTGACCAATTTTCGATATAGCTAATATCGAGATGAATCACTTGTTCAAAATCTAAAATATTTGAGCGACCTGAGACTTGCCAAAGACCCGTAATACCAGGTAAAATTTCATGTCGAATAAAATGATGTTCGGCAAACTTTTCAACATCTCTGGTAGGTAAAGGGCGAGGTCCCACTATACTCATTTCTCCAAGGATAACGTTAAAAAGTTGAGGTAATTCGTCTAAACTGTAACGACGGAGAAATTTTCCAACACGGGTAATGCGAGGATCATCTTTAATTTTAAATATAATCCCATCTTTTGTTTCATTTAATGCTTCTAATTCTTTTTGTAACTTTTCCGCATCAGACCTCATTGTTCTGAATTTCCATACTTTAAACTGTTGACCATGTAGACCTATACGCGTTTGTTTGTAGAATACTGTGCCTGGAGAGTCAAGTTTTATAGCTATAGCTATAGCTATATAAATGGGGAATAAGAACATTACAAATAAAGTTGCAAAACAAAAATCACAGCTACGCTTTATCCAAAAATCTTTACCTGTAATTATCGGACAATCCAAACTTAAACAAGGCATTCCTCCTATTTTGTTGAATTGTACGTTTTTGTAAATTGGTTTTAATTCCATCGGTAAAATATGTACTTGTATCCCAGATGCTTGAAACAACCAGCACAAAAACATTCTATTTTTTAGTGCATCCCAAGATATAAAAACTTCTGTCACTCCTAGTTGATTAAGCTGAGTCAATGTTTGCTGACGCTGATATCTGTCTAGTGAATTGGCATTCGCAGTTCCAGATATAATGTAATGCTTTTCTTTTTTTATAAAACTCTCTATCTGCTCGTGATCCTGAGGATCGCAAATAATGAAAACAGAAGAACGAACTATTTTTTTTTGTTTGCGTAGATATTCAAGAGTAATATTTACAGCATATCTACCAGTACAAACAAAAAATACACTTAGCAACCAAGGTAATAATATTAATTTTGGACGTGTTATATCAATAACTGGTTTATACAAAAAACTAACTAATAGTATTAATCCATGAGCAAAAGTTAGCGATTTGATAATATTGAAATAGTCATAACGTTTTTGACCTTCTCTATAAATTCCTTCGATAGCTAGCGATCCTATTTGAATCCCAATAGCTGTTAAAATAGGTAAATAATGGCTCGGTATATACCAACTAAAGTGTCCATCAGTAGATTGATATGCTGCTAAAACCCAAGATAAAAATAAAAGAGTACAGTCTACTAAGAATAATGTTGTTAATCTTAACCACCACGAACCCTTACGTACTGTGACAAACGTCGATGCACGTAAATCCAAAGGTACTTCACTGAATTTATTTGTTGTAATGCTTTGATTACTCATGAGTAGGAACACTTGGTGTAGGTAAAATTTGATAGGAGCTTAAAAATACAAGACAATTTAGCTATTTCACTATTTTTATTTACAAATAAACCTGGAATTTTTAGTCTTAGTCTTAATCATTTTCTTTAGAGTAACTTTAAGTTCTCGATCAAAACATTTTCCAGGTCGGTTTGAGTGCTGTTTTACTAACGAGATATTTAGGTTTGATTGCAGTATATAATCACATTTTAGTCTGTACAAATTTAATGAAAAAAAAGGATTTGTTGACCAATTTAGATTATTAGTAATTAAACAAAACTGCGGATGTTAAGAATCAAGCAAGTAGGCAAACATAAAAATAAAATATTATAATTTTCCAAGTCACTAATACATCAGATCGTGGATATCGCAGATATCTTGGAGAGTTTCACTTCTTTGTTCGAGGTATAGAATTATTGATATAACCTCAGAAATCACTCTAGCATATTTATTTAGACTAATTCAGCTTTGAATATAAAGTTGTCTTATTCTATCTGTTGTTCTTACGCAGAATTACTGATTAAAAATTATATTACATAACTTATAACAAAATGCATTAAAAGTTTGATTTTTGTAATGAAACTTTACATTACTGACTTAAGTCAGTTTCATAGATATTTCTAAATGAAGTCTTAAAAGGGCAGCAACCTTAAGATGAGACTGTAGTTTAGAGTAGAAGACTGATGTTACAAACTTAATTGAGTTTTATGAGGTTGGCTAAATTATCCAAAAAAATAAGATTATGACTTTACATTAAATTTATATAATTAGAGACAAAATGAAGATTTTGTAAAAACTATCTTTCATCAAGTAGATTTTACTGAGATAGGATAATGTACCTTTATAATTACGTGTAAGTGTTTGTATTTATTCGATAAAACAGAAATTTGATTTTTGGGATTCAACTGTAATAATTTCGAGTTTCATTTCAATCAATAAGACACAGGGTGAAAGTATGGTGACTAGCAAATTAGATATAGTAGATCGATTGGGCAGGTTTTTAAACAATAAAAAATGGCGTTTGCTGACAAATTTGCGTCTAAACAATTTAAAAGTTAATAAGATTTTACGACCAACAAATGATTCGGAAATAGGCAAAGTCCAAATAGAGATAAACAATTTATATTTTTCTGAAAAAGATTATAGGGATTTTATAAATTCGGATGTATTAAGTAAATATAATCAGCTTGATTACATCCATTCTAAGCCACTTGAATATCTGACGACAATGAGTCTATTAGATTTGAAAGAAGGTGATGAAATACTAGATGCTGCTGGTGGTGAGAAAGCTGAATATATAAAGGCTTTAATGGCAGTTTCGGAGTTCAAATTGAATGCTTACTGTCAAGACTCCTTATTGGACGGAAAAGTCACAGATGGAATTAAGTACATTGGTGGCTCTATTGATGCGATCCCTCTCCCAGATGAATCTTTAGATGGAATTAGCTGTCATCATTCTTTTGAGCATTTTCAAGATGATTTGGATATTAAGTTTATTAAAGAGGCAGTACGTTTATTGAAAGTGGGCAGAAAACTTGTCATTGCACCGCTATTTTTAACTAACGAATATGCAGAAATCTGGAACAATAAACGGATTCAGAAGCCCAATGTTGACAAAGCAATTACAATTTTTGACAATACTGCAAGCTTTGCTGGATGGGGTGCATATGAAGGCTTTGCTAGAACTTATAGTCCTGATGCATTTAAAACAAGAATTGTTGAAAATTTACCGAGCAACTGCTATGCAAAAATCTACAAAGTTATTGTAGATGGGAAACCTGTGCCAGACCTCCAAAAAAATTATCATCAACCTCTGCTCAATGCTGAAATGAAGGCACTGGTAATAGTCAAAAACTAAAGAGCAAGCAACTTTTTAGTTTGATAAGTGTTATAGCTGTTTGCAATTCTTTGGAGTTCAAATAATTAGTAGGGGTGCACAAGATGTCTGTGTGCTCCTAGCGTCTGTATCATTTAATATTGCTGTATATCAGTTCTATGATAACTAATAGTATTCTGCTTATTTTCTAGAGATTGGAAACTGTATTTGCTCATATCTTTTTTAGTCATAAACCTTTAATTATTTATGCCCACTGGAACTTAATATATAAAATGCAGATAAATAGTCAGACATCAGAAGAATATAAGCAAAAGATTACCTTAAATACCTTAACTAACATTATCGACACTCAAGTTTTACAGGAATTAAATGATACCCAAGTAGTTTATCATCAGTATCTGTGCATTCATCAAATGTTCGAGATGCAAGTAGAGCGATCGCCCCAAGCCATTGCAGTAATATGCGAAAATACACAACTTACTTATCAACAGTTAAACCAGCGGGCGAATCAATTAGCGCACTACCTACGTTCTTTAGGCGTTGGACCGGAAGTACTTGTGGGTATATGTCTGGAGCGCTCCTTAGAGATGATTATAGGACTACTGGGCATTCTCAAAGCTGGAGGCGCTTATGTGCCTTTAGATCCAGCATATCCCTCAGAACGTTTAGCCTTTATTTTGGAAGACACCCAAACAGCAGTATTGTTAACCCAAGAAAAATTGGTCAAAAACTTACCACCGCATCAGGCACAAGTGGTTTGTCTGGACTCAAACTGGCAAGGGAATATCCAAAACAGTCAAGAAAATCCTGTAAATCAAACTACAGCTGATAACCTCATCTACGTAATCTACACATCTGGTTCTACAGGACAGCCCAAGGGTGTGATGATTTCTCACCGTGGTATTTGCAATCAACTTCACTGGAAGCAAACAACTTTTGGATTAACTCACGCAGACAAAGTTTTACTGACTATTTCTTTTAGCTTCGATCCTTCAGTGTGGCAGATATTCTGGCCATTGTGCTTTGGGGGGCAATTATTTATAGCTCGCCCTGGTGGACATCAAGATACAGCCTATCTTGTGAAGGTGATTACTGAGCAGCAAATCACAGTTCTGGCTTTAGTACCTTCTATCCTGCGTGTCTTATTAGAAGAGAAGGGAATTGAAAATTGCCGATTCATCAGACACATTACCTGCGGTGGTGAAGCTTTACCTGGCGAACTTATAGAACGCTTCTTTGCCCAACTGAATTTGGACAATGTTTTACATAATTGTTACGGCCCGACAGAAGCTTCTATTGATACCACTTTCTGGAGTTGCCAACGTGGCATGAATTATGCTACTGCACCCATTGGCCGTCCGATTACCAATGCAGAGATTCACATCCTCGATGACAATTTGCAGCCAGTGCCTATTGGTGAATCAGGTGAACTGCACATTGGCGGTATTGGTCTAGCGCGAGGTTATCTTAACCGTCCAGAATTGACCATAGAGAAGTTTATTTTTGACCCCTTTAGCTCTGAACCTGGGGCACGCCTTTACAAAACTGGGGACTTAGCACGTTATTTGAGCGATGGTAATATCGAATTCCTTGGTCGGATTGACCACCAAGTTAAAATACGTGGCTTCCGAATTGAATTAGGAGAAATTGAAGCCATACTAGCTCAACATCCAGCACTGACGCAGACTTTAGTCATAGCCAGAGAGGATGCGCCTGGAGACAAGCGACTCATAGCATATATTGTTGCCAGTCCAGAGCAAATTCCTAGTCAAGCTGAATTGCGTTGCTTTTTGGAAGCTCGGTTGCCAGAATACATGGTGCCTGCTTTCTTTGTCTTTTTGGACACCCTACCATTAAATCCCAACGGTAAAATAGACCGCCGCGCCTTACCTGCACCGGATACATCTTATATTAGGCTGTCAAATAACTTTGTTCCACCTCAGAATTCGACAGAAGAAGTCTTAGCTGGTATTTGGGCGAAAGTTTTGTGTCTGGAACAAGTAGGCATCCACGACAATTTTTTTGAATTGGGAGGGCATTCACTCCTGGCCACTCAAGTGATGTCTAGAGTTCGTCAAGCTTTTCAAATAGAAATAGCGTTGCAACTCTTATTTGAGAATCCCACGATCGCTACTTTAGCTCAAGCAATTACCCAAAACCAAACTCCAAAAAACGACCCCCAAAATCAGACCATTCCTCAAATAGCCAATCGGCAATCAGCCCCTCTATCCTTTGCCCAACAGCGAGTCTGGTTTTTGGAGCAGTTGGAACCCAACAGCCGAGCGTATATTGTCTCCAATGCACAACGCTTAACGGGCAAGTTAAACCTGAGTATATTACAACAGTCATTAGATGCGATCGTTGTCCATCATCAGGCATTGCGAACCAACTTTATTACATCACCTGATGGTAGCCCGATACAAGTAATTGGTACGCCTCGGCCAGTGGAACTTAAAATCATTCAGGTAACAAAGGAGCAAGTAGAATTGCTCCTAAATCAAGAGGTGCAACGCCCCTTCAACTTAGAATTTGACTTGATGCTGCGTGCTACTTTGCTCCAAGTAGACGAACAGGAGCATATACTCTTGTTAATGATGCACCACATCGCTTCAGATGGTTGGTCAATTGGTATTCTTTGGCAGCAGTTAATAGCGCTTTATGAAGCCTTTTTGAGTAGTAAGCCTTCCCCATTAGCAAAATTGCCCATTCAGTATGCGGATTTTGCTGTGTGGCAGCACCAATGGCTATCAGGTGAAGTACTTTCTAAGCAAATTAACTATTGGAAAACCCAATTAGCAGGTGCTAATACTGTACTGGAATTGCCTACCGACCGACCACGGCCACCAGTGCAAACTTACCAAGGAGCAGCCCAATCTCTGATGCTACCGCCAACTTTGAGTGCATCACTCACAGAACTCTCGCATCAGGAGGGTGTCACTCTATTCATGACATTGCTGGCAGCTTTTGGGACAATACTACACCGCTATACTGGGCAAGAAGACATTCTTATCGGTTCTCCCATTGCCGGACGTAACCGTTCTGAGATTGAAGAGTTAATTGGATTTTTTATTAACACTGTTGTTTTACGGACTGATTTTGCCGACAACCCCAGTTTTCGTTCAGTGCTAAATCGAGTTCGCCAGATGGCATTAGCTGCTTATGCCCATCAAGATATGCCCTTCGAGAAGCTGGTAGAAGAACTGCAACCAGAGCGAGATACCAGTCGCAACCCACTGTTTCAAGTGTGGTTTAATATGCTCAACTTAAGGGATATCCAACTAGAACTACCTGGAGTGGCTATCGAACCAGTCTCAATTCTAGAAACAGCTTCTAAGTTTGACTTAACCCTTTACGTTACAGAACAAAATCAAGGAATCCAACTTGATTTAGTCTACAACACCGATCTGTTTACTTCCGAGCGGATGATGGAAATGCTTCATCAATTCCATCACTTGCTAAATCAAATTGTTGCTGCTCCACAGAGGAAAATTAGTTTATATTCTCTGGTGACACCAGAAGCGCGACCTTTGCTGCCAGAGCCAAGGGCGGTTTTGCCAGAACCACAGTATGAATTGACGACAACAATGTTTACCTCTTGGGTAAACCGTACCCCAGAACATTCATCACTTCGTCAAGGAATTCGCACTTGGAATTATGAGGAATTAGGCAAAATCGCTCAAACTTTAGCACAGGTTTTGTTATCCTACGGAATAAAGCGGGGAGATGTTGTAGCCGTATATGGTACACGCAGCTTTGGGCTAATTGCCAGTATGCTTGGTGTACTCTTGAGTGGTGGTGTGCTACTCACCCTCGATCCGAAACTTCCCAGCCAACGCCAGCGCCTGATGCTACAGGAAGCTAAAGCTAAATACATATTATATATTGATGGTCAGCGTCCAGAAGACGAAAATATAGGGGAGTCTTTAACTAGCATCTGTGTTAACCGAGACACAGGAGAAGCGATAAATTCCCAAAAAAGGATTGAAACCGTAAATCTACCTGAAATCGCTGACGACGATGCAGCTTATATTTTCTTTACTTCCGGCACTACTGGTGTACCCAAAGGGGTGCTGGGGTGTCATAAAGGGTTGGCGCATTTTCTGAACTGGCAGCGACAGACCTTTGAAATTAATCAGCAAGACCGCATTGCCCAATTAACTGGTCTTTCTTTTGATGTCGTTCTTAGAGATATCTTTTTACCTTTAACTAGTGGTGCAACTCTATGCTTGCCAGAAGAAGGCGATAATCTAGAACCGACTCGAATTCTGCGTTACTTGGAAAATGAGCAAATTTCCGTACTTCATACAGTTCCTTCGCTGGCGCAATTATGGTTAGCGAATGTGCCGTCAGGAGTCTCTTTACGTAACTTACGCTGGTTATTCTTGGCTGGAGAACCTTTGAAAGAAACCCTTGTAGTTCGCTGGCGGGATGCTTTTCCAGAATCAGGTGAAATAGTTAATCTCTACGGCCCGACAGAAACAACTTTGGCAAAGTGTTATTACCGAGTACCTATTGAGTGTACACCAGGTGTACAGCCAGTAGGATCGCCGTTGCCTCAAACCCAAGCACTGGTTTTCACATCAAATAACCAACCATGCGGTATTGGTGAACCGGGTGAGATTGTAATCCGAACTCCATTCCGCAGTTTGGGTTATATCAATGCCCAAGAAGAAAACCGTTCTCGGTTTGTCAAGAACCCTTTTCGGAACGATCGCCAGGATTGGCTTTATTATACAGGCGATCGCGGATGCTATCGTCCAGATGGCTCTCTAGAAATTCTCGGTCGCCGAGATCATCAAGTCAAGATCCGAGGGATACGCATTGAACCTGGGGAAATTGAAACGGTGTTAGCCCAACACCCAGATGTACTCCAGACTGTAGTGATTGCCCGTGAAGATGTTCTTGGCGATCGACGTTTGGTGGCTTACATTATACCTAATCAAGACTCAGCAATTGCAATTACTGATATTCGTAGCTTCCTGTCGAAAAAATTGCCACAGTATATGCTACCTTCGGCTTTTGTCGCGCTGGACACCATGCCCTTAACTCCCAACGGCAAGGTAGACCGTCGCGCTTTACCAGCACCAGACTTATCAAGGCAAGAACCAGAAGCAAGCTTTATTGCTCCCCGTAACCAAGTGGAACGCCAGTTAACCCAGATTTGGGAACAAATTTTAGGCGTCCAACCGATTGGTGTTAAGGATAACTTCTTCGAGCTAGGAGGACATTCTATCCTAGCAGTAAAACTGTTTTGGCAAATTGAAAAGACATTTAATAAAAACCTGCCTCTTGCTATTCTTTTCCAGTCAGGGACTGTAGAGGCTCTAGCCAAAATAATTTGCCAAGAAGAAGATTTAACAAAAAACTCGGCTTTAGTAAATACCTTAGACCAATCAAAATCTTGGTCATCCTTAGTAGAAATTCAATCCAACGGTTCCAAGCCACCTTTTTTCTGTATTCACGGGCTAGGTGGAGAAGTCTTGTGTTTCCGTGAATTGGCATTACATTTGGGAACAGAACAACCATTTTACGGATTACAACCACGGGGATTAGATGGAAAACATCCTTTCCATACCCGCATTGAAGATATGGCAGCGCACTACATTCAAGAAATTCAGGCCCTTCAACCTCATGGCCCTTATTTTCTCGGAGGTTATTCTTTTGGGGGTACAGTTGCCTTCGAGATGGCTAAACAACTCCATGAGCAAGGCGAAGAAGTTGGCATTTTAGTTATGCTTGATAGTTGTCGTCCAGGTTATAGCTGGCAGGCGCCATTTCTCAAACGAGTTTTTTTGCATTTAAAAAATATTGTTCAGCAAGGGCCTAACTACCTTTGGCAAAAGATTGTGAGATGGAGCTATTGGCGTAAGCAAGAACTGCAAAATACATATAACCGTTACTTGGAAGACGTACTTCATGTACCTGAAACTGACAAGCATTTAAAGATTATAGACACTAACACTCAAGCTCTTAGTGACTATATTTTTTCACCTTACCTTGGTCGAGCTATTCTTTTGCGGACAGAGGATAAAAATCGGGACGAAGCTATAGGTATAGAATACGATCCTCAATTTGGCTGGGACGAGGTAGTAGTTGGAGGATTAGATATCCATTACATTCCCGGATCTCACCTTAACATACTTAAAGAACCTCATGTAAAAGTGTTAGCTGAAAAATTGAAAACTTGCTTAACTCAGGCACAATCTCAAATTGTAAAAAATTAATTTGAACTTTTCCGTGAATTCACCTTTGCACAACTCAGCACTGCTGGGTTGTTTTGCTATTTTTTGGTCTAAACTTGAAATAATAATAGAAAAACGCTTGCTAGTGGTAACTAGAGTGAGATAATTATTCTGTGGAACTGGAATATTGGTAAAAATCCAATAACCAAAAGACCTGACCGATTTAAGAATGCGATGAATATTGCTAGTGTCACAGATTGAACAGAGGAAATGATTGTGGCACTAGAAGCTGGAATGAGTATCGTTTTTAGATTTTAAGTTGGTAAGCAATCCACAATCCACTGATGCTATATAGAAGATTTGGACGCACAGAATTAGAGATGCCAGTGTTTTCCTGCGGTGGCATGAGATATCAGTTCAAATGGGAGGATGTTCCCAATCATGAAATTCCTGCTGATAACCAGGCAAACTTAGAAGCGACTATTAGAAGGGCAGTCGAGGTTGGGATTAATCATATTGAAACTGCCCGTGGTTATGGCACTTCTGAAATGCAATTGGGGAGAATATTGCCCAAGTTTCCCCGCGAAAAGTTGATTGTTCAGACAAAAATCAATCCAAAGGCAGATGCGAAAGAATTTCGGGAGACATTTGAACAATCCTTGAAAAATCTTCAGCTAGATTATATTGACCTTTTAGGGTTGCACGGCATTAATCATCCTGAGTCGTTAGATGAAAGCATCCGTCCTGGCGGCTGTTTGGAAGTAGCACAGCAGTTGCGAGCAGAGGGAAAAGTTAGATTTATTGGCTTTTCCACACATGGCTCGACAGATATGATTGTGCAGACAATTAATACCAATCAATTTGATTACGTAAACCTGCACTGGTACTACATTAATCAATGGAATTGGGCGGCAATCGAAGCAGCTAAACGCCACGATATGGGGGTGTTTATTATTAGCCCATCTAATAAAGGAGGTTTGTTGTATGAGCCTTCCCAAAAATTAGTAAATCTTTGTGCCCCGTTGAGTCCAATGGTGTTTAATGATTTGTTTTGTTTGAGCCATCAAGAGGTACATACCCTGAGCTTGGGAGCAGCAAAACCACAAGATTTTGATGAACACCTAAAGACTTTAGAATTACTAGATCGAGCATCAGAAATTTTGCCGCCAATTTTAGCAAGATTGGAAGAAGAAGCGATCGCAACTTTGGGAGAAGATTGGGTAAAATCTTGGGAAACAAATCTACCAACCTTTGACGAAACCCCTGGTGAGGTAAATATTCGGGTGATTTTGTGGCTGCGGAATTTAGCGATCGCCTACGATTTAGTAGACTACGCTAAAATGCGCTATAACCTGCTTGGCAATGGCGGTCACTGGTTCCCCGGCAACAAAGCCGATCGGCTAGATGAATTAGATTTAGGGAAATCTCTTACCCGTAATCCCTACGCCGATAAAATCCCCCAACTCCTGAAACAAGCTCATCAGATGTTGGCGGGTGAAGAGGTCAAACGTTTATCTCGCACTTGATAAATCGCGTAAATCGGGCATGGGTTATGGCGTATGGTAAATAGTAAACAATAATTATCAATGCCCAATGCCCAATGCCCAATGCCCAATCCTAATCAGATTTTTTCGTATCTGCTGATTTAACTGCCTTCGGTACGACTAGCACCTTATCAACGCGATTACCATCCATATCCATTACTTCAATTCGCATACTTTGCCATTCAAAATGATCTGCTGCGGCAGGAATACGACCTAAATGGGTAATCACAAAACCACCTAATGTTTGATAACTACCGCGTTCCTCAGATTCCCACTCTTCCATCCCAAAAAGTTCCAAAAACTCCTCTACAGGCAACATCCCATCCAAAAGCCACGAACCATCTTCGCGTTGTACAGCTTGTGGTTGATCTTGTCCATCCGTTGAAGGAACGTCACCTACGATTTCACTCATGATGTCGTTGAGAGTGACTAATCCTTGAATTACGCCGTATTCATCCACTACCAGCGCCATATGAGTGATAGTTTGCTTGAACAATTCCAAAACTTTCAAGCCACGGGTGCTTTCTGGCACAAATACAGGCTGTCGCAATCCGATAGTTAAGTCTAGTGGTTCCCCTCGGAAACTCCTGGCTAATAAGTCGGTGACAGGGATAACACCTAGCACATTGTCAAGTCCACCCTGACAAACTGGATACCGAGAATAAGCACTATCAACCATTTTTAGGCGATTTTCTTCGGCAGAGTCGTCTAAGTCTAGCCAAACAATATCAGGACGGGGTGTCATTAAGTAACTAACAGGGCGATCGCCTAAACGAAAGACTCGCTCTACCATATCCTGTTCAGCTTCCTCAAAGGTTCCCGCCTCTGTGCCTTGCTCGATTAAGATTTTAATTTCTTCTTCGGTGACTTGCGGCTCAGTAGAAGCTGTAATTCCTAGCACTCGCAGGATCAAATCTGTAGAAGCACTTAATAGATATACCATTGGCGAAGCGATCGCCGATAAGGCACGCATTGGAATAGCTACAGTCGATGCAATTCTTTCTGGGTTGTTTAATGCCAGACGCTTTGGTACTAATTCACCAACAATCAGTGACAAATAGGTAATGATTAAAACCACTATTCCAAAAGATATCGGTTCGCTATAAGGTGCTAACAAAGGTACAAGTCGCACATAGACTGCCAGCCGATTGGCAATTGTTGCTCCTCCAAAAGCACCAGTTAGGATACCGATCAGGGAAATACCCACTTGAACAGTTGACAGGAAATGATTTGGAGACTCCGCTAATTTCAATGCTGCCATTGCCTTGACATCTCCTTGATTGGCAAGCTGTTGTAACCTTACTTTCCGTGCCGAGACAATCGCCATCTCAGACATAGAAAACACGCCATTGGCAATAATTAGCACCAAAATGATTAAAATTTCAAAAGTGATGGAGGACATGTTTAAAATTGCCGCTTATCAGAGCAAACGTAGCTCAATCCCTAGTATCTAGTATTAAAGGTGCTTCGATAAATACTTTGACTATACACAAAGTAGTAGTTATAGTTCTTAAATTTATTAGTCACTGTGCATTATTCTTCCACCTAAAGAATAAGAAAGCTGTTAACACTTTTAAAATAGTTGACATAAACTGCCTCAAGATTTGCTGATCCACAAAGACTCCCATCGCTAGTAGTACTTATGTCATTTTCTTCTATTGTGCGTGCCTTAGGCCGATCGCCGCTCACCACTGAATTTATTTCTAAGCTGAATCGACAACAAGAATTGCGGTTAAATGGCATTCCCAGGCTGCCCAAGACTCTAGTGGCTTCGGCATTAGCGCAGTCTCAGGGTAAAGATTTGTTTGTGGTTTGCGCCACCCTAGAAGAAGCTGGACGCGTTTACGCACAACTGGAGGCAATGGGATGGCAAACAGTACATTTTTACCCCACCTCCGAGGCTTCTCCCTACGAACCTTTTGACCCGGAAACTGAAATGAGTTGGGGGCAAATGCAGGTTTTAGCAGATTTACTCAAAAATCAAGAGTCATTAGTCATTAGTCAGTTGTCATTAGAAACAAACCAAGAACAAATGACAAGGGACATAGACGCGCCAGCGGCTTCCCGCAGGGTAGGACAAAGGACAAATTTAGCGATTGTGGCTACTCAAGGGGCGTTGCAACCTCATTTACCACCACCAGAAGCTTTTGGGCAATTCTGTCTTACCCTAAAAAAAGGGATGGAATTAGACCTGAATAGCTTCAGTGAAAAAATAACTATTTTGGGCTATGAAAGAGTTCCTTTGGTGGAAATGGAGGGGCAATGGAGTCGGCGGGGCGATATTGTTGATGTGTTCCCGGTTTCCTCGGAATTTCCAATCAGGTTGGAATGGTTTGGTGATGAAATCGAGCAAATGCGGGAATTTGACCCAGCAACCCAACGTTCCGCCCTCGACAAAGTTGACCAGTTAATTCTTACACCCACTAGCTTTACTCCCATCGTGATGGCTGCACTGAAAAATAGTGCTGAGTTTGGAGTGCTGAGTGCTGAGTTAAATTCTGACTCAGAACTTAGCACTGCGAATTCATCAATGTTGGAGGGTAGCCGTCGCTTTTTGGGGTTAGCGTTTGAGCAACCAGCATCTCTGCTAAACTACTTAGCAGAAAATACCCTGATTGCCATTGATGAGCCAGAACAGTGTCATGCTCATAGCGATCGCTGGGTAGAAAATGCCCAGGAACAATGGGGAATGGCGTATGGGGAAGAATCTACTCCTCTAACATTGCCGAAAATTCACCGTTCGTTTGATGAGTGTCTGGTTGATGTTGCCAGATTTAAAACATTATATTTATCGGAATTGTCAGAGGAAAATGATGGGATCAATCTTGCCAGCCGTCCTGTTCCAGTCACGCCACACCAGTTTGCTAAACTAGCTGAAACCATCCGCCAAGAACGCGATCGCAATTTTTCGATCTGGCTGCTTTCTGCTCAACCTTCGCGTTCTGTCTCACTGTTGCAAGAACATGATTGTCCGGCTCAGTTTATCCCCAACCCCCGCGACTACCAAGCGATAGATAAGCTGCAAATCAACCATATTCCTATAGCTCTAAAATATTCTGGGCTTGCGGAACTAGAAGGTTTTATCTTACCTACGTACCGAATAGTAATCGTTACAGATCGGGAATTTTTTGGGCAGCATTCCTTGGCGACTCCCGGCTATATCCGCAAGCGCCACAAAGCGACATCTAAACAAGTCGATCCCAATAAGCTGCGTCCAGGCGATTATGTAGTTCACAGAAATCATGGTGTTGGTAAATTTGTCAAGCTGGAAAGTTTGACGATTAATAATGAAACCCGTGATTATTTGGTAGTGCAGTATGCTGATGGCTTACTCAGAGTCGCAGCCGATCAAGTAGGTGCTTTATCTCGGTTCCGCGCCGGAGGTGATAAAGCACCGGAACTCAACCGGATGACTGGTAAAGCTTGGGAAAATACCAAGAATAAAGTCCGCAAAGCGATCAAAAAATTGGCGGTGGACTTGTTGAAACTGTATGCAGCGCGATCGCAACAACAAGGTTTTAGCTTTCCAAATGATATGCCTTGGCAAGAGGAATTAGAAGATTCTTTCCCCTACCAACCCACAACGGATCAACTCAAAGCTGTACAAGATGTAAAACGCGACATGGAAAGCGATCGCCCAATGGATCGCTTAGTTTGTGGCGATGTCGGTTTCGGAAAGACGGAAGTGGCGATTCGTGCTATTTTCAAAGCAGTCACCGCCGGTAAACAAGTGGCACTCCTTGCGCCAACGACTATTTTAACACAGCAGCATTACCATACACTCAAAGAACGTTTTGCACCCTACCCTGTGAATGTCGGTTTGCTCAACCGTTTCCGTTCCGCCGAAGAACGCCGTGATATTCAAAAGCGATTGGCAACAGGTGAATTAGATGTAGTAGTTGGTACACACCAACTTTTAGGTAAAGGCGTGACGTTCCGAGATTTAGGACTTTTGGTAGTAGATGAGGAACAGCGATTTGGGGTCAACCAAAAAGAGAAAATTAAAAGCTTGAAAACTCAAGTTGATGTGCTTACCCTCTCCGCCACTCCCATTCCCCGAACTTTGTATATGTCCTTGTCAGGAATTCGGGAAATGAGTTTGATTACCACGCCACCCCCAACCAGACGCCCGATTAAAACACATCTATCACCGATTAATTCTGAAAGTATCCGTACTGCTATTCGTCAAGAATTAGATAGAGGTGGACAAGTATTTTATGTAGTTCCACGAGTAGATGGGATTGAAGAGACAACAGCCAATTTACGAGAAGTAATACCGGGGGCTAGGTTTGCGATCGCTCACGGTCAAATGGATGAAAGCGAGTTAGAATCAACCATGCTCACTTTCAGCAATGGCGATGCAGACATCCTTGTTTGTACGACAATTATTGAATCTGGCTTAGATATTCCGCGAGTCAACACGATTTTGATTGAAGATGCTCACCGCTTTGGATTGGCACAACTGTATCAATTACGCGGTCGTGTGGGACGTGCAGGGATACAAGCTCATGCTTGGTTATTTTATCCGAAGCAACGGGCATTATCTGATGCGGCACGGCAACGATTACGAGCGATTCAGGAATTTACTCAGCTAGGTTCTGGGTATCAGCTAGCAATGCGCGACATGGAAATCAGAGGCGTGGGTAACTTGCTAGGTGCAGAACAATCCGGTCAAATGGATGCCATCGGTTTTGATTTATACATGGAAATGCTTGAAGAAGCAATTCGGGAAATCCGCGGACAAGAAATTCCGAAAGTGGAGGATACCCAGATTGACCTCAACTTGACAGCATTTATTCCGGCAGATTATATCACCGATTTGGATCAAAAGATGAGTGCATATCGGGCGGTAGCGACAGCTAAATCTAAATCAGAATTAAAGCAGATTGCAGCCGAGTGGAGCGATCGCTATGGTACTTTACCAGTGTCGGCAAATCAACTTTTGCGAGTCATGGAACTCAAACAGCTAGCGAAAAAACTTGGATTTAGCCGGATTAAACCAGAACAAAAGCAGCACGTCGTTTTAGAAACACCAATGGAGGAACCCGCTTGGAATTTGTTGGCGGCGAATTTACCAGACAATCTCAAGACGCGCTTTGTGTATTCTCCTGGTAAAGTGACAGTGCGCGGGTTAGGAGTTTTTAAGGCAGATCAACAATTGCAAAATTTGATTGATGCTTTCGGGAGAATGCAGGGTGCGATTCCAGAGGCGGTTGGTGTTTGAGCAGCTTTGCTCAAGTTTCTATGAATTAAGAACCAAACCTACAGAGGATAACCAGAGTGAGTATTAATCTTGATTTGCCACCAGAGCTAGAAAACGAGCTTTTTACTGAAGCTTCTCGGCTAAACCTTCCTCTGTTTGCCAGTTTATCAGAGTTGCCCAGTGTGCCCGGCTTTGTAGTCATGGAACTGATTCAGGATTCTCAAAACAAGCAACAATTGAGTAACGCTTTAAAACAGGTTGCGCCGCTACCTGTAGTCTGGGCTACTGAAGCTGACTTGACTCGCGCCTTGTCTGACTTTACGACCTACCATTTCTCTCACAGTTTAGGGTTGTTAGATGCGCTGATAGCTGCTTGTGCTGTTGGGCAAGGTGCAACACTTTGTACATCAATGTTAAACATTACCGTGTTGTTCCCGGTCTTGTTATTGCACAACCCTACACACGTTAACAGCCACTCAACACTGCGATGTTTTGAATATAAATGTAAGATGTGATGCCTACAGCAAGCTACTGAAGGTCTACGTTGTGTAGCTGTGGTTTGATTAGTTGTTTAACTAACAAATTTGTTTAACTAAATAAACTTTAATATACCTATTTTGTTTTTTATTTGTTATGCTTGTTTTGAAAAACAGTATATTTGTTTAGGGGCAAGCTTATGAGTTACGATACTGCCCGTCAACAACACATTAGTTGGTTAAACAAGCAAATAGAAGAGAAAATGTCTGCCCTGACTGAAGCTGAAGTACGTGTATCTCAGCTACAAGATGACATTGAGTATTTTAAGTTGATGTTAAACATACACGAGAAGGCTAATACCGATGCCCTGAATCAAGATACCTCTATAATGTTTAACTCTGATGAAAGTTCTAACGGAGAGTCCAACCAAAGTCAAACAAACAATAATACATTTGCCGACAATGCCAGATATGGAGTTGGAGATGATAACAAGCGTTCTCCGAAAGAAATGCTACGCACTGAATTTGCAAACAAAACGTTAGCAGAGGTAGCTGAAATTGTTTTGAATAGCCGTAATGAGGCTCTGACTGCTGATGACATTGCACGAGCGATATTTATTACAGAGAATAATGATGAGTATGTGCGTGCTAGAAATTCTTTATCTACTGAATTGCGTCGAGGGGCTAGAGAAGGCAGATGGCAACAAATAGGACGTGGTTTTTTCGCTTCAATTCAAGCAAAATATTTGAGCGATAAAAATGTAGTTGCATCAGATTTTTCAAGCAATGGAAACCGCACAAACAATTAAGGTTTAGCTACCCGTGTCATAAATCAAAGTTAATGAAATACAAGGAGAATCGCCATGCGTCAACTTGCAGCACAACTTGGTGGCAGAGATAGCCGCTCAGATGACTTACTGCGCCATGTAGATCCCGATGGTGCGGAGTACTTCACAGTCAAAGCTACAGGTCAATCTGGGATGTCTCACTCTGGATTAGCTAGGTTTCTGGGAGTGCCACACCAGAGAATCTCGAAATGGGTGAAAAGAGTCCAAGAAGCTAATCGTGCAGAAAATTCTTTACCAAATTGCTTGAAGCCCTTTGCTGGATGGAATCTTGTTCTCACAGGATACTTTGATATCGAAGGGAGAAACATTCTTACAGATGGTTTTTGTGCAGCTATGATTGAGTATTATGCCTCATACTCAAAGCAGGTAAACAAAGAAAGCCAAGTCAAAGCTCAACAAACATTGGATTTGATCAAACATCTTGGGATGAGGCTTTTCATCCATAAAAAAACTGGATGGAAGTCTAGCGATCGCTCTTCATACCCAGTAGAAGCTGTTCGTATTGGTTTCGAGCTTTATCTCCCTAAACATATACCGCAGCCATTACCCATTATTGAGAATGTGTACACAGCAGATAAGCGCCTTAGAAAAGTAGTAAAACAGAGAAGGCTTAAGGTAGGAGTTCAACTGTCTTTATTCACTGATGATCTTAGAATCAACCCTCAACTTTTATAGTAATTAGTGCGATCGCCTTTGCCTAGATTTGGTTGATAGCAGGAAGCCGAATATTTGCTTATACTCAAACCTAACTACTTCTGCGATGAAGAGCGATCGCACAAACAGCTGTTGTTTGAACTGTAGCAACATTAATTTAAGCAGCCACAATTGAGAGCAAACAGGTATCCTTATTAGCATATTCTCACAAACTAGCTCAACAAGTTTATGAAAATCAGAGCAATCATTCATCCAGCAGAAGAAGGTGGTTATTGGGCAGAGGTTCCCGCGCTTCCTGATTGTATTACCGAAGGAGACACTATAGAAGAAATGATGGCTAATTTAAAAGATGCTATTGAGGGTTGGCTTGAAGTTGCCAACAGTCGTAATGCAATTGAGTCAACAGATCGAGTTGTCGAAATTGCTGTATGAAATCTATTTCGGGCAAGCAACTTTGTAAGATTGCGGAACAAAAAGGTTGGGTTTTACAAAGAATTACTGGCAGTCATCATATTGATGAAAACCCCAAAGTAGAAAAAATCCTAGGGAGCATCCACTTTTGGAAGATATACAAATTCTGGGAGAATATAACAACAGATAAAACCGTGTGCCTCAATAACTATGAAGCAGGATAAACAAGAACGGCTTAAAGCGTGCTTAGAAGAATTGGCAACATTGTTATACCCCTCTTCTGTCACTTTCCGAGTATTCTGAATAAAAGGATTAAAAGAAAAAACTC
>NZ_JAVRCB010000013.1:134782-184519 GCF_034530955.1 Nostoc sp. DedQUE05 | reverse complement strand
AAGTATAGAGAAATACCCGTGTTTCCATGATTCATCCCGCATTTATGCAACGCCTTTAAATCTAGTGTCAAAGTTAAATGCTCAAGAAATCAAAGCCAAGACAGTTTTTATCGTAAATCTATTTATCCGACACTGGAAAGAGCATCTGAAAGAAAGCTTAGAGCCTTTGCTGTCAGGTTACTCTAGCGGAATGGAGACAGGAGATTTAGAATATGCAGGCTATAGTCTATTCCAGTACTCCTGTTTAGCTTACTTTAGCGGTAAAGAACTAACTGTTCTTGAAAGAGAAATAGCAAGAAACAGAGATGCTATTCATAAAATTAAGCAAAAAACAGCGCTTAATTATATAGAAATTTATTGGCAGGCTACCTTAAATCTACTGGGAAAAAGTGAAAATCCCTGCCTGCTTAAGGGTGAAGCCTGCGATGAACAGATCGGGTTGCCACTGCACCAGCAAGCAAACGACAACGGGGGAGTTGGCTACATATATTTGAACAAATTTTTGCTTTGTTATTGGTTTGAAAATTACTCGGAAGCGATTGAGAATCTCGCTATAGCCCAGAAGTATTTAGATGTAGTGGTAGGAATGCCCTTTGTTCCGGTATTAAATTTTTACGATTCTTTAGTACGGCTAGCAGTATATGCCGATCGCTCAGAGTCAGAGCAAAAGGCCATCCTCGATCGCGTCCAAGCTAATCAAGAAAAAATCCAAAAATGGGCGGATTATGCCCCAATGAATCATTTACACAAATTCTATTTGGTAGAGGCAGAACGGCATCGGGTTTTAGGCGAAAAAATCGAAGCGATTGAGATGTATGACAAGGCGATCGCACTTGCTAAAGAAAACGAGTATATCAACGAAGAAGCGATCGCCCACGAACTCGCAGCCAAATTCTATTTGTCATGGCGTAAAGAAGCGATCGCCCAAACATACATGACAAATGCTTACTACGCCTACAGCCATTGGGGTGCTGTTGCTAAAGTCAAAGATTTAGAAGCACGCTATCCGCAATTAATTTTGCGGTCAAACACAGAAAAAACAGAAACGAATTACCTACACACTCTTCAAACAAGCTCTACGACTACAGAAAACGCTCACATTCTTGACTTTATGACAGTGATGAAAGCTGCACAGGTGCTGTCAGAAGAAATGGTGCTAAATCACCTGCTCGAAAAATTGATGAGGATTGTCGTCGAAAATGCTGGCGCTCAACAAGGTTACTTTATTGCCAAGCACGAGAATCAATGGATATTAGAAGCGACGGGAATAGTTATAGGTAAGGAGGTTAGCGTTGTTGTAAACACAGAGGATAAAACTAATTCATTCTTACTCCCGGTTGCTTTATGCAACTATGTGGAAAGAACTAGAAACAATCTGGTTTTAGACAATGCTGTTAAAGACTCTCGTTTTGTGGCTGATGCTTATATCACCACTTACCAATCCAAGTCAATTTTGTGTTTGCCGCTGATTCACTCTGGCAAGTTTACTGGGATTATTTACCTGGAAAATAATCTTATTTCTGGTGCTTTTACCCCAGAACGGGTGAATGTGCTGAGTCTGTTGATAGCACAAATTTCGATTGCGATCGACAACGCCCGTCTTTACACCAACTTGCAAGCTTACTCAGAACAACTCGAAGCTAAATCACAAGAACTCGAAACTAAAAATGAAGCTTTGCAAGCATCCGAAACGCGAGAGCGAGAAAAAGCCGAACAAATCGAAAAATCTCTGTATAAACTACAACAAACTCAGGCTCAACTTGTGCAGACCGAGAAAATGTCGAGCTTGGGGCAACTGGTAGCTGGAGTTGCTCACGAAATCAACAATCCAGTCAATTTTATCTTTGGCAATCTGACCCATGCCAACAGTTACACCCAAGAGGTGCTAAGACTGCTGGAACTTTATCAAAAGCATTACCCATCTCCCCATTCAGAGATTCAGTCAGAAGCAGAGGCGATCGATCTAGAATTCGTGCTAGAAGACCTACCGAAGCTACTATCTTCTATGTGGGTTGGGGCAGACCGAATTCGGCAAATTGTCGCTTCTCTGCGAACTTTCTCACGCATGGACGAAGCCGAAATTAAAGCTGTTAATATTCATGAGGGCATTGACAGTACCATCATGATTCTCCAACATCGCCTCAAAGCCAAGTCAGATCGTCCCGGTATAGAGCTTATTAAACACTACGGTAATTTGCCCCAAGTGGAATGCTATGCAGGGCAGCTAAATCAAGTATTTATGAATGTGTTGAGTAATGCGATCGATGCTTTGGAAGAGTCATTAACGGACAATCAAAGACAAATTACAACTCCAACCATTACTATTCACACTGAACAAATTGATGCTCATCAAATTGAAATTCGGATTGCAGACAATGGGATGAGTATACCAGAGCCTGTTCGCCGTCGCCTGTTCGATCCTTTCTTTACCACAAAACCTGTGGGCAAAGGAACAGGTATGGGCTTGTCGATTAGCTACCAAATCGTTACCGAAAAACATGGTGGTTCACTCTCTTGCACTTCAGAACCCGGCGAGGGAGCGGAGTTTCAAATCCGTATTCCAGTTTGTCAGTAAGTTAGCAAGAACATTGCTGGGTAGTGGTAAATATCGGTTTTACCGCACCCTAACCCTCCCCTTGCAAAGGGGAGGGAACTGGATTTTCCGGTTTCCCCCCAATGCATCGGGGGGATTAAGGGGGGTAATTCAACTTGTGTATACACGGTAGCCCCGCTTGCAGGGAGGGGGTTGGGGCGGGGTGCAATGATTGTGGGAATCATAACTAATTATGCGGACATGATATCACTCATTAGTTTATAACAAATAAAAAAATAGAATTAGCGATTTTCATCAACCCATCTTAGTTGATAGTTTGAAAACCGATAGGGCAGCTAAACTTATCTTGCTTGAAAACAGGTTTGGGAGGTTCATCTAAAGTCTGTTTCTCGGAACGGCACATTATTGAAACAGTAGTTTTGTTTTGTGTATCGTAAGCAACTGCACCTACAAGGCTGTTAAAACCCTTTTTTGTCAGACCTAATTTCAATAAATCAGTCGGTAGCTCTTTTGTCGGCGTTGCATATATAAATGACTTATTCTTACCCATTTCTACAGAATATCGATAGTGGGTTGTAGCTGCTGGTCTATCTCCATCTCCAAGCTCTAACAAGCTATACGATTGAGCAAAAACTGATTTTTCAGAAAAATATGCTTGTTGTGCCCTAATAAAACTTCCAATTGTAATTTTACTGCTATTATTACAGCCACAGCTTGGTGGAACTTGAATAAAAATAGTTAAAATCCCAAGCGGTAATCCTCCAAGTCCAACAAGCAACAAGATTCTTTTAAAGTTAATTTTGGTAGGGTCATTTAGCTTAGTCATATTTAACATATACGACTTGAGAAGGAGTTGATACTTCAAGTTAGCATTATCAAGCAAGGCGATCGCTGCTGTTTTCTGCCTAGTTTCAGTTCGTAGCCAAGCTTGCAACTTATTAATAGTGTCGTTCTAAGGAGCGATTTCTCGCACTGAATTTTGAGTAGTTGCGATCGCTCCCTCGCCATCTCACAACCCCAAATTTAAAATTAGTTTTTGAAAAGGATGTCATAAAGTGACAGCAGAATCTCTACCACAATCAGAATCACCACATACCACTCTACTCGCTGACTACTGCTATGCTGCATGAACTCTAGCACCGTTTGAGCGGTTTGGGCAATTAGCTCTAGTTTACGTTCCAGAGCATGGTGACGCTCACGAATTTCGTATTCATCCTCCAAGCGCAGATATAAGTTTTCTAGCTGTGGAGATTCCCAGAGCAACTCTGGTTTATCGATAATCTCTACTTGACCTACAATCTTATGTTGAACTAATAGAGTAGTCCCAAGTTGACGCAGTAATTCCCGGCTTTGTTGTCTACTTCTGTTTTCACGCTGGAGACTAGCTGCAAACGGTTCAATTTGATCGAATACAGTCGCTAGGCTGGTTTCATAGTGAGACAACACAACACTCTTGGCGAGAATATCAGCCACTATCTGCAAGCGTTCTATACTCAATTCATGCAGTAAAATTTTTCCTTCTTTGGCTCGTTCACTCTCACTAATACTGAGATGAACTTCTACCTCTTCTGTTTCTGGGTCGGCAAAAGGGCCGCTGATTTGAGAGGATAGTTTGGTCAAAAAGGCTACCTTTTCTCCAGGCTCAAGGTTAAACAGGACAACTGCACCATAAGCCAACAATACTGCGTAGCCTTCTTCACCGGCTCTAATCATTAGTGGCATACTCGCCAAGGAAACGTAATTATCCAGCGTCTGTAAGTTAATACCTTTACCAAGGAATAGGGCCTGCGCTCTAAATCTATCTTTGTCATTAAAAAGGAGTTTTTGCATTATTGCCCGGAAGCTATATTTTGCCTGCTTTACTGCTCTGGTAACGATACTAATTGATGCCTTTGTCGGAGATAACTACAATTTCAGCTTACCATTTCGTCTTTCCCCTACAGCCTACACCGTGTTTTTGATATTTTTGCGCTCTAAATAAATTACAGCGCTTTTCAAGTAATGGAATTACATTACTCGTCACTCCCCCCAAAATTGTTAGAGTGAATAAAGTTATGAGGACGCAAATATGACTGACAAAAATCGTTCTCAATGGGACTTAGGCAGGTTTATCGAAACCCTGACTTACTTTGAGGTGATTCCTTTCCTTAACTGGGTACAGCAATTAATCCAAGGTCGTCCTAAGGATAATCAATATAGACCCAATGGAGGAAGAAATGTGGGTGTAATATTAGTAGCAGGTGCAACGGGCGGTGTCGGTAAACGAGTAGTGCAGCGATCGCGTAAACTAGGTTATAAAGTTCGTGCTCTAGTTCGAGATATTGACAAAGCGCGGTCAATTCTTGGTAATGATATCGATTTAGTAGTTGCGGATATCACGCAACCAGAAACTTTAACTCCTTTAGTTCTTTCTGATATCCAAGCTGTAATTTGTTGCACAGCAGTACGCGTACAACCAGTTGAGGGAGACACAGCAGACAGAGCTAAATATTATCAAGGTGTTAAATTTTACCAGCCAGAAATTGTTGGTGATACTCCCGAAAATGTAGAATATCAAGGAGTCAAAAACTTAGTCCAAGCGGCGGCAAAATATTTACCTCAAGCAAACGAAAAACTAATATTTGATTTCACCAAGCCATCAGCAGAATTAAAAGATAACTGGGGAGCGTTGGATGATGTTGTCATGGGTGGCGTGAGTGCCAGTAATATCCAATTAGTAGAAAATACAGCTTTATTTGCGGGTAATGTCTCCACTGCTAACTCTGGCGGATTTGCTTCTGTCAGAACTAAGAATTTTGATCCACCCTTCAACTTATCTAGTTATGAAGGTGTAAAATTGCGTGTCAAAGGTGACGGTCAACGCTATAAAATCTTTCTGCGGACAGATACAACATGGGATGGTGTTGGCTATAGCTATTCTTTCGATACTGTAGCTAATACTTGGATAGATATTCAGGTTCCCTTTGCAGATTTGATTCCTGTATTTCGGGCAAAAGTTGTCAAAGATGCGCCGCCAATTGAGCAAAGTAGAATTTGTTCATTCCAACTGATGTTGAGCAAATTTGAACATGATGGCGCTTTAAATCCCAAATTTTCCCCAGGTGGTTTTACTTTCCAGTTGGAATCAATTAAAGCTTATGGGGGGGCAAGTTTACCACAATTTATCCTCGTCAGTTCAGCAGGTGTCACTCGTCCCGGTCGTCCTGGCATTAATTTAGATGAAGAACCGCCAGCAGTGAAATTAAATGACCAATTGGGAGGAATTTTAACTTGGAAGTTGAAGGGAGAAGATAGTTTAAGAGAAAGCGGAATTCCTTATACAATTATTAGACCTTGTGCCTTAACTGAAGACATAGGTGGTAAGGAATTAATATTTGAGCAAGGTGATAATATTCGAGGCAAAATCAGCCGTGAGGATGTGGCAGAACTTTGCGTGCAAGCGCTAGAACTAGGAACAGCATCTAACGTCACATTTGAGGTTAAACAGGGAGAAAATACTGTCAATATCGATTGGCAGAGTTTATTTTCTAACTTACAACCAGATAAGAGATGAAATATCCACAGACTAAAAAGTCTGTGATTATCCCAACAAAGTTTGGTTAGATAGGCTGTTATCACAAGTCAGCTATTGGTATGAAAAAAATCAAGGTGCTAGTAATCGCCGGGATTTTCGCAACAATTATCTGGGGCAGTTTTTTTTCTAAAACTGCCTCATCGCAGCAAGTAGAGTCCCGCATCTACAATCTGGAAGCGGATTTGAATCGTGTTGAGTCGCGGTTAAATCAGCTAGAGTCTCAGCTAGGTAGAACTCGGCAGTCTCCATCTTCAAGAACAACACTTACCCCACGACAATCAACTGGTTCTAGAAGGAACTTATCACAGCAAGATCCAATGTTCGATCGGCTTGCAACTTTGGTGATTGAATTGAAGCAACAAGTTAATAAATTAGAGGAACGAGTTGCTAAATTAGAATCACGCTAAATATTTAATCAAATTTTAAAAGGCTAGTACTGCAAGGCGGAATTAAAAATTAAAAACGAACACTGTTGTACTATTTAAGGCAAGAGACGCGATGAATCGCCGTCTCTACAATAATCAGTCTTTCGTCTTGACGGCGATTTTCAACTTCAATTCTTGTAAAAGTTCAATGCTAATAGGTGATTTTGCCAGAATTGGATGTTTAATACCTCCCCAGACACTTCCAGTACGCATACGATGCGAAACTAATATTTCAGGAATTTGACTAGAAATTAAAACTAGTGGTGGTGCAAGTTGACCGAGCGATCGCGCTCTCTTGTAATGATACGATTCTGATAAAGCCAGATCCATCTGTTCGGCAATAATTTCTGGGGTTTGTGTTGCCGAATCTAGTAATAGAATATAGTGTGGAGGATCGGCAATAGGTATCAAGCTTTTAAAATTAGTTTCTTGCAAGTTCAGCAGAGTCAGAGCATTATTTACAAAGGTTTCTTGCAACTTTTCTCCCACCAAATCGCTAACGGCTTGATGTCGTCCGAGAAACTCTAAACAGGGAGTGTGGCGATAGTAATGAGTTACCCGAATGCGATCGCCAATTCGATAACGATACAATCCTCCTTTTTGGGATAAAATAACCGTGTATTCGTTACCAGTGCTGAGTTCGTGTAAACCATGTAGGCAACCAGTCTCATCCTCAAACTCGAAAAAAACTTCATCGAGAACCGGCACACATCCCCCAGCTACAATCAACGGAATCGTCATTGGTGCTTCCGTTGCGAGTAGTCCTTTACCTTGAACTAATACACCTGGAAATTGCAAACGTAATCCTTGCGCTTGATCTGCTGCATTGGCACTATCCCAGCAAGAAATCAGCTTCAAATTTGGCCAGAGTTGCATCCAGGGAATATTACTTTCAGTGAGGAGTTGCAAGCGATGATGCGAAATCCGGTTGTGTAATTCTCCTCGCAATAAATTCTGATTTTCTTGAATATATCTTAAATGTACTTGTAGAAAACTAGGACTCCAAATAGAGATAATTTCTAGTTTTTCAGCCTCTAATAATGCCAAAGCTAGTTGATGTTTAAACAAGTTCACATCATGTAGCCGATTAAGTTTATTTGGCATCACCAACCAAGGACGCAAAAACCAACGCAACCAGCCATCTAAGTAATCTAAATCATCTTGTAAAGTTTGGCTATCAGCTACATTTAATTGCGGCGAGATACAAGCATAAAGTTTGCCTGTGGAAAATTTCGGCCCATGTACAATCAGATCGTGTGCCCATACACAGAACATTTGATTAAACGATCGCCGCAAAGATTGAGTATAAGGAATCCATTTTACTGCTCCACTACTACCAGAGGTTTTTTCATAGAACAAAATGGGTTCTGGTGTCAGGGAAATTTGCTGCTGTTTTTGATTTAAGTAAGGTTCAAGTGTATCATAATCTACAATTGGTACACGCTGCCAATCGTTTACAGAATGAATCCCCAAAGTTTTACCATACTCACTTTTGATTAGGCGATCGCAAATTTCCTTTTGTACAAATGTCTGCGTTAACTCTGGGTTATCCAAAGCTTGATAAAATCGTCTCGCCGTTGGTGCGATAATTTGCCCAAAAAGCTGAATAATCGGACGCATTATTGCACCTTTTGATTAGGATAAAGGTTACTGACTGCTGGTACATAAGAACCCTCAGCAATGACTACACCAGCAGCAAGATTAGATCCGGCTCCCACAAAAACATTGCTGCCAATCTTGACTTTTTTAACATATAACATTAAATTTTGCTTACGGGGTTTAATGACATGAGAATAGATACCGACACGATGCCCGATAACGACGCGATCGCCAATTTCTAATAAACTGCGATCGGCAATTTCTAAACTTGGTGTCCAATATACATCTCGCCCCACTTTAGCACCCCACAATCGCAACCAACAGGAAAACACCCCTGGAATCAACCGCAACACTGCTTCCAACACTGGAATTGCAATAAAAATTACTTGGATTTGATGACTACCCCACCAGGAATTATATTCTTTATTTTGTAGATAACTAATACCTTCCCGCACAGGATAAACCCATTCATGCAAGCGGTAAACTAGCACTGGTAGCCCATAAATAGACAGGAATACCCCCAGAATGCTGAAGATGTTGGGTGAATATGCGAGATAAACTATTGCTGCTCCAGTTAGCAATAATATAAAGCCGGGAAAAAACAAAAGTATTTTACTTAGAACAGTCATGAAAATGGGAATAAAAGTTTTTGGAACAAGTTTAATGAACTAGGAATTCCGATTATAGATGGCATTTTTTGGCTTTCATAATATGTCCCATGTAACTTATCCCAAATTTTCAGATTAGCTCCATAGTTATAATTGTGGATTTCACGGCAATGATGCCAAGCATGATCCTGTGGCAAGATTAACCAAGAAGATAAAAATTGATAAAATCGGTTATTTTCAGGAATTATCAAGCGGCTATGTCGCCATAAATCTAAGGCAGAAGTTAGACTCACTCCAAGTACATAACCTGTAGGATCGGCTAAAAGATACAAAAATAAAGTGTGTATCCATAAATAAATAATTAACAAACTTGTCCAAAGTGTGTTGCGAGAAGTTCCTAATACATCCATCTGAGTAACAGTATGATGAACTTGATGAATCTTCCAGAAATATTTTGTATGTAATAAACGATGATTCCAATAATATAAATAATCAACGACAACAAAACTGATAAGAAAAGTCGGAATTAATGATAATTTTAAATCTCCTTGCTGAGTTAGTAATAAATTTTGATAAAGCCAATAAACGAAAGTAGCTTGTAATAAAGGAATCAAAATTCCTTGAATCATTAGCCCTGTACCATCTAGCAACCAATCTTCATGACATTTAACTTGAAGTTGAGTTCTGCCAATTTGATTGGTAATAGTCCAACCAACTAATCCGATAAAAGAGCCAAAAATTAGTAGTTGGGAAAAAGTTTGTATTTCCACTTTTGATTACTCACACTGATATTGAATTTAGCAACTAATTGCCCTGTCTGGTTTACTTGCTGCTGACGGTTTAATAAATCCGGTAGCTGCTGGAGTAATTGTTCGGGATTTTCCACATATTTCTTATAATAAAATGCGTTCAGTCGGCGATCGCCCTAAAATTTGGTGTGTTACTCATGCTCAGACGCTTACGCAGCCTAACAATTTCCTCAGTAGCGATACTTATGCTTGTTATATGCTTTACTCTGGTAGGTGTGCGTTCATTTGGGCAAACAATTATGACATCAGCACCCCAACTGCTCACCGACCCATTTTTGCAATTGCCAACTGCAACTTCAGTGCAAGTAGTTTGGTTTACTGAATTTGCTGGTGTTAATCACACAGTAACCTACGGCGAAAATCTCAAACAAACTGCTAGGGCAAGTACTACCAAACTCAGTCGCACACGTGAAGACCAACAATCAAGAGTTGCAAACCAAACCCAAGACGGACAAGTTTATCAAAAACCCGTCCAGCGAGACATTTGGCGACATGAGGCTGAGGTAACTGGGTTAACTCCTGGTGTGCGGGTTAACTATCGTGTCACGAGTGTGAAAGAAGATGGCAAAAGTGTAGACAGTGGTGTTTTCAGCCTTGCAGCTACTCCCAAATCAGATACACCACTAAAAATTCTACTGACCTCAGATCATCAATTAAAGCCGATGACAGCGGCAAATCTGCAAAAGATGGTAGAAACAGTGGGGCGAGTTGATGGCGTGTGGTTTGCCGGCGATTTGGTCAATGTTAGCGATCGCGCCTCAGAATGGTTTGATGATAATGGTGGCGGTGCATTGTTTCCTGGTTTACAAGGTCGTGCTAAATATGAAATGACGCATGATGGTGTTAAAACAACCTACACTGGTGGACAAATAATTCAACATGCACCCATGTTTACTTGCATTGGCAATCATGAGGTGATGGGGCGGTTTGCTAGGACAGGGAGTTTAAATGATGAATTTGATGATACAATTCCCCGTGTCGTTGCTCAAAGAATCTACCCAGATAAATCTTTAATCGATAATTCTTTTAATACTAATACCTATGAAGAGATTTTCTCTTTACCAAAAAGTAAAGAGGGTGGAAAAAGGTATTATGCAGTTAGTTTTGGTGATACGCGTTTGGTGGTACTTTACATTACGAATATGTGGCGGACTCCCAAATTAGATGGAAAGTTTAAGGGTAGATATCGAGAAGCAGAAAAGGATTTAAATAATCCTGAAGATTGGGGTTATGGACAGGTAATTTATGAGCCACTTGCTAAAGGCAGCAAACAATATAATTGGCTAGAGTCGGAACTTAACAGCCCTGAGTTTCAACAAGCAAAATACAAAGTTGTGATGTTCCATCATCCACCCCATACTTTGGGTGATAATATAGTTCCTGCTTATACAGAGCCAGTTCAAATAATTGAACGGGATGGCGGCAAAATCAAAGCAGTGCGTTACGAGTATCCCAAAGACGCAGATTATATTATTCGCGATATTGTCCCAATACTTGAAGCAGCTAATGTGCAATTGGTATTCTATGGGCATTCCCATTTGTGGAACCGCTTTGTTAGTCCCAGTGGAATGCACTTTCTGGAGACATCTAATGTGGGTAATACTTACGGTGCTGCTTGGGGTGATAGAAAACGACAAGTACCAATTGGATATCAAGAGGATTATGTTAAGCTTGGCGATCCCAATGGGTTAGAACCGATAGTGCCAACAATTGCCCCTTTACTGGGTGAAGATGGCAAGCCGATGCCTTATATTGCGAGTAATGAGATTACGGTTTTCAGTATTTTTGATACGGGGGCAGGTACGATAAGTAGTTATCGTTTTGATACTCGTAAGCTTGATTCGGAAGTATTAAAGTTTGACGAATTTAAGTTGAAATAGTCATCCTTACCCTTACCGCCTGGGAATAAATTCCCAGGCTAATAGCTAAAGTCCTCTCAAGAGGACTAAATGATTTCATGTATGAAAATGATTTTGCATGATATTAAAATTCTTGTAGAGACTAGCAATTGCAACGTCTCTACATCTGGATTCATACCGCAATTAGGCAAAGCCAAATTTTTAGCCAGCCATATAGATGGCTATCATATCTAAAATAGAGAATTTCAGTCCACTTGAGTGGACTTTAGCTATCAGCCCAGAACTGAAGTTCTGGGCGGGATATCGGGTGAGCGCAATACTTTGACTGTTACAAAAATATGGCTAACGACAAGTAAAAAATGGGGTATCTCTTCTGCGTAAATCCTAAAATCATAGACTAGCGATCGCATCGGCAACTCGCCCTGAAACAAAAGGCAAAATATCCCGATTCTTAGCTTGGGCTTTCCCTTCAGTAAATACCACTAAAAGATAAGGGCGCTGTTCTGGTAATTCAATATACGCTGCATCATGGCGAACTTGACTTGTCCAACCTGCCTTTGACCAAATTTGAGCATTTTCAGGCAGTCCACCGCCTAAGAAACCTGTCACCTGATTTTCCTCGCCGTCAGAGGACAAATCTTTGAGAGGACGTTTCAGTAAAGCCATCATTGATTGCGATCGCGTACTTGAAACCGCCACTCCACCTACAATACTATGCAGTAACCTAGCGATCGCATTTGTGGTTAACATATTACGATTTTCTAGTAACTCCCCCACAAACGCCCGTTCCCGTCCATAAGGGCCATCACCCCAAGTTTTTTGACAGACGTTAATCGTCTCCATTTCTTCCCAACCCAAAGATTGGTAATAGCGGTTAACAATATTACGCTGATATTTCCAGGTTTCAAAGGGGCCGATTGGTAATTCTGGCCCTGATGTGGTACCACTCAAAATATCCACAACCAAGCTGGTAGCATCGTTACTAGAATCGACAATCATATCCTGCAAAGCTCGCTCCAACTCCTTGGAGATTTGACTCATGCCTTTTTCTAGCCATTCGTTTACCGCTACCAGATAAAATAGCTTGACTACACTAGCAGGATAAATCCGCTCAACACCGCGATAAGTGAAACCACGAACTGGGTGATCCCAAAAAGCGTTAGGAGTCAGCGCCCCACCAGTATTGACTCGCACTGGTGGATCGTAAACAACCCAAGTCAAGGCAATTTGGTTACGCGCTAAGGTTGGAAATGCTGCCCAAGTTGCATCTAAAATGCCTAACCCAAGATTTTCGAGTTGTTCGTCTTTATTAAAAAAAATCATTCTCTGATAATGTCCTTTAATCTAAAATCCAAAATGATTCGACTGAGCGAAGCCGAAGTCCAAAATCCACAACCAGGGGAGTATCAGTGTTTAGCTGATCTGAATTTATATGATTCTCCTGAATGTACGCGTTTAGCAACTCAAGCTGCATCTGGGAGACATTTGTGGCTAACATCAAATCATCAAAATTTGGCGGTTGAGGTGTATTTATGTGAAGATGACTATCCGGGATGGGTATCTGTTTCAGATTTTGATTCATTACAATCTGCTACTGTACCTTATCAGGCTGCAACATTTTCTGAATCGGAGATTAAAAAACTCCTAGCAGAGATTATCGCCTTTACCCAAAAAGCGATGCAACAATCAAATTATTACCTTTGGGGTGGTACGGTTGGGCCAAATTATGACTGTTCTGGGTTGATGCAGGCGGCGTTTGCTTCGGTGGGTATTTGGCTACCTAGAGATGCCTATCAACAGGAAGGATTCACTCAACCAGTTACGATTGCAGAATTAGCAGCCGGGGATCTAGTATTTTTTGGAACTAGCCAAAAAGCCACCCATGTCGGGCTTTATTTGGCCGATGGTTATTATATCCATAGTTCTGGAAAAGAACAGGGACGGAATGGGATCGGAATTGATATTCTCTCGGAACAGGGAGATGCGGTTAGTCAGTCGTACTATCAGCAGCTGCGAGGTGCTGGTAGAGTTTTTAAGAGTTACGAACCACAGAGACGCTGAGGATGCTGAGGCTTATGAGGAGTGGGTTGATCGATCAAGGGGTAATGGGGGAAAATGGGGCGATTTCAGCAATTGTCCCAGATGTTTCGGTGGTAGTACCAATACATGACGAGGTGGAGAGTTTGCCGCTTTTACTAGAAGCGATCGCCTCTACTTTATCTTTTAGTCAGGTAAATTATGAAATCATTTGTGTAGATGATGGTTCTACAGATGGTTCTGGGGATTTTCTCAAAGAACAGGCGCAAGTTCGTACTGATTTAAAGGCGGTGATTTTGCGTCGCAACTACGGACAAACGGCGGCGATGGCTGCTGGATTTTATTATGCAGTCGGTAAAGCGATCGTTACTTTAGATGCCGATCTCCAAAACGATCCGGCTGATATCCCGATGTTATTAGCAAAGCTGGACGAAGGTTACGATTTGGTGAGTGGTTGGAGGCAAAAACGCCAAGATGGGGCTGTAAATCGATTACTTCCTTCCAAAATTGCCAATTGGCTAATTCGCCGCACCACTAGCGTGAATATTCATGACTATGGTTGTTCGCTGAAAGCCTATCGTGCAGAACTTTTGGCAGATATGAACCTCTACGGAGAATTACACCGATTTTTACCCGCTTTGGCGTACATCGAAGGAGCTAGAATTACCGAAATACCTGTACGTCATCACGCCCGCCGCTTTGGTCGTAGTAAATATGGAATTTGGCGGACATTCCGGGTATTGATGGATTTGTTAACCATTCTGTTTATGAAAAAATTCCTCACCCGTCCGATGCACGTTTTTGGGTTATTGGGCTTGATTTCAATGTTTTCGGGCACTGCGATCGGAATTTACTTGACTTTCGTAAAATTAGCTTTAGGCCAGATGATTGGCAATCGCCCTCTGCTGATTTTAGCAGTTCTCCTGCTACTAACAGGAGTGCAGTTGTTTTGCTTCGGTCTCTTGGCAGAATTACTCATGCGTACATATCACGAATCCCAAGGACGGCCTATCTATCGCGTGCGAGAGGTGGTAGCAAAAAATGTTAAGTAAGGTAACAATAGTAGTCATTGGTCATTGGTCATTGGTCATTGGTCATTGGGCATTGGGCATTGGGCATTGGGCATTGGGCATTGGGCACTTGTACTGAGCGAAGTCGAAGTATTGGTCATTGGTCATTAGCAAATAATTAACAGTAAATATTGGTTGACTCTAGACAAATGACAAATGACAAATGACAAATGACAAATGACAAATGACAAAAAACTAGTTAAATTGCATCTACCTTGAAAGCATTTAATACATTTAATGCCGAACTGCGGCGTAACCTGCTGATTTTATTTACGGCAGGTTTATTATTCTGGTCAAGTATGTCTTCGCTTTTACCAACTCTACCGCTTTACATCGATGATGTGGGCGCAAGCAAGCAAGAAATTGGGATTGTCATGGGCAGTTTCGCCATTGGTTTATTGCTCTCTCGCCCAATGCTGGGACGGTTAGCCGATGAACGCGATCGCAAAATTGTCTTGTTGATTGGTACGATCGTAGCTGCGATCGCACCCTTTGGTTACTTGGCAACCCGATCTATTGGGTTATTAATCTTGGTGCGGATTTTTCACGGCATTAGTGTTGCCGCTTTTACCACTGGCTACAGTGCCTTAGTCGCAGATTTAGCTCCCACTGAAACTCGTGGTGAAATCATTGGTTACATGACCCTAGCAACTCCCATTGGTTTAGCAATTGGCCCTGCCTTAGGAGGGTATTTAGAAGCTACAAGTGGTTACGGGATATTATTTCTGTTATCTGCTGAATTGGGTTTTGTCGCCTTCTTAGGGATTTTACAAGTTACGAATCCGCCAGTGCAAACGCAGGAGCAGACAGAGGGAGAAGCTCGCAACTTTTGGCAAATTTTGGTCAGTCCACGGGTGAGAGTTCCAACTTTAGTTATGTTGCTGGTTGGTTTGTCCCTTGGTGCTGTACATACTTTTGTGTCGTTGTTCCTCAAATCCACTGAAGTGGACTTCAATGGCGGACTGTTTTTTACAGCTGCGGCGATTTCTAGTTTTAGTATTAGGATATTTGCTGGTAAGGCAAGCGATCGCTTAGGGCGGGGTTTGTTTATTACCTTTGGGATTTTTTGCTACGTTTTAGCGTTAATACTGCTGTGGCAGGCTTACAGCCCGATCGTTTTCTTACTGGCTGCGATCGCTGAAGGTGCTGGTGGTGGTACACTGTTCTCGATGATGGTTACTATGATGGCAGATCGCTCACTGCCGCAAGAACGGGGGAAAATTTTTGCTATCTGCATAGCTGGACTCGATTTGGGAGTTGCGATCGCTGCTCCTCTTTTGGGTATTATCGCAGAACTTGTAGGCTACCGCGATATGTTTGGCTACGGTGCTGCAATTACTTCTTTAGCACTTATCCTCTTCCTCACCCATTCAAGCAAAAACCTATCCAACTCACTGCGCTTTGCACTAGGTCTAGCTCCAGATGCCTACGCCTTGAAAAACTTAAAAGTTAGGAGCGATGAAATTTAACTCATCACTCCTAACTTTCAACTCTTTAAAAGCGGGCGAGGAGGGATTCGAACCCCCGACACCGTGGTCCGTAGCCACGTGCTCTAGTCCACTGAGCTACACGCCCTCACCGACAATCTATATTAACACGTTCTAACCAAATGGCGCAAGATAATTTTCCAGCTAATTTTGCTTCCTTATCCCATCTAGATCCCCAAGGACAGGCACAGATGGTTGATGTGTCTGATAAAGCACCCACCATTCGCCAAGCAGTAGCAGCTGCTCAGGTGCGGATGCTGCCAGCCACCTTCGCTGCCATTCAAGCCGGAAATGTGCCAAAAGGGGATGTGTTGGCAACTGCAAGATTGGCTGGAATTATGGCAGCCAAGCAAACAGCCACTTTAATTCCTCTGTGTCATCCGTTGCCTTTGCAAAAAATCGCAGTCGAAATCATACCCGATTCCCAACTACCGGGTTATCAAATTCAAGCCACAGTCAAAACCAAAGCTGAAACCGGTGTAGAAATGGAAGCCTTAACTGCCGTTTCTGTCGCTGCTTTGACTTTATACGATATGGCAAAAGCTTTAGAAAAATCGATTCAAATTGAATCAATTCGTTTAATAAGTAAGAGTGGCGGTAAATCTGGAGATTATTCGTCGGCAGAGTAATAAGCTAGCTATTGGGCATTGGGCACTTGTACTGAGCGAAGTCGAAGTATTGGGCATAGGAAAGAGGACTTGGGGACAAGGGGAAAGACTTGTTGGAAGTTCTAAACTTTTGTCAGCTTGTCCCCTTGTCCCCTCTGCCCCCCTGCTCCTCTGCTCCCCAGTCACGGAAGATTATCAGGATCGATGCCGAGATTACGCAAATATGCTGCTAACTGTTCAGCACGTTGGCGTTCTTGTTCTAATAAAAACTCAGCCCGTTCTGCCCGTTGATTGAGTTCCAGGGAGTTCAAAAATCTCTGTCCATCTAAACGGTAAATTACTAACTCTCCTTGCCCCGTATCAAATCTAATTCCTAAACGGGGACTGACCCAACCATCCATTTGCCATAGCTTATTCAAATGGTTGTTTTGCCGCAACCAGCCATCTAGTTGAAAACTTTCAGGGTCGTACAAATAATATTCTTCAACACCATAAGTATCGTAAAACTCTAACTTCCGATCCATTTCCTTGGCATCGTTGCTAGGGGAGAGAATCTCGAAGACTACTTGCGGTGAAATATTGTCTTCTTGCCATTGACGATAGGAACGACGTTTGCCCTTTGGTCTACCAAAGACAACCATCACATCAGGTGCAGTCGGTGTAATCAGCTGGGAACGGACAGGATACCAAAGTAAATCGCCTACAATTAAAATATTGTCATTATTAGCAAACAGAATCTCCAAATTCTCTTTAATTAAGACAATCCAACGATACTGTTCTGTGTTTTCTGCCATTGGTTTGCCGTCACTATCGGGATAAAGCAGATCGGAGTCTATTTGCCCAAAGATAGTCATAGGATTTAACCCAGCTAGCTGTGCTTGACTTGCAATTCAATTATGACTGCTTCTAGAAGTCTAATAGCAACGACTGCACCAAAAACCTTAGAATGAGTAGGGTGTATTTAAATCTGTAACAAATATTTATGCCTCCTCGTTGGCCTCGCAAACCCGATCGCAAAGACCCTGATTACCGCAAGATTGATGACCGGATGAATTTTGCTATCCATGTGGCGATTGCTGCTTGTATTAATTCCGGGTTGTGGTTTTTCCACATTTTGAAAGACACTACTTGGGAGTGGCTGCCTTTGGTAACGTTAAGTTGGACGGGAATAGTGTTAGCACATCTGATTTATATTAGTGCGATCGCTAACTACACCGAAACTCCACCAAAATCCACCTGAAGATGGATTACTCATGCTAGGGCGATTGTAACTTCTGGTAGTAGGATTAGCCTGTTAATTGAGCCATAATATAAAAAAGCCTGAGATTTCGCACTTTTTCTTAATGTAGGGTTATTTTTATGGCTAAGACTAACACCACAGAACTACTAGAAGCCCTAGCAGCTGAAATTGGCGAAAACGTCTATATAGATGTTGCCAAATGGCATCTTTATTTATCTAATGCCAAACTGCATACAGTTGTTGCCGAGCAACTGTATCCCTTAATTACTTCCAACGCTGTCAATGAAGACCGAGTTTTACAAGTCTTGGGAGCGATTCCAGTAAAAATTGGCGGCGGGAAACGTGAAGTTCCTTTAATCGATTTACTACCCCTACAATGCCAGGTAACATTAGTTGATATTTTGGAAAAATATCAACGCGATTTCTAATAGATAAAACAAACTTATCTTGGCTAGACAATTTTGTTAATCAGCATTTCCTGATTCGAGTTTCTCTTGTGAATGAGGAATATGTTTGCAGTATCAATTTTATAAATATTAACTCTACAGATACACATAGAATGAATCTCGTGTAATTTCTGTGTGGTCTGATAAAAATTTCCTTTAACAATTAAGGAATCTCCGCGTTCAAAATCAGTTTAGATTTGAGCGAGTTTATGTTGAGACTCGCTTTGAACTTTCATGCAAACTCATTGAGGCAATTTCTATGCTTTTACAAGTCAAAGATAGTGGCGAATTGGTAAAAATTGTTGAAATTCAGGAATTAATTGACCCGAATAATGATGTTGTTCGCGCAAAAGACCAAGAAGGTCAAGAAGAACAGCAACCTGAAAGCTTTAAAAAAGAAAATCTCGTTTTTCCTTCAGGTGAAGTTTTACCACGCTGTTGGTTAGATGCTGACTATAGACACGACAACGGTTAATGATTTTAAAATCAGGTAACTACTAAATAATAGGGTAGCACAGCAGTGCTACCCTATTATGTGTAAGATTATGACGCAGCTTTTTCTCCTGCCGTCACTCCTTCATTCTGCTGAAACTTCGGAAAAAATGTCTTAGTAATCCAGTCAGTCAAGATGTGAGATAGTAACCCCAAAGGCCCAGCAAACAAAGATAAAGCTAGAGAGTGAATTGTCCAAACACCTGTTTTCTGTCCTTCCCAATAAATCCAGCGACCGACAAATAAATCCATCACTAAAAAATGAATCCAACCTGTTGCCGCAGCTGTTTCGTCTGCAAAAAATCGTGCAATATCAGCTAATTGAGGATTCGATAAAGCTTGAGCATTTTCTGGCGTAATGCTGTTGATAAACAAATACAAATATGCCCCAGCTAACAGCACAAAGGGTAAATATGATGACATTATCGACCGTGTGACTTTCCAGTTAGGCAATAAAATCATCAATGCCCAAAATGGCAATACGAAAAGATTGGCAATATTAAATAGTTGAGAAATCGTCATATTTGTCTAAAGTGATGAGTTAGCAATTTGAAGTTATTATTGCTTTCGTTTTGAATTAACTTCAAGAGATAGATTCCCGACTTTTCAAAGAAGTCAGGAATCAGGGTATACTTATAAAGCTACAAGCTGTGATTCAATTTCTGAAGAATTCAAATCACGCCCGATGAAAACTAACCGCGTTTGCCTAGCTTCTTCTGGTTTCCAAGGGCGATCGTAAAATTTATCAAATCGGGTTCCCACGCCTTGCATCACTAGGCGCATGGATTTATTAGGTACTGCGACAAAGCCTTTAATCCGGTAAATTTCTTGTTGTTGTACCAATGTTTGCAACTGCTGTTGCAGCTTTTCGGGGTCAAAGGTACGATCCAAAATTAAATTAGCTGAAGTAATTTCTTCATCGTGATTGTGGTCTTCTTCAGTATCGTGATGACTAGGACGAGAATCTAAATTGTCTTCGACTGCGGCTTGGAATCCTAGTAATATAGATGCGTCTAATTGAGAACGATCGCTCTCAACAATTTTCACCACTCTGGGCAACTCTTGCTTAATCAATTCTTCAACTCTGGCTTTTGTCTCGGCATCTACCAAGTCAATTTTATTCAACACCACTAAGTCTGCACAAGCAAGTTGGTCTTCAAACAGTTCTTGCAAAGGTGTTTCGTGTTCTAGATTATCATCTGCTTGTCGCTGGGCTGCGATCGCATCTGGATCGCTAGCAAATGTCCCGGCTGCAACCGCCGCACAATCTACCACGGTAATCACTGCATCTACAGTGGCGGCGTTACGAATTTCTTGCCAGCGAAAAGCCTTCACCAGTGGTTTTGGTAAAGCTAAACCAGAAGTTTCAATCAAAATGCAGTCGATGCTATCTCGTCGCTTGATTAACTCTTGCATCGTCGGGTAAAACTCTTCCTGCACAGTGCAGCATAAGCAACCGTTAGTTAATTCAAAGATATTAGTGTCGCCCTCACCATCTTCGGGGCAAATTTGACAAGATTTTAACAATTCGCCATCAATACCGAGTTCGCCAAATTCATTGACTAAAACGGCAATACGCCGTCCTTCGTTGTTTTGTAGCAGGTGGCGAATTAGGCTGGTTTTTCCACTACCTAAGAAGCCTGTAATCACTGTGACAGGAATTTTCGTTGCCATATTTTTGCCTGATTTACTCAGTATGAGAAGTTTTACAGGTTACAAACTTAAATACTGAGATTAAGCTTGGTTTGAAGATTGACTTAGTTATTTTAAGCTGAAAGTCTATGGTAAGCCGGAAAATATTCCCGTTATTGTTGAGTTTAGGCTTGGCTTTAATTCCTGAAATCAGTGTTGCACAAACGGTAGAGGAGTTGAAACAAAAAGCAACATCTGCCGAATAAGTGAAAAATTATGAAGAACCCGCTAATATTTGGCGGAGTTTGATTGAACGGGATGACAAATCAATAAATTTAGGGACTCCAAGAAATAAATTATCCAATTTCACTGAGTCAAAATGATTTTTTCTCCCCCTGCTCCCTGCCCCCCTGCCGTCAAAGCGATGGGATATTTTTTTATTTGGAAGTCTCTTATCAGGGGTAAAGCATTCTGGTAAATGTTAATTCTGAAAGCTTCACCCCAGTAGAAAATGCTGCAATTACAACCAAGGATGGCGCGGGGGATAGACGCCGTTGAGGAAGTAGTTACCAACAGCGTAGTATTTCCAACGGACGGGATCGTGCAGTGTGTGAGCACGAGCATTTCGCCAGTGGCGATTGTAGTTGAATTCTTCTAATGTGGATTTAGTACCTGCTAGTTCAAACAGTTTGTTGGTAGCTAGTAGTGATGCTTCGGTGGCTAAGGCTTTGGCTTCGGCAACTGCAATTGATGCTTCAACTACCTTGGGTTCTTCTAAGCCTGACTCGTTGGCGATGTCGATAAACTCACCTGCACGTCGCAGCAATGCTTCCGCAGCGTGAACCTGAATTTGGACATTGCCTAAGTTATAGAGCGTCAGGGGGTCTTCGTAGCCTTTTTCTAAATTGCTGTCAACCCAAGGACGAGTATGGTTGCGGACAAAGTAGATGGTGTCACGGACTGCTGCTTTAGCAATTCCCACGTCTACGGCGGCTTGGATGATTTGGGCGATCGCACCCATTGGTGTTGCCCTTTCAAAAGCCAAGTAGTGCGGAATCACGTGTTCTGCCTTAACTTTCACATTTTCAATAATCGTAGTGCCGCTAGCAGTGGTACGCTGTCCGAAGCTTGTCCAATCATCGAGTAGGGTTAATCCTTCGGCATCTCTTTCGACAAATGCCACCACTGTCTTACCATCTGGATTACTGGCAATCACGGGAACCCAATGTGCCAATAGTGCCCCAGCAGAGTAGTATTTACGTCCGTTGAGTACGAAGTCAGAGTCATCTGGTGTTAATTTTGTTTGGACATCAGTCACAGACTTAGTGCCAATTTCCGAGAAGGCGTTACCGAAGCGTTTACCTTGGAGAACCAAATCAAAGAAAAACTTCTTCTGCTCATTTGTACCATCTAACCGGACTGCTTCCACCATATAGAGATGGTTTTGGGGAATTTGACCGAGGCTAGAGTCGGCTTCGGAGATGATTTTAACTACTTCTGCGAGGGTGGCATTCGATACAAAAGCACCGCCATACTCTTTCGGGACTGTAATTCCCCACAATCCGCTCTGGGAGAACTTTTCTACTTCCTCAGCAGGTAAACGCCGATTTTGGTCGCGTTCTGAGTCTCCCTTGGCAAACTCAGCTGCTAATTCGTGAGCGATCGCGATCGCTTCTTTGTCATCTTGAATAATATGCGCCTTCTGGTCAGCATCAATTACTGATGTCATAGTAAAACTCCTTGATTGTGATTGAGTGACTCATAATCGCCACTACTATGAGACAGCCTTTGGATTTTTCTTAGTGCCGTTCAGATATAGCTGTTATCTACAACAGCTTCAATCCACAAAACCCGCTCCGACAAAGTATGTTGCTGTTAATCTACACTCCAACCAACTCATCAGCTGTCCGAGGATTAGATTTAAGTTCGCGCACAATTGGTATTACTGTCTTACCAAATGCTGGTAAATCATCTGTGTAGTGTAAGAAGCCACCAAGAATTAGATCGACTCCCGCTTCATGGAACTGGCGAATCTTTTCAGCTACTTGTTCAGCCGTACCAATCAACCCCGATCGGAAACCATCGTTATACTGCACCAAGTCTTCAAAATTGGAATTCGCCCACATTCCCTGACGTTCACGAGTTGAAGCTCCCGCCTGTTTCACTGCTTCGCCAAATCCTTTCACCGCTTCCACATCAGCTTGGGCAATAATATCGCGCAATACTTCATGCGCTTCTGCTTCCGTATCTCGCACGATGATAAAGGAATTCAAACCAAACTTAATTGTGCGTCCTTGAAGACTCGCTAATTCAGACACCTCTGCAATCTGCTCTTTCACGCCTTCTATGGTATTGCCATTCATAAAATACCAATCAGAGACGCGGCCAGCCATGCGCCGCGCTGCTTTGGAGTTACCACCTTGGAATATCTCCGGGTGAGGATTCTGATTAATTGGTCTAGGCTTCACCCAACCGCCGTTAATGCGGTAAAAGTCGCCTTTAAAGTGAAACTCATCCTCAGTCCACAAACCCTTGAGAACGCGGATAAATTCCTCTGAACGACGATAGCGTTCGTCATGATCTAACCAATGTTCACCATATATAGTGAATTCATCTTTGAACCAGCCACTAACTACATTCAAAGCAAATCGGCCGTTAGAGAGAAAATCAATACTTGCACCCATTTTGGCAACTACTCCCGGATGCCACAATCCAGGGTGAACTGCTGCAATCAATTTCAATTTCTTGGTGACAGGAGCTAGAGCCGACACGGTTGTTAATGCCTCTAATTGGTACTCAGCGCCGTAGCTAGCGATAAATCTGGCTTGTGCTAGAGCATATTCAAATCCAACTTCTTCAGCCGTCTGAGCTAGTTGAGCATTGTATTCGTAAGTCCAATCTGTGCGTTGGGGAATTTTACTCACAACTAACCCCCCGCTAACGTTGGGAATCCAGTATGCGAACTTAATATCTACCATAATTGTGCGTTTGTAATTGAAACTGCTTGGTTATTTTTCTCACTTTGCAAGTGATGTAACAAAGCCTAATTTGTCATCGCTAACAAATCAGCTAAAACTCGATCGGGCAAAATTTTAGTCAAAATCGAAAGCTTGAGAGCGGCTGAAAACTATTCTGAGTTTACAAGTAGACAATTTTCTGATGGTGGTAATATACCACAACTCGATCGTATTACCGTAGTTTTTAATTAATCGGACTCGATCGCGACAATTTTTTCGATGTCGTGACTCGATATACTTAAATTCCATTTCCGTATTCCATTTTGGAATACTGCCGACTTTTACTGAGTATTTTATTATTTTATATTTGCTGGTTATCAGCCTGATTCAGTCAGAACTCGACAAAGCATCGGTACTGATAAATGTGGTAGTGTAAACTACTAAACTAGAAAATATTTCAAAATTTGGTTGGGATTTTGAATCCAGATACTTATCTTCCCAATTCCCAATCCAATCAAAATTGAGGGGCAATCTCCCCATGCTTACTTTCACATCTCAAAAGCAGTCACAAGGCTATTGCCCCTAAATATTTTGAGCGTCGATCGCTCTTTTGTCAGAAACACCTATGAATTATCCTTCATCAGGCTATCTGAATTTATGACTCCACACACCATACTCCGCAATCTCAACACGATTACTCAGCTGTGACGAGTTCAGTACTACCACGTGTACGACGCCGTGTAAGACTATTATACAGCATCACACCGATCGACTTGATCAAATTACCTTCCAATTCCTGGAACAGCTTCATGTTCGTGCCAAAGGCGGCGTTAGCTTCATCAACGATGCGATCGGTTGCCGCCTCGTCAAGGGGTAATTCATCCAAAGTTTGCCGATATTTGGTTTTGAATGCCTTCTCATCAGGAATTTCTGGAAACTCATAAAAGGCTGTTCCTTGTCCATCAGACAAATTCATCGCTGTTACAGCAATATTTTTGAGAATTTGTCCCCCGGATAAGTCACCTATGTAACGAGTGTATGAATGGGCGATTAACAATTCCGGTTCTGTAGCAGATATTTCTCGGATGCGCTGTACATAAGCTTCACCTGCGGGAGATAGTTTGATTTGCTCTCTCCAGTTTGCACCAAAGTAATAACTTAGGTCTTGCTCTAAGCTATGCTTGCGGTTTAGCTGAGGAAAGTTAATTTTAGAAACTATTGGGTGCTGGCGGTGCTTTTCTATTTCCTCTTCCATCGCTGAGTAGACGAAGTAGAAGTTAGCAACAAGTTTCCGGTAAGAGTTTTTTTCCACTACTCCTTTTAAAAAGCACTTGACAAAACCAACATTTTCTGCCATTGTGTGGGCTTTCTTAGTGCCTACACGTAATTTGGTTGCTAAATTGCTGCTCATGCTAAATTTCTCAACTTTAAAAAGTTTACTGCCGGAGTTTTGATTTACTAACGGCTAAAAAGGCCATTAAAACGTTACCTTAAAACTATTTGATGAGAATTTATATTAAAATTTTTTAAGCTGCAATGATTTTGTAGTTTTTTACACAGCGATAAGGCTAAGAGAACAGAATTTTAGATTTTAGATTTTGATTTTTTGTTGTTATTAGCTGAATCTTGCTTTCATTCTCAGCTTGGATGAAAAATTTTGCGATTTACCAAAAGTAATATTTATTACATACTTATTTGGTAATAGCATTATCAAGTGTGAACTAATACAGATAAAAATCAAAACGAAAATTGTCGGCAGAAAAGGAATAATCAGCTAAGATGTGGAGACTTTACTAATAAAGTAAAAACCAATACTGACTTTATCAAAGATTTACAATTTTAGAAAGGAAAATTCAGTATTATTACGTAAAGATGACTCGATCTAAAATGAATTTATAAAGAGAAAAAGCATGTCAAAATTGCTGAATAAAGTCTTAAGTGCTATTTATTTTTCAGTGTGATTGTGTGGAGTGTTTAAAAATATGGTTTCATCTATAACTCGGACATCGGGCATTTCTGGGGGTTCTACTTCTGAAGTTGAGGGATTGGGCAAAGGGATTGAGAGCAGTTTTGGACTGAATTTAATCCCATTACCAGCAAATCCCTTATTTGGCACAGATGGGATTCGCGGACGAGTCGGAGAATTACTGAATGCGCCTTTAGCATTGCAAGTTGGTTTTTGGACGGGGATTGTTTTACGTAACCATGCTGCTCAAGTAGGGCCAGTCATTCTCGGACAGGACTCTAGAAACTCCAGCGATATGCTGGCAATGGCTTTGAGTGCAGGGTTAACAGCAGCAGGGTTAGAGGTTTGGTATTTGGGATTATGTCCCACTCCTTGCGTTGCCTATCTCACCAGTATCAGTGATGCCATTGGCGGAGTGATGATTTCTGCCAGCCACAATCCTCCAGAAGACAATGGAATTAAGGTTTTTGCTGCCAATGGTGGGAAGTTGCCGCAAATCTTGCAGACAGAAATTGAAGCGGGACTGCGTGGCAAGATATCACCGATCGCTAGAGTCAGTAATTGCGGACGGCATTACTCACGTTTCGAGTTAGTGGAAGACTATAGCTCGGCGTTGAAAAAGCCCTTAAACGGTGTCTTGAATCTTCAGGGAATGAAGATTGTTTTAGACTTGGCGTGGGGAGCCGCAGTTGGGTTAGCACCATCAGTATTTACCCAAATGGGAGCGGAGGTAATCTGCTTGCATAACGAAGCAGATGGCGATCGCATTAATGTTAACTGCGGTTCCACGCACCTGGACATTTTGGCAGCAACGGTACAAGAACACAACGCCGATATCGGCTTTGGCTTCGATGGCGATGCCGATCGCGTCTTAGCAGTAGACAATACAGGCAGGCAAGTTAACGGCGATTACATTCTCTACCTGTGGGGACGACACTTACAACAAAACCAACAATTGCCAGACAACTTGATTGTATCTACAGTCATGGCCAACTTAGGCTTTGAGAAAGCTTGGCAGCAAATTGGTGGTAACTTAATTCGTACCGCAGTTGGCGACCAATACGTACAAGCCGAAATGCAGCGCACTGGGGGAATGCTAGGTGGCGAACAATCAGGGCATATTCTTTGCCGTCACTATGCCGTCACTGGAGATGGCTTGTTAACCGCATTACACATAGCATCTTTGGTGAGAGAGGCGGGTGTTCCCTTGAGCGAATTAGTAGATCGAAGCTTCCAAACCTATCCACAATTATTACGGAACGTGCGCGTTGTCGATCGCGATCGCCGTTTGGGATGGCAAGATTGCCAACCTGTGCAACAAGCGATCGCTCTTGCTGAAGCTGCAATGGGCGATTCCGGCAGAATTTTGGTTCGCGCCTCTGGCACAGAACCAGTCATTAGAGTAATGGTGGAAGCAGCCAATGCCGAACTCACCAACTACTGGACAAATGAACTAGTTTCCAAAGTACAGCAGCATCTGATGGATTAAATTAGCTAATATCGCATCTCAGCTTCAAAAAACGCCAATACAGCTTCTACGAATTAATCACCCTTGGTTATGTCTAGAAGCTGTGACATTTTGATTGCTTATTAAACCCGAATTATCCAATACGTTTCGGTTAAGGATTGTTGATGAAAATATACTAAAATTCAGAGATACAACATTGTTTTACTAAATAATTTTTCCTTCAATTAATTCCTCCCCTATGTTCAGTTTTTACCCAGCGCGATCGCTCCTTTTGCACACACATCTTTGAAGTGGTCACAATCATCACAGGAATCCAATGCACCATGTATAACGACCCTTGAATTGTTGCCCAAACCAAAGACCATCCTCGTAAATTTTGAAATTGGTAAAGTCCAGCAATAAAGGCAATTGTCAGAATGATGCTAAGTAGTGTCTGGAGGGGAAACAGAACTGGATTATGGCTATAAAAAATTGTCCAAAGTAAGTCGGGTATTAGTCCAATTGGCAGAAGAAATTGCAATATAAAAAACAATAGTAAATCAATTTCTTTTGCCCAACCTAAAGTAAAAATTTGCGGAAAATAATCTAGGTAACGCTGATAGCCACCTTCAGCCCAACGACAGCGTTGATTCCAAAGTTTTTCCCAAGTAGTTACACCTTCTTCCTGAATTGATGGAACTGTAACAAACTCAATTTGCGTACCTGTTAAATAGAGTTTGAAACAAAGATCCAAATCATCGGTGACAGTGTTCTCATTCCAACCTTGACACTTTTCTAATAATTGCCGACGAATTAACATCCCATTACCGCGCAGTTCAGACATTCCACCAATAGCAATGCGATGGGTTTGTAGAAAGCTATCACAGTTCATTTCCATCTGCTGGCAATGGGTTAAGAAATTGGTATTAGCATTAGAAATTGCTTTTCGTACTTGCACTGCACCGATCGCTTGCTTATGAAACAGAGGTACTGTTTGCTGGAGAAAATTAGCTCTTAACTGAGCATCCGCATCACAGACTAAGATAATCTCCCCTTGAGTAAAGGGAAACACCGCATTCAATGCGCCTGATTTACCACCTTTTGATTCCCGTCGATGAACTTGTAAAGCTGGAAATTGAGTTTGTAACTCTTTCAAAACCTTGGGGGTTTCGTCGGTACTACCATCATCAACAACCCAAATATCTAGGGAGTCGCTGGGATAATTAAGTTGGCATAAGCTGTAAACTAGATTAGCCAACACTGGACTTTCATTTTTAGCCGGAACTAAAATCGAGACTGACGGTAAATAAATTTCACTCTCCATCACCGCCGCCGCTGGTTTAGCTAACAGCATCCGTAACGTTTGCACAGTCAGGATTGCCGTTAATCCCAGCATCAACCATTGTGTTTCTGGTAGCCAGTGCAGTAAACTCACGCCACTCCAGACTAATAAAACTACTAAGGTTGCTTTGAGACGGCGATGAAAGCTAATATTTTTACTGGACTGATAAATACTTCCCACTTTATTTGCTATATCCTTTCGGTTCGTGGCTTAGTCGTGCGACGTAATAATAGCATCGTCACTGCTCCCAAAAGGAAACCGCCCACTCCTGCTGCAACTGCTAGAATCCGCCCTAATTGTTGAGCAGCATTCAATACTGGGTTATTCAACAGATTGGAGGAGAAATGTAGCGATTGAATCGTCCATTTATCTTGGAATTTTTGCAGCACAGCTGTCCATCGCAAGGCCATATCAGCCGCTTTGCCATCTTTGAAAAAGAAAGATGCGATCGCTTCTCCAGAGGCAACATCGATTTCTGGAGTGAGAAATGTTCTAAGACTATCTCCTTTTAGTTGCATTTTGATATCTTTAATGGAACTGGAAAACTGCTGATTCCAGTACTGTTCCAACTCAGGAACTTTGTGAAATATCTGATTATCAACTGTTGTGATTGTGAAGTTTGGGTGCAAGTAAGGCTGTATTTTGGAAAAATCGCGAGTGTTTAGAGCTTGCAGGGCAATATCCCGCGTGCGAATAATTGCATTTATCTCCTGTGGGTTGACATCTGCTAGAGCGTATTGGGGTAGATTCCAAATTACTAACATTAACAAAACACTCCAAAGTCGCTGAGTGCATTTGTATATGCTTACTTGTCTCTGTTTCATGAGCTATAAAACCTGTAGATTGGGTGACGCTTACTGATAATTGTTTTAATCTTAATACCCACATTTTGCCACTTCTGTTGACTGGCACTAATTAAAATAATTTTTACATTGTTTCCATATACACAAGCTTTTATTTAATAAGGTGCGTTGTGGAATTTATATCATGTCCGGATAAATAGTTATGATTCCCACAGTCATTGCACCCCACCCCCAACCCCTCCCCGCTCTTCGGGAGGGGAGACAAAGCATAGCTTTGGCGGGGTGGGGTTCTTCGGGTTTAATAAGTAATCAAGCAGACATAATATTATTCCTAACTCTCAAATCTCTAACGTCCGTTACGCTGACGCGATAACACACCCTACAAAACGACAAAATCAGATTATCGAGTTAGGAGGCTGAGAAATCTAAACTTTGCCGAAAAGAGATCAGCAGTTGATTCAATGCAGCCATATCAATTAAAAATGCATCATGTCCGTGGGTTGAATTCAGCCACGCCAGTTGAGCATTAGGGATTAAATTTGCCAATTCTTGTTGTTCGACTGGAGGATAGAGGATGTCAGAATCAATGCCGACAACTAAAGTTGGTTGCTGGATGCTTTGCAGAATAGATTCATAATCTGACAAATCAGGACTGGTGCGATCGCGTGCAATATCGTGGCGATCCATTGCATGGGTGAGAGTGATGTAAGTGTTGGCATCAAATCGTTCTGTTAGCTTTTGACCTTGATGCTGTAAGTAACTGGTTATAGTAAACTGCTCAGATGCATCATACTCGCGTCCAAAGCGGCTTGTAAAACTATCCCAAGAACGGTAAGTAAACATCGCCATCATCCGCGCTACTGCTAGTCCTTGGTTAGGCGGCGCATCCAGAGTATACTTCCCTCCTTGCCAGTTTGGATCGGCATAAATTGCCTGTCTTTGGGCTTCACTTAATCCAATACACCAAGCTGAATGTCTGCCAGAAACAGCAATGGGTGCGATCGCTTTCACCTTTTCTGGATATAACAACGCCCACTCCAGTGCTTGCATTCCACCGAGCGAGCCACCAATTACTAACCGCAGAGATTGAACACCCAGGTATTCTAATAGTGCAACTTGCAGGTAAACCATATCTCGGATTGTAATTTTAGGGAAGAATACGCCATAAGGGTTTCCCGTTATGGGGTTGACAGTAGTTGACCCAGTTGTGCCGTAACAACTTCCCAAAATGTTGCTGCATACAATAAAGTCGCGTTCTGGATTGAAGGCTTTCTCTGAACCAAATAAAGGTTCCCACCAATCATCAGCATCAGCAGAACCAGTTAAGGCATGACAAATCAGTACCCCATTATCGCCTTGAGCATTTAACTGTCCCCAGGTGCGATAAGCAATCTGAACCCCAATTAATACTTCGCCGCCTTCAAGTGGAAATGGCACAGTCATCTGGTAAAACTGGGTTTGCGGTGAGATGAAGTCTGAGTAGATCATATCTAGAAGTGGGGAGTGGGAAGCAGAGGGGCAGGGGAGCAGGGGAGCAGGGGAGCAGGGGAGCAGGGAGCAGGGGAGCAGGGAGCAGGGAGCAGGGAGCAGGGGAGGAGGGGAGCAGGGAGCAAGGGAGAAGAGTTTTCCCCTCAGCAAGAGCAGCACCCCGCCCCTCTGCCTCTTATGCCCAATGCTCCATGCCCCATGCCCAATGCCCCATGCCCCATGCCCCATGCCCAATGCCCAATTAAAAACTAAATCCTAACTTGCTCGAATGCTTGCTCAAAATCTTCTTTGATGTCGTCGATATGTTCAATTCCCACTGATACTCGCACCAAATCGGGTGTCACACCTGCTGAAAGCTGTTCGTCATTACTTAGCTGTTGATGGGTTGTAGAAGCGGGATGAATAACAAGGGTTTTCGCATCACCAACATTTGCTAAATGACTCGCTAATTTCACATGATTAATAAAAGCTTTACCCGCCTCTAGTCCACCTTTGATACCAAAGTTTAAAACTCCCCCAAAGCCATGCCGAAGATATTTTTTCGCTCGTTCATGATACGGGTGATTGGGAAGTCCGGGATAATTAACCCAAGATACTTGCTCTTGCTGTTCTAACCACCGAGCCAATTCTAGGGCATTGCTCGCATGACGATCTACACGCAAAGAGAGAGTTTCTAATCCTTGCAGTAACAGAAAGGCGTTAAATGGACTCAAGGATGGGCCAAAATCTCGTAACCCCTCGACTCTAGCGCGAATAATAAAGGCAATGTTGCCAAATGTTCCACTAGGGCCAAACACTTCTTGAAAATTTAGCCCACGATAGCCGGGTGCTGGCTCAGTAAATAGAGGAAATTTGCCGTTACCCCAATCAAATTTACCCGAATCGACAATTACACCACCAATAGAAGTACCATGCCCACCAATCCATTTAGTTGCAGATTCTACTACTATGTCTGCACCATGCTCAATTGGTCGAGCTAAATAACCACCAGCACCGAAGGTATTATCCACAATTAAAGGAATGCCGTTTTCGTGGGCAATGTGAGCTAAAGCGGCAAAGTCGGGAATATTGAATTGAGGATTGCCAATGGTTTCAACGTATAAGGCTTTGGTGCGATCGTCGATCGCCTGACGAAAACTTTCTGGGTCATCTCCCTCAACAAACTTGACTTTAATACCTAACCGTGGTATAGAAACTTTAAACTGGTTATATGTTCCCCCATACAGAAAACTAGTGGAAACAATATTATCCCCAGTCTGAGCGATGGTACTGATTGCCAAGAATTGCGCCGCTTGCCCACTAGCGGTTGCTAATGCTGCTACACCCCCTTCTAACGCAGCAATCCGCTTTTCAAATACATCCGTCGTCGGGTTCATGATGCGGGTGTAAATGTTACCAAATTCCTGGAGAGCAAATAACCGCGCTCCGTGGTCGGTGTCGTCAAAAACGTAGGAAGTCGTTTGGTAAATCGGTACAGCACGAGCATTAGTTCCAGGAGCAGGCTCTTGTCCAGCATGAACTTGCAGGGTTTCAAAACGATATTGTTCTGACATAAGCAGTTATTTGAGTTTCCAATTATACAAACAAGTAACAATAATTGAGCGTTGTTTTGGATAAATCAACGGTAATTTGGAGGGCTTACCGTATTTTACCTGTTTGCATCTAAGATTCCTCATCTCTAGCACAACAAGTTGGAAAATAGAAAATGGGAATTAACACCTCTTAATTTATATTTACAAAAAAGCGTGTGAGTCGTCATGCAAATAGATCAGCCTTTTAGAATTAATGCTGCCCAACCAGACAAACTAAAACAATTTCTTCCCAAACCTTTAATTATTTCCAGCCCAGTTACAGGTTGCAATGGTTTTTATTTTGCCTATCATCGCCAGTCAAACTATCAACTTCCTGAGACATCGCCTTTTCAGCACATTATTACCATTTACAGTAGAGAGTTTCAGGCAAAATTAAAAATTAACGGACACTGGCAAAGTAAATCTTATGCAGCAACCGATGTAGGGATTTTTCCTGCCGATCAAATTTCGCCAGCAGTACAATTTGAACAGGAATTAGGGTTTATTCACTTTGGCCTTGAACCAGCGATGATTACTCGCGTTGCCTACGAATCAGTAAATGCTGATACCGTTGAAATTGTCCAACAACTGCAAACGCACGATCCATTGATTCAACAAATTGGACTGACACTTAAGCACGAAATAGAAACTAGTGGATTTGATAGTTCCCTGTATATGGAGTCAGCAGCAAATCTACTGGCAGTGCATTTATTGAAACGTTACTCAACGCAGAAATTTATCATTCGAGAATACACAGGTGGATTACCAAAACATAAATTAAAACAAGCGATCGCTTATATTAACGATAACTTAGACCAAAACTTATCACTTGCAGAAATTGCTGCGATCGCACAGATAAGTCCGCATTATTTTGCTAGCTTGTTTAAGCAATCAATGGGAATAGCACCCCATCAATATGTCACTCAATGCCGAGTTGAAAGAGCAAAATATTTACTTGTAAAACGAGAACTATCAGTTATACAAGTCTCCCAACTAGTAGGATTTCAAAGTCAAAGTCATTTCACCAAGGTTTTTCGCAAATATATCGGCATCACTCCTCAAGCATTTAAGAAGCTACACTGAATTTTTCGGAAGATAACGCTAGTTTTCGGAAGATTGCGTGAGACAGCACGATATTATTAAAGCTAGACTCAATAGTTGTCATCACACTTTAAGTCCATAGTCCAAAAAATGACACAACTAAAACCAGCCGAAGAAATGCCCGGTAGCTTTGGGCTACCGATTTTAGGTGAAACTCTCCGATTATTTGCTACCCAAGGATGGGGACTGGCGAAGAACTACGAACGCTACGGGCCTGTTTTTAAAACTAGCATTTTAGGAAAGAAATATGCAGTTTTGGTAGGGGTAGAAGCAAATCGACTAATTTTGCAAGAAAAAGCCGATTATGTATCTTCCTACTTAGGATGGAAAGTGGCTATGGAGCATATTTTTGGGCGGCCTATGATGCTTCAGGATGGTGAAGAACATCGCCGGACTCGTCGTTTAATGGCTCCAGCGTTTCATAGTAAAGCCATTGCTAATTATTTTGACATCATGCAAACTGAAGTTAACAAATGCCTAGAAAACTGGGTGCAAAACAGTCCAACTTCCATCAAGAATGAATTTAATCAGTTAGCATTGCGAATTGGAATTCGGTTATTATTAGGTGTTCGACTACAAAGCGATGTTGAGCAAGTCGAACAGTTGTATAACGCTTTGACGCAGGGAGCATTGGCGCTATTACGGTTAGATATACCATTCACAAAATATGGTCGTTCCCAAAATGCTCGTCGTCAGTTGAAAGCTTTCTTACAAAAAATTATCAACGAACGTAAACTTCAAGGCAACTTAGAAGAATCTTGTGATGTATTAGGATTATTTTTGGCAGCATTAGATGAAGAGGGAAATGCTTTAGCCCAGTCACAGATCGTAGACGAATTGATACACTTATTAAATGCAGCGCATTTCACTACTGCTACATCCTTAACGTGGGCAATGGTTGAATTGGCAGCGCGTCCGCAATGGCGTGAAAAACTCCGCCAAGAACTTACAACAGTTGTCAAAGATGAACCTTTGAACTTGGGACACCTCAAGCAACTAAATCAAATGACTTATTTTTTCAAGGAAATAGAACGACTTTACAATCCCGCAGGTGTAGTGCTGTTTCGGGGAGTTGTAAAAGAAATTGAATACGCAGGTTATCGCATTCCTCCCGGTTGGGTGGTGATTGTTGCTCAAGGATTAACGCATCGCATGAGCGAGATTTATACTAACCCAGAAAGTTTTGCTCCAGAACGCTTTGCCCCTCCCCGCGAAGAAGATAAAAAAGACTCCTTTGCTTTAATTGGTTTTGGTGGTGGCGAACATATATGCATTGGAATAGAGTTTGCCAAGATGGAAATGAAGATTTTTTTGGCAACATTGCTGCAACGATATGATTGGAAAGTGACACCAGAATATGAACCTAACAACTATTATCAACTACCGTTTCAAGTAGAAGGAAAATTACAGGCGCAAGTCAGCAACCTCGAACGGAGAAACTAAGCTCAACATCATCCTGTATCCGTTGCTAATACTAATTCAATTAATGGTTGCAACATATTCTTGGGTAAAGATGTTATGAATCGCGTCTTTACAGATGGCCTATTTGTCGCATTGTTTTTCCAAATTGGTATTATTTTTAAGCATAAATTGCTCCAGATCGTGATATTGCCCTTTGAAGAAGCCATTCTGTTTCTTTACACCCTGACTGTGAAAACCTAACTTTTCTAGCAGCTTTTTAGAAGCGATATTTTCCAGCATGACTTGGGCAACAACGAAACGCAAATCCATTTTTTGAAACCCAAATTGCAAGATAGTACTCACTGCCTCCGTCATAATGCCTTGCCTCCAAAAAGTACTGGCAAGCTCATAACCGACTTCGGCTGAGTGTTCTTGTGGGTTCCACGTAAATCCACAAGAACCAATCAAAACGTTGTTTTGCTTACGAGCAATTCCCCAGCGAATTGCATCTCCTCGCTCAAAGCGTTTGGCTCTACGTTCAACAACAGCGATCGCTTCTTTAATAGAAGTGAAGGTATCAAGATCGTGAAACTTAGTCACGCCTGGATCGGAGAATACAGCAAAGATAGCCTCAGCATCCTGCAACGTTGTCTCACGAAGAAGGAGCCTTTCTGTTTCTAATTCAGGAAAGGAAGATAGTGAGAAATTGTTGCTCATAGTTGCTCCTTTAGAGCTAACTTAGCGATCGCCACAGTAACAAGACAATTTCATTAGGCTCAAGGCTGAATAGTCTTTGCCGACTGGTTAAATAACAAATCTCGTGACTTATCTGGATCGAGCGGCTGAGTTTGCAATGCTTCTGCTTTCTCGTAGGCGCGAATTGTTGCTGGACGGGCTTTAATTGCCTCAAACCACCGTTTGAGATGAGGAAAATCTTCTAGATTCTGACTTTGGCGTTCATAGGGTACAATCCAGGGATAGGCAGCAATATCGGCGATAGAATAATCACCAGCCACAAATTCTCTATCTGCTAGTTGCTTATTCAGCACTCCATATAAGCGTCCCGTCTCATTCACATAGCGGTTAATCGCATATTCAATCTTTTCAGGAGCATAAGTACTAAAGTGATGATTTTGTCCTGCCATTGGCCCCAGTCCTGCCATTTGCCAGAACAACCATTCTAAAACTTTAGTGCGATCGCGTAAATCTTGGGGGATTAATTTCCCGGTTTTTTCTGCCAAATATAGCAAGATTGCCCCAGACTCAAATACCGAAATTGGCGCACCTCCATCTGCTGGTTCGTGGTCAACGATCGCAGGCATACGATTGTTAGGAGAAATCTTTAAAAATTCCGGCTTAAATTGATCTCCAGCCCCAATATTCACAGGAATTATGGTATAAGGTAAGCCAACTTCTTCCAAAAAAATTGTGATTTTATGACCGTTTGGGGTTGTCCAATAATAAAGCTCAATCATGGTTATCTTCCCTAAAATTGTGCGATTGTTTTTTAAGCCAATAGTGCAGACAGCTTTTTCGGATTTCTCACAAAACCTGAAAATAAGAGGGCGAAAGCTGCAAAAATGTATATACAGTCAGCATTTTAGCACTTTATACCCAAAAGTATTGTCCTAGAGGTAAGATGGAAAATCGCTTTCAGAATGGAGCTATAGCCCCATACTGGACTATTTTGCTGGGCTATTAATGATTTTGCATTACAAAAAAAGACGTAATGCTTAAAAAAAATTAACTAGTTCATCTGTAGAGACGATGACGCTTTTCGAGAAGTTGGTGAAGTTGCATTGTCACCCCAAAACCTAGAATTTCAAATACTTAGAGAGTAACTTATGAGTGAAAAAACAGTAAGCGTGATTAAAGCAAACTTATTGCCAAAAGGAGATTATGTTTCGTCAGGATTTTCCACTATTCAGGCAGATTCATATTTTCCCAATATAACTTTAGGAAATAAATATGATTCTTTTTGGCTTTACTTGCGGCGGGATATTACTCATAACTGGTATGTGGATAAGCGACGGCAAAAGGTAGGTTTTGTAAGCCGAGATGAAGCTCATATTCTATATAATACAGCCTTAAAATTTCGAGGAAAAAAAGCTTTAGAAATAGGTTGCTGGATGGGTTGGTCAGCTTGTCATTTGGCTCTAGGAGGAGTAGAGTTAGATGTAATCGATCCGATGCTATCTGAACAATTATTTAATGAAAGCGTTACAGAGTCACTAAAATCAGCAGGCGTTAAGGAATCTGTAAATCTAATACCAGGATGTAGCCCTGAGAAAGTAAAAGAAATAGCAAATAAATTTCAACGTAAATGGTCATTGATATTTATAGATGGTAATCACGAAGCACCAGCACCGCTCAATGATACAATTATTTGCGAACAACTTGCAGAAGCAGATGCTTTAATTTTATTTCATGATTTGGCTTCTCCCGACGTAGGCCAAGGTTTGGACTACTTAAAAGAGAAAGGATGGAACACAATGGTTTATCAAACTATGCAAATTATGGGAGTTGCATGGCGGGGAAATGTTGAGCCTGTAATACATCAGCCAGATCCTAATATTAACTGGCGCTTACCTCCACATTTACAAGGTTATTTTGTAAGTGGTTCAGTTGAATCTGCGACGGAAGATAAATTTGCAGAAATTCTCAGAGCAGTTCGACCATTTACTTTATTGAGTGAAAGAAAGTTATTCTCGCTTTATAGTCAGGCAAAACAAATATATTGTTATCTTTTTTGGCTGCCAAAAATGTTACTACTAGCGATCGCCAGAATCAAACCTATCAAGGGCAATTAGCTTTGTATTATCAGCCATGACTAGCAACTGTCTATGTGTTGCTAGTCATGGCTTTCTGTAGATGAAACATAGAGCTTCGATTCATCATGCCTCAGTTGCTCGTCTTGATGGAGCAATTGTATTGCCTGGTAGTCTAAAAGTGCATGAGTCATTTTTGAATTGACAACCATTTCAAAGAAATCAGAACGCTCAATGGCAATAACTTTGATCGCTGCGTCATTTGCTGCACGTACTGTTGCTGTGCGCTTGCTTCGCTGGAGTAATCCTATTTCACCAAAAGAGTTATTAGGCCCCAATGTTTTTAATAATTTTGATTCTGAACCTGAAGACTCTTGAATGATTTCTATTTCCCCTTCAATCAAGATATAAAATCTATCAGCCACATCACCCTGGCGGATAACAATTTCACCGGGCTGGAAGGTCAACATTTTTAGCCTGGGAATCAACTGAATTAATTGCTTATCCGTTAAGGTTGGTAAAGTAACAGATACCTGACCCTCATAGTCCACATCCAGTTTGCCATCTTCCATACGCACAATGCGATCGCTAGCGCCAAAGATCCGACTGTCATGGGTAACAATCAAAACCGCACTTCCTTGTTCTTTCGCCAGTGTGGTCATTAGTTCGGTGACTTCTTGCCCTGTTTGCCGATCTAAAGCGGATGTAGGCTCGTCGGCCAGAAGTAATCGAGGACGGTGAACGAGGGCGCGGGCGATCGCCACACGTTGTTTTTGCCCGCCAGAAAGATCCCTTGGGTAAGCATTCAAGTGCTGCCCTAGCCCCACCGCTTTCAGAATTTGCGAACTTTGGCTTTTTGCTTTTTGAGGCGTGAAATCATCCTGTAGTTCCAGCGAAACCATCACATTCTGCTGGACAGTCATAAAATCCAGTAAGTTAAAATGCTGAAAAACATAGCCGATTCCTCGCCGTATTTGCATTCGCTGGATTTCGTTGGCTCCCTTCAATTCACGATCTAAGACTTTGAGACTGCCTTCTTGAACAGAACGCATACAGCCAATTAGAGATAGTAGTGTTGTTTTCCCAGAACCAGATGCTCCAGTTAAAATAACAACTTCTTTTGGGTAAATATCCAGATCGATTCCAAATAAGATTTGTCTTTGACTTCTGCCTTCTCGGTAATAATGATTCAGCCTTTTAATGGCTATAACCTGATTCATAAACCTATAAAATTAAGGAATTAAATTTACTTAAAAACATCCACTGGATCTGCATCTTTAACCTTTAGTAAGGAAAGTCCTGCTGATATTATGCAAATCATGCAGACTAATCCTAAAACAAATAATCCTGATTCTACAGTCATTTGGATAAATATTTTTGTAGTTTTAACTAGATAATCATAAGCCAAGCATGATATTATTGCACCTGGAATATATCCGGCAATAACCAAAAATATTGCCTCTTGAAAAACTATAGAAACTAAAGAATTGTGGTTAAGACCCAAAGCCTTTAACGTTGCATAATTGGCAAGATTATGCGTAACCTTTACATAAAGTATTTGGTATAAAATAAAAATACTAATAATGATAGCAATAATCAAAATAAACCGAAAGATAAAACCCATCGGTGAGTTGCTTTCATGAAATATCTTTTCTCTGGCGATTAATTCTGATTTAGAAAATATTTTAATGTTTGCCGGAAGATATTTTCTTAATTGCTCAACAGTTTGCTCTATATTGGTATCTGAATTAGCATCTGGTTTTAATTTAATTAAGCCAGCATCTATTTTTGTCAGGCTCCGCCCAAATAATTGACTAAAAGTTGTTGGATTGATAATAAAACTAGCATCATAAGCATTATTAACCCCTAACTCAAAAAGTCCAACAACTCTAAGTTGTTGCAACGATCCATTAGCTCCTGCTAAAACTTCTGCCGATGATTTTCCTGTTTCGTTAAATTCAGTAATGATGGGACTAAATTCATTTCTGGCATTACGGTCAAATAAAGCGAATTTTTGCTTGTTTAGTTTTTCAATATTCTCTTTAAGTCCGGGAAGATTTAGTGTTTGTATATTAGAAGGAATGCCTATAACATTCACTCTAATACGATAAAGAGATTGATTTCTGTCGTACCATTGGGTTGAAGTAATATAAAGTGGTGCGACAGATTCAACGTTCTTTAACGCTAGTGCTTGATATAAAGGTCTGGAGGAAAACGTTACTGGTTGCAATACAGTTGAAGAGAGAGAGCTAACTAAAACAATATCTGCATTAAAATTCAAAGGTAATTGCAACGCTCCTTCTAAAAAGGCATTTCTCAGCCCAAGCTGCATAAAAATGAGAAATGTAATGCAAAAAATTCCTACAATTCCCGCTATAGTTTGATTGCGTTGATATCTCAATTGCAACCAAGCAATGGGAATTTTTTGAATTTCAATTACAAAACGTCGAATCATTCTTTAAGTCCTATTGATACATCAACTTTGAGATTTGTCATTCCTGCTACAACACGGCTATTTTCCCGATTCAGATTAATTTTCACTTCTACCACATGAGCATCCACATCTGTTGCGGCATCTGTATCTAAAACATCGCGTTTACCAATTTCTAAACCCACTTGAGATACTTTTCCAAAGAGCGGTTTAGTGAGACTGGGACTGGTAATCGTTGCTGTTTGTCCTAGATGTATTTTGGGGATGTCTGTTTCGTAAACCTCTGCTACTACCACCATTTGCATCGTATTGCCTAAACTCACAATGCCTTTCGTCCCCACCATTTCACCGGGAAAGGTTTGCACCTTAATGATTTGTCCAGTTCGGGGCGATCGCACCACACTCAAGGCTAATTCCGCCTGAGCCTGCATCACCTTTGCCTTTGCCTGTTTCACTTCTGCCTGAGACAACTGCACATCTACCGGACGAACTTCTGCCAAACTATTCAAAGAAGCACGGGCTTGATTCACCTGTCGTTGTGCCGCTTCCATCCCCAAGCGTTTGCTATCGTACTGGGAAGCCGAAACCGCTCCCTCGTGGTACAAACTGCGATACCGTGACTCCTCCATCTGAGCATTTTTCAATTCCGCTTCCAAACGAGCGATCGCCGCTTGTTGAGCTTGTAAATCTCCCTGTTTCGCCCCAGCTCGTACCTGCATTAATCGCGCTTGGGCTACTCTCACCTCTTCTAGCGCCATATTCACAGTTGCCAGACGACGAGTATAATTATCCAACACTGCAAGCACTTGCCCTGCCTTCACCCAATCCCCTTGCTGCACGCGTAGCTGTTGAATGCGGGCTGATTCCGTTGAAGAAGGCGGAAACACTTGAATTACTTCTCCTTCAGGTTCCACACGCCCCAAAGCCGTCACCGCTTGCACCACTGGAGTTACAACCACTGGCTGAGGTTTAACTGCTTCACTCGTCCCCATCATCCGATATGCGATCGCTCCACTAAGTGCGATTCCACCATAAAATACTGTAGTTAAAAATACGGTTAATATAGTATTTCTACTATTGTCATTCCGAGTAAATAAATGTGTCATAGTTCTTCCTGCTTGGAGTATAAAACTATTGTTAGATATAGAATATAAGTCAACTTCACCTTGATAAAGTAAGAAATCAAAGCATAAATTATCTGGTAAAGTTTTTATCCTTACAATATATATTGTTCCCATTTTTACTGCCAATCGCTATATACTGACTTCTGCAAGAAACTGAGTCAGATCGTGTCCGCTTGATTGCTTATTAAACGCGAAGAACCCCACCCCGCCAAAGCTGTGCTTTGTCTCCCCTCCCCGCTTGCGGGGAGGGGTTGGGGGTGGGGTGCAATGACTATGGGAATCGTAACTAATTATGCGGACATGATATGAGTAGACTCAATATCAAGCCTTTATAAGGGTTTCACCTTAAGTTGACACCAATGGTTGGGGGTATCTCCCCTTGAAAAACAAGTTAACCGAATGGTTTTAAGATCCCATTGTGAAGCAATTGCTAATAAATCTATAACTATATATATACTTTTTCATAGCGGTGATTTGGCGATCGCTGCCCAAACTCTATGGTGAACTTGAAGAATTGGTGTCGGATATTTTGTTTCGAGTAATGTCGCCAATTCTTGGTCAAATATTTCTACTTTTTCTGGTGTTAAGCTGGCTCCCACGCCAGCACTAGCACGAATTCGCCCCCGCCAAGCTTCGTGTGTATAAGATACAAATACATCGTAAGAAAATGTGCGGATTTCTCGGAATCCTCCTTCGCCAATATCCTGTAACCACAGGGGATACAAACCATTACCGCCGCCCAAATTCCACGCGGGATTATGAGCCTGGATCAGTTGTTCCGTTGCGTGAACTACATTACCTTTTAAGGGTATCCAATCAAAATGTGCGATCGCCAGTAAGCCATTTACTCTCAATATGCGAGTAATTTCCTTGACAGCACGCGGACGATCAAACCAATGCCAACACTGTCCAGCTGTCACTACATCTGCACTGGCGTTTGGTAACTCGGTATTCTCGGCACTTGCAACTCGATAATCTACTTTAAGTTGCAAAGCTTCGCTTAACAGTCTGGCTTGTTCTAAAAGTGAGGCTGATGGATCTAGGCCAATTACATAAGCACCTCTATCAGCAAACCCCCGCGCTAGTGTCCCTGTTCCCGTACCAAGGTCAACAATATTCTGCCCTGGTAAACCTATACCATATTCAGACAATTTGTTGAATAATGAACTAGGAAACCCAGCGCGGTGTTTTGCATAATCAGTAGCAGTTGCACCAAAATCAATTTTCATACCTACAAAACTATTTTTGTAACAATTGTCTAGGCTAGAAGTTCTCTACCCACGGATGTAGTTCTATTTTCCATGTCCTTGCAAAAGTCGGGGTAAAGGCAAAGGGGAAAAGGGTAAAGAAACTCAAAATCCTTTCCCTTTAACCTTTACCCTTTTCCCTGTCTTGCAAAAATATATTTTTACAAGAGGTCTATTGTAGATCCAATACGCTTGGGTTAAGCTTTTATTTCTCCCCCTGCCCCCTACCCCCCTTACTGGCTCTGTTTAACCAAATCGGTAATCGTCTCAACCAGCTTTACTGGCTCGATAGGCTTCGGAACATGCCGTTGAAAACCTGCCTCTATAGCCTTTTGATAGTTAATTTCTCCAGCAAATGCTGTTAAGGCGATCGCTGGAATCTTCCCGCCCTGTTGGTACGGCAAGGCTCTCAGCTGGCGTACCAGCATATAGCCATCCATTTCTGGCATCCCAATATCGCTGAGTAGCACGTCTGCTCTGTACTTGGTTAAAGTAGCGAGAGCTTCAACGGCTGAGGTGACAGTTGTTACATTTGCTCCATACATCTCTAGCATGAAAGCAATAAACTCCCGTGTATCTGTGTTATCATCTACCACCAAAACTTTGATGCCATGCAAATTTAAGGATGGCTCAGACGGTTTACTGTCCGCGTTCTTCTGGGATGGAGTTGCCATGAGCGGAAGTCTTACAGTAAAGGTTGTTCCCTGACCTTCACCTGCACTTTCTACCCGAACAGTTCCGCCATGCAACTCAACTAAGTGACGGACGATCGCCAACCCTAATCCCAGTCCACCAAACTTTCTGGTTGTAGCACCATCTGCTTGGCGGAAGTATTCAAACACATAAGGGAGGAAGTCAGGGTGAATCCCTTGACCTGTGTCGATAACAGTGACTTCGGCAAAAGAGCTAACTTGCTTGAGTTGGATATCCACTCGTCCCTCGACATCAGTGAACTTAATCGCGTTCGACAGGAGATTCCAAATCACTTGCTGTAACCTATTTGGATCGCCCAAAACTTGCCCTACATTTGGTTCAAGCCTCACCTGAATTTGAATAGACTTGCTTTCAGCAGCCAGCTGTACAGTTTCCATTGCAGCTTGAACGATCGATACTAGATCCACTGGGCAAACATTCAGGCTAAGTTTGCCTTGCAGAATTCGGGAGACATCCAGCAAGTCTTCAATCAGTTCGGACTGCAACTTGGCATTGCGTTCGATCGCACTCAGGGCATGAGCGGTCTTGGCTTCGTCAAGCTTACAGGTTTGGAGCAACTTAGACCAACCCAGAATTGGATTAAGGGGCGATCGCAACTCATGGGATAATACTGCCAGAAACTCATCTTTAATTCGGTTAGCTTGTTGCAATTGTTGAGCTTGTTGCTGAATTGAAGCCAGCAGATTTGCCCGCTCAATAGCGATCGCCATCTGCTCGCAAGTGGATTGCAGCAGATCGATTTCTTCGGGAGTAAAGCAGGTGCGGGTGCAGCTGCCAAAGGAGAGCGTCCCCAGTAACCGTCCCTGGACAATCAACGGTTGTCCAGCAAAAGCCGTAATGCCGATTGAGTTGACAAGCTGCGCGTTGGGATGCGTGAAGATTTGCGAGCGATCGAGGACAATTTGCTGCCGCTCTTGTGCCACCAGTCCGCAAAGATTTTGACCAAATTCAATCCATTCCAGCGATTGAGCTGTTGCCTCAGAGATCCCTTCATAATTGTTCAGATGCAGCATTAGCTGGTTGTCTTTTTCCTCGACCATGTAGTTGTAGTAAGAATGTAACTCTAGCTGGGCTGAGAGCTTGTTAAATAAGTTATTCATTAACAACATGGGATGTTCTGTGGCCAGTAAATCACTGGTCGTTTCATACAGCAGATGCAGCCGTTCCTCTGCTCGTTTGCGTTCGGTGATGTCGAGTGCGGTTCCCAGGAACCCAACGGCTTGCTTGGATACTCCCTCTCCCTCTAATTGCACCTGCCCATTAGCGAATAGCCACCGCTCAGTTCCATCCTTCCACACGATCCGATAGTCAATTTCATAAGTACCTGACGACATCGGGTCGAGCGCATTGCTGATGGTGTTGACTACACGCTCACGATCGTCTGGGTGGATGCGCTCTATTACCATCGGCAAAGGGATAAGCGCGGTGTCATCCGGTTCGCCCCAAATCTCGCGCATCCGCTTGTCAAACTCGACGAGGTTCGTACTGGGGTCATAATGCCAAGTCCCAAGCCGACTGATGTTAATGGCAAGCTGTGCGCGTTCCTCACTCTGGTGTAGAGCTTTTTGTGCCTGTTTACGCTCGCTAATATCCTCTATTAAGCCGTCAATAACGGTTGTACCATCTACTTGGGTAAAAGTTGTACTAATTCGCACCCAAATTAAACTACCATTCGCTCGTCGCAATTGCATTTCGCGATCGCGGATTTCGCTATTTTGCTTTAATTGGTTGAGAACTTGGGCATAGTCCAATGGTTGGAAATAAGGCTCAAGGGTTTGACTTGCTGGAATTTCAGTTAGAGAATTTAAACCTAACAGCCGCAGAAATGCCGGATTACCTTCGAGTAAAATACCATCTGCCGTTAAGCGATAAATTCCTACATTTAAATTATTCAGCAAAGTTTGAAAGCGTGATTCTAGCCTGACTGCTTTACGTTGAGCTTCAGTCCGCTCTATTGCTCGGCGGACTGCTGCGGGTAATCGAACATAGTGCTTAGGAGACTTAATGATGTAATCTTCCAATCCCGATTTCATCGCCTCAACGGCAACTTCCTGAGTACCACTACTAGTAAACATTATTACTGGGCAATCAGGATAACGGTTTTTAATTGCCCGAATCGCGGTTAAGCCATCACTCCAGCGTAATTGATAGTCCGTTATTACTAAATCAAACTGTCCTTTCTCCAGTGCTTCTTCCAAGTCTTTTGCTTGAACAATTTCGTGAAACTGGAGGTCAAAAAACTCTTGCTCTAGTACATGAATCGCCAGTAGGCGATCGTTCAAATTATCATCAATTAGAAGAATACGTAACATTTAATTTAATTATATTTACGTAAGGATAGCAGTGATAAGAAAGTCCAAAAAACGTTCAAACAGCTCAAAATTGCGGTCTTTCGTTAAACATAATCCAGTGGAGATTGAGGGTTATAACAATTTCTACTAATTCGTTAAAAATAACTGGTTTAACTATGTAAGCATTTACACCTATGTCATAGACATGATTGATGTCGGCGTACTCCCTCGATGAGGTGAGAACTACGACCGGTAAGCGCTTTAGTTCTGGTTGCTGCCGTAACCACATCAAAACCTCAGCCCCGGATCTGCGGGGGAGTTTCAGATCGAGCAAGATTAGTACAGGCAAGGGATAACGAGTGCGATCGCCATAAGGTTCCTGCCCAGACAGATACAACACTGCTGCATCGCCATCATTTACAACTTGAACTGGATTGACAATGTTAGCCTTGCGGAGCGCGCGTTGCAGCAGAAGCACATCTTTGTGATTATCCTCTACAAGTAAAATAGTGTCTTGCTCTTTACTCATGAAATTTTTGTCATTAAAGGCAAAGGCAGGGGGCAGGTGGTCACTGAGCGTAGCCGAAGTGAGGCAGGGGGCAGGGGGAAAGACAGTTTTTCAAAACTTACTGTGTGCCCCAGAGCGTAGGGCAAGGGTTTTGCACTAAATATTTAAGACCGTAGAAAGAATTTTATGTTTGCCCGTAATCAAGAGGATTGAAAAATTTTAGGGATTTACATCTATAACTATAGGTAAATCTATCCAAAATCGGCTTCCTTGTCCAGGTTGGGATTCTACACCAACTTGTCCACCCATACGTTCGACTCCTTTGCGGACAATTGCTAAACCGATACCACTACCAGGATAAACTTCATAGCTGTGTAGGCGCTCAAAAACATTGAAAATGCGTTTATGGTGTGTTTCCTCAATACCAATGCCATTGTCTTGTACCCATAAGCGAACCAATTGATTACGTTTTTCAGTCCATATCCGTAACTGAGGTTGAACTTCCGGTGCAACAAATTTAATCGCATTGGTTAGCAAATTGGTAACTACTTGAATCAAAATAGTAGGGTTTCCCGTAACTTCAGCTAAAGGCTCTTCAACTTGCACTCTCGCCTGTCGCTGTGTTATCTCTAATTCTAGCTGTCTCAGTATTTGTATCATCAATAAAGATAAGTTAATAGATTGTAATGGCATTTCAGTCCGGCTAAGGCGACTGTATTCAAGCAAATCTTGAACAAGCTTGTCTGCTTGCTGTGTACTTGTAATAATGCGCTGCAAATAGTTTTGTTGGTTTTCTAGGTTAGATTCACTATCCTGGTTCTCTAAGAGGATTGAACCAAACGCTTGGATAGCACGTAATGGTTCTCGCAGATCGTGGGAAATTGAATAACTAAATGCTTCTAAATCTTGATTAGCTACTGCTAATTCCTGATTTCTCTGCGCTAAATCTCGATTTGCTACTTCTAATTCAGCAGTGCGCTCCCTGACTCGCTCTTCTAAGGTTTGGTTGAGTTGCTGAATTTCAATTTCAGCTTGTTTACGAGATGTAATATCTTCAATTAAGCCATCTAGTACCTGTTGTCCCTCAAAGACATTCAGGGCTATGCTTAATCCTACCCAGATCGGTCTTCCATCTGCTCGTTGTAATTGAATCTCTTGCTCTTGCTGTTGAGGTGGCGGCAGTTCTTGTAGTATTGAGTAGTATTGATGGATGTTCAATAAATTCATCGCTGAGGCTTGTGATAATGAATCCAGCCCCAACAATTCTAGAAACGCTGGGTTACACTCAATAAAATTTCCATCTGGATAAATACGAAATATACCTAGTTTTAATTGGTTGAGCAAACCTTGAAGACGGATTTCAAGTAAGGTAGCTCGTCGTTTGATTTCTGCTCGTTCTAATGCAAGTCGCACAGCAGCTGGTACGCGAATGTAGCGGTTGGGTAACTTGAGGACGTAATCATCTAGCCCAGACTTCATTGCCTCTACCGCAATTTCTTCACTACCTGTATTAGTAAACATAATCACTGGACAGTTTGGATACTGTTGCTTAATTGTATATAAAACTTCTAATCCAGTACTCCAGCCCAGTTGATAGTCGGTAATAACCAAATCGAATTCACCTGCTGCTACTGCACTAGCAAAGCTAGAGGCTTCGCGAATTTCTTGAGGTTGAAAATGCGGAAATTCTCGCCTCAGTTCTCGGATCGTTAAGGCGCGATCGCCTGGATTATCATCAATTATCAGAATGCGTAGTACTTGCGTCATTCGTATCATTACTGTGAGGAAGGGCTTTTGGCAGGGCAATCCAAAAGCGACTACCAGTACCTAATTGCGATTCTACTCCGGCTCGACCGTTCATTCGCTCTAATCCTTTGCGGACGATCGCTAAACCAATACCAGTACCTGGATAGATTTCAACGCCATGTAGTCGTTCAAACACCCGAAAAATGCGCTCTTGATGTTCTGGCGCAATGCCAATACCATTGTCCACAATCGATAATTGGATCGAATCTTGCTGTTCCTGTGCATAGATATGTACTTTTGGGTGTATTCCAGGCTGCACAAATTTCATCGCATTGCTGAGTAAATTGGTTACTACCTGAACAAGCGTAAAGCGATGAGCCATCACTAGCGGCAAAGGTTTTGCCACCGTAACTTGTGCAAGCTGTTCTTGAAGTTGTTTGCTGAGTTGTTTTAAAGCTTCTTCGACAACATTAGTTAAATCAACTTTTTGTATTTGAATTTGGGAACGGCTGAGGCGGCTGTATGCCAGCAGATCGGAAATTAGGGTGTCCATTTGGACTGCACCCTCTGTAATATATTGAATGTATTCTTGCCCAACCGAGTCTAGTTTGTCTGTGTAATCTTCTTGCAATGCCTGAGCAAAGCCTTGCATAGTACGTAACGGTGCGCGTAAATCGTGCGATATCGTGTAAGTAAAGGCTTCTAGCTCTTGATTGGTTTCTTGCAACTGTGCAGTGCGCTCGGCAACACGCTGTTCTAGTTCCAAAGCGTAATTTTGAAGTTGTTCCCGTAGCAAAGATTGTTGGATAGCGATCGCTAACTGAGCCGCCACCTCAACCACAACATCTTGTGCTTGAGCATCAAAAACAGCTGTCTGAGTCGCCGCTAAGTTGAGTTCTCCTAGCAGCGTTTCTTCAACTAACATCGGAATCCGCAGACAACAACGCATTCCTGCCAAATGCAACCGTGCTAAAACAGGTGGGTAAAGCTCAACATTTGTCAAGTCTCTAACATAACTAAGGTTTTGCCGTAAGCTTTGCTCAGGCGCAAAGTCTGATACTGACATCTTTGTGCCTTCAAGCGGTTGTAATTCTCTAGTGCTGCTGCCTGCGACAATCTCAGCTGTACCTGCCTCAAAATTAAACAAGGCAACAAATGCTTGCTCATAGGGTACTAACTGACGCATTTGTGTCAGCGCACTTCGGATTAGAGATTTGATCGACTCAGCTGCTAGAATTGCCCGGTCAATATTATGTAAAGCAGCAAGTCTTTGGGCAGAAAGCTGAACATTTTCAGTTTGTACTTGGGCAGTTTTGAGAGCATTCTCATAATTGTCAGACACATGGGAAATTTGCCGCCGAATATAAAAGGCAAGGATGCCACCAGCAGCAAGTGACAGGATTATGCTAGTAAAAATGACTCGCTCAGTAGTCTGTTGGACTGCTTGGTTGCGCTGATACCGTAGCTGCTCTTCAGTAGCAATAAGATCGGTAATTTGATTTCGCATCACGTCCATGTGCTGTTTGCGAACCTCAATTGCTGATAGGGGTTCAGCTTCACCTCTTTGTTTGCGGGCGATCGCTTGAGAAATAGAGTTCTTCCAGCCTGTTTCCTCTGCCTTGATTTGCCTTAAGCGTTGATTTTGTTGGGGATTATCTGAAACTAAATCACCCAACTCATCAAAAGTATTATTAATGGTAGAGTTAGCTTGCTGATAAGGTTCAAGAAATTCTGGCTTACTTGTAATCTGGTATCCACGTACTCCTGTCTCTAGATCCAGTAACAGTTTTTGTAAGCCATTTGCTCTGGCAATGACTTGATTAGTGTGATCGACCCATTGCATAGCCTTGAGCAGGCGGTTAATTTGCCAGATTGAAACTCCTGACAATGACAATAACAGGATAATTGGCAGAGCGATCGCGCCTATCAGCCTACGCCTGAATGCAACTTGAGTAATTTGCAGCATTAACTTATATCAGGTTAGGTTAAACACTATAATATTCTGTACGTTGGGTTGAGGAACGAAACCCAACATTCGATCCTTGTTCGTGTTGCGTTCAACTTAACTTTATATCTTAGAAGAAGTGGTAGACCATCCCCTTTTACTAAGGGCAGGGGGATTAAAACGATCTCAAATTCTCACGAATGATTTAGGACTGCTATATAAGCCAATACGCTTGGGTTAAGGCTAAAATCCTTTTTTGCCAAAGTCAATTTTTTTAACGAACCGCCAAGGACGCAAAGAACGCAAAGAGAAGGAAGAAACGCTTAACTGAACTGTATTGCTATATAAGCAACAGATACCTCGAAGTCGTGTTGAGGTACTCCCAAGTCGTGTTGAAGTACTCCAAAGTCGTGTTGAGGTACTCCAAAGTCGTGTTGAGGTACTCCA